>CAZYZD010000086.1:0-9446 GCA_964651755.1 uncultured Sulfurospirillum sp. | reverse complement strand
TAGTAATGGAGGCAATGCTTCAGCTTTGCACCAAGGTACCGCACTGAAGTACGGTTTCCGGGTAACATCATCGGAGGCGATGCTTTAGCTTTGCATAAAAGTACCGCACTGAAGTACGGTCTCCGGTTTGGAAGCGAGGTTTCAACCTTGCACAAATTTGGTAAAAAATGAGATAAAACGGTATAATAACATAAAAAGCCTGACCAGGATTTTGATATGACAAAAGAAGAGATACTTACTAAACTCAATGAAAAAAAAGATTTTATTCAAAAAGAGTATGGTGTAAAAAATATAGGACTCTTTGGTAGCTATGCAAAAGATCAGCAAAGTGAAGATAGCGATATAGATTTCTATGTAGAGTTTAAAGAAAAAACTTTTGATAATCTTGCTGGTCTCTGGGTATATTTGGAGGAGCTTTATCATAAAAAGATAGATATAGTTCATAAGCATAAACATAATAATAAAATTTTAATTAAACGTATAGAGGATGAGGTTGTTTATGGATAAAGCGACAAACAGAGAGCTTTTGAAGTTTGTGCTTAAAAGTATAGAACTTATTAATCGAAGGTTTCAGAATATATCTAGTAGTGATGATTTTATATAAGTAGTGATGAAGGACTTGATCGACTTGATGCAATTTCTATGAGATTACAATCAATAGGTGAAGCTATAAAGAATATTGATAAAAGAGACAGAGCACTGTTATTGCAAGTAGCAGATAAAGTTTACTGGAGTAAAATTATAAAAACTAGAGAGATATTGACGCATCATTATATTGAGATAGATGCTGAAACTATTTTTGATATCTGTCAAAATAAAATAAGTGAATTAGAAAAATATATTTTGGAACTAAAGAAGATAATCGAGTAGCAGGTACCGCACTGAAGTACGGTCTCCGGTTTGGAGGCAAGGTTTTAACCTTGCATAATAATCTAATAATTTAACTTTATAACTAATTAAGTTTATATTGTTATATTCTAAACAATGTCAATTAAAGTTTTAATTTAAAATTTAATTGATTATTTCTGTTTTAAATCAATTGATGGATTTAGTAAAGAGTAACAGAAATATAATATTTATTTAGAAGGATATAATAATGAAAAAAATTGAAATGCTAGTAGTCTCATTCTCACTTATGGGAATATTGGCTGCTTGTGGAAATTCCCATAGTACTCTAAAAACAGATGCAGATAACAATAGTGCAGGGACGCCTAATACAACCAATGAAATAGCAGATAACAATAACAGTACTGAATCTACTACAATTGATACTAATGGTATGGATGATGCCAGTTCTGGTATTGATAATAATGAAACCACTGAAACTACTGATGTTAATGTAACAACTGGTACCGAAGAAACTGTTGTAAATACGTATAAAGTTTTTAAAACTGGAGAGGAGAGATCACTTCTTGACGGAGATGATGGAGCTTTGAGAGTTGGAGCGGCAAGATCTTACATAAAAAATGGAAATATTGTTATTGATAAAATTACATCACTAAAATGGCAGGATAATGAAACAGGACGCGGTGATTTTACTGATGCGGTGAAATATTGTCAAAATCTTGTTGTTGATGGTGTGTCTGGCTGGAGAGTACCGACACTAAAGGAGCTGCAGACAATTCTTGATTTGGGAAAATCCCCCAAAATAGATCCTATTTTTTCAAGTGCGGCACGGGGAAAATTCTGGAGCAGCAATGAATATCCTTATGATAGTAACAATATGGCATATTATCTGGATTTTTCCAGAGGGTTTAGTGCAAATTACGGTGAACGGGAAGATTTTTTAAAGTCAAACAGATATGCTGTACGATGTGTTAAAGGTAAAGATCAACGTCCAGAAAGTCATTTTGTTTCATCGGGTGATATAGTTACAGATACTGCTACTGACCTTATGTGGGAAGATACTTCTCATATTGAAAAAAGAATGTCGGTAGAAGAGGGTATAAATTATTGTAAATCCTTGAATCTTGGTGGATATGATGACTGGAGATTGCCAAATATCAATGAACTCAACACATTATCCGATATAACACATTATGATCCATCGACAGTTTCAGTTTTTAAAAACAGGATGAAAATTGGAACAGAAAATAGCAGCTCTCACTATAGAGCAGCAAATTTCTGGAGTAGTACTTATTATGGTTCATCTGTTAAAGAAGATCAAACTATAGATTATTACAGAACATACAATGAGAGAGATGGAACAAGCCATAGATGCAGAGATTATTTGGGGATGCATATCAGATGTGTACGTGGTGGTAAATAGGTAAAGTTTAAACTTTACCTGTTTACTGATGAAGATATTTCTTTATAAAGGGCATAATCTCTTCGATTGAACGCCGATTGGAGGCGAGAACAATCCCGTTTTTATCTATAAACCAGATTGAGGGTACACCTATCACTTCAAATTTTTTTGCAAAGTTTTTTTCACTATCTTGCGGATATTTTTCAAGAAGTACAGGATAGGTGATATTTTTATCATCTATAAACTTTTTTAATGCTTCAGAGTTTTGCGACAAGTCAAAAGAATAGGTTATTATTTCTAAATTATCATTATCTTTATATTTTTGATATAACTCTTGTATGTGGGGTATTTCAGCAAGACAGGGATGGCAATAACTTCCCCAGAATACCACAATGATATTTTTACCTTGTTGTTCTTTCATGTGCCATACTTTTCCTTCTAGTGTAGATGCGTTTGCATCAGGTGCTATTGTATTGATAGCTTTTGTATGTGCTGTATATCTTTTATATTTATAAATCAAAATAGGAACACTTTTATAGGCAATATAAACTATAACAATGCTTAACAGAGATATCATCATATTTTTCATCTGAATCCTTTATAATAGGCAATTTTATATTTCATGAAATGATTTATTGTAACTGTTCCGGTAAAAGGTATGCTTTTGCGTACTTTTCGAAAAGCCCTGACTCTTTCAGGTATTTGATGATTTCGCCGTCGAGTGCGCCTTCTTTGACCATGTTATCCAAAATCGCATAAGTTTCGCTCAGTGTTTTGGGGCGTTTGTACGGGCGGTCGTGTGCGGTGAGGGCTTCGAAGATATCTATGATCGCCAGCAGTCTTGCTTCAAAGGGGATGTCGTCTCCTTTAACACCGTTTGGATACCCTTCTCCGTTGAGTTTTTCATGATGCATGCCTGCGATTTTGGGAACATCTTTGAACTTTTTGGGAAATACCAGCATATCGAGCATCTGGTTGCTGATTTTGGCGTGTTCGTTGATTTTTTTGCGCTCTTCGTCGTTGAGGGTGCCGTAGCGGATGGAGAGATTTTTGACTTCATCCGGTGTCAGCAGGTGGATTTTTCGACCCTCTACAAAATACTCTTTTTTTGCGATATTTTCGATTCTTTGAATATCGTCATCGTCCATCAGTCCTGAGGGAAGGTTTTTTTGTTTGATAAAGAAGAGATCATCTTCAAGCTGGCTGATCTCCTGCGTGGTTTTTTCGACCTCTTCTTTCATGTCAAATGTTCTGGCACCGTTTAGCTGTGCGATCTCTTTTTCCGCAAGTGCAAGTTTGAGTGAGAGGATTACGCTTTGGAAGCGTGCTGAGATCTCGCCGATACGATTGTAGGTGGTTTCGAGCTTGGTTGCTTTGTTGAGGATCGGTTCAGGTGTCGAGATTTTACCGATGTCGTGCATCCAGGCTGCAAGTTTGAGTTGCAGGAGTTCGTCTCTGTTGTACTGTACATTTTTGTACTGTTTTTTATCCTGATTGATCGCTTCGCTGAAGAGTTCCATCATCTTGCCGACACGGGTGATGTGTCCGTATCCTACCGGTGATTTTGCATCCATTGCGATTGCGATACTTTCAAGGAAAGAGAGGAGGAGTTTTTCCAGATCTTCGATGAGGCGGTTTTTGGTGATGGCGATGGCACAGTAGGCGCTGTATGCCTGTGCAATATGAATATCGCTCTTTTCAAAAGGGATAGCCTGCTTGTTGTGGTCGAGTTTGTTGATAAGCTGTAAAACACCGATAAGATCATCTTCATGATCAACCATGGGAATCACCAGCATGGATTTGGAACGGTAGTGATTTGCCGCATCGAACTTTTTCATCCCTTCAAAGTTGAATCCCTTCTCATTGTAGACATCTGGGATATTGATAATCTCATTTTTGATGGCGCAGAGAGCTGAAACGTTGGAGAGGTTGGAACCTTGTGGTGTATAGAGCTGAATCGGCGGCCAGTTGGAAGTTTGTGTATTGTGGATGGCAAGTTTTTGGTTGATGACAACCTTGAAGTGCAGTTTGTTTTCATGTTTGAGGTAGATGGTACCACCCTCTGCGTTGGTGCGTTTCATCACCTGCTGGAGGATTTTATCGAGAATAATATCGAGATTTTTCTCTTTTGCAAGGGTAGTGAGCATCTCAAGATCGTCGGTTTCATCCTGCCCTTTTTTCAAAAGCCCCTTTTTCAGATAGGCACCGTTTGGCAGAAAGGTGATCTGCGACTGTAGTACCGGATGCTCTGTAATCTCTTTGATGATCTCTTCTCTGTAAGGCTCTTTGAGATGTATGGCGTAAACACGCAGCGGTTTGGTGATCTTTTGGAGTTCCTGTTCCAGCAGTTTGGGTGTCAGGTGACCGCTCAGTTTTGCCAGATCGTTCTGCGAAGAGGGGAAAGAGAGATCGATCAGCAGAGAGTCGATTTTCGGATCTTGATTGATCTCATGCCAGATGGTTTCGTTGAGGTGGGTATCGGGGGCGTAGATAAGTGAAAAGAATTTTTTCTCGATCACATAGGCACAGGTGGGTACCGTATGGTTGACTTCGATCGGTTTGATGATGGTATCTGAAAAGTGATAGTTTTTATCTGTTTCAATTGGTATGAGTTTTACTGCCGGTTCTTTGCTGTGTGGTAGTGTAATCTCTGTAAAATCCGGCCAGATGATATTGTTAAAATAGTGTTTTTTCAGTGCATCGAGTGTTTCATGAAGTGCGTAGATTTTCAGCGGCGTTTTACGGCTTTCAAAATAGCGCTCAGCCAGAAAAGCGATATCGACGATATGGTCAAGATGCGAATGGGTCAGAAAGATATGTTCGATATTGCGGGCATCTTTGCCAAGCCCCTGTACAATATTTCCCGCATCGATGACGATGGAAGTACTTACTTGCAGGGAGCTGGTACCTGCATCGGTACTTTTGGAACCGTCTGCTCCGAGAAGTCGTACATCATTTTGTAGTAAATCGATGGACTGCATCAAAATCCTTTATATTCTTTCTGGCATAGGCTTCACAACGATCCATATAGAGTGCATAGAGTTTGTGCGGTTCTTTTTCATGCAACGCCGCAAAAAGCAGATACGCCTCCTGAAATCTTGCCTCTTTGTAAAGCTTCAGGGCATATCTGTACTCTTTGTGCAAAGCAGCTTCATCCCGGTCAAATTTACCAAAACCGATCACTTCGTATATCGTGACGGCGGTATCTTTCCCCTTTACCTGCACCCGGTCGATCTCTCTGATTTTGTAGAGACCTTCAAGTCTCTCTTTTGTATTTTCAGAGATGAGAATCTTTGCCCCGTAAGGTTTGCATAAACCCTCGATACGCGATCCGAGATTGATGGTGTCTCCGATGACGGTATAGTCACTCCGACCGCTGCTTCCCATCTCTCCGACAATCGCTTTACCGGTATGTATGCCTATACCTATATCTATCGGCGGAAAATTTTTTTGCTGAAGTGTTTTGTTGAGTTTTTCAAGCGCTTCGATCTGTTTTATGGCAGCGCTGAGTGCTTTGTCTGCATGGTTTTTTACAGGCAGAGGAGCATTCCAGTAGGCCATGATGGCATCACCGATATATTTGTCGATGGTTCCTTCATGAGAGATGATAATCTCACTCATCGGCGACATATAGGTATTTAAATACTCAATCAGAATTTTCGGACTGGCGAAAGATTCCGAAATAGTAGTAAAATTGCGGATGTCACTGAAAAATATCGTAATCTCCGCTTCGGTTGTCATGAAGATATTTTCACGGTTTTTCAGAAGCTGTGCGGCAACCTGCGGGGAAACTTTTTTGGCAAATTTATCTGCGATAATCTCTTTTTGTCTGTTCTCTTTGTAGATTTTGAGAAAAGAGAGGAGTGAAATCGTACTGACAGAGGCAAGAAGAGGGTAGGCAAAGTTGAGAAGCAGATGTTCATGAAAGAGCATTTGGTACAAAAAGGTAGTTAACAGACCCAGAAAAGCGACACTCAGGGTAAAAGAAAAAAAAGGCGTGGTATTGAGGATAATGAATGCCGAAATGATACTCGATAGGAGTATAAGTACCAGCGTGATACCTCTGGTATAGGAGGGTGTTTGTATAAAATCCTGATTGATGATATTGTCGATGGCGTTTGCATGCACTTCGACACCGGGATAGGTACTCTCAAACGGTGTCGCCCGTAAATCCAGAAGCCCCGCGGCAGAGGTTCCAATGAGGATGATATGATCTTTCACCTGGGCAGGATCGAAACGGTTGTGGTAGATATCTGTGGCACTGAGGTAGGTGTAGGTTCTTGCACCGCCATGGTAGTTGACAAACATTCTGCCTGCATCATCTGTGGGGATACTTATGCCCCCTGTTTCGATATGTTCTATACCGTTTTGATCATAAAGGATATCGACTCTTCTTGTACCCAGCATGGCACGTACCATCTCAAAGGAGAGAGAGGAGTATATACTGTCATCATAGGCGATTACCAGCGGGATACGCCGTACGATACCATCTTTGTCCGGAATGGTGTTGAAACTCCCGCTGTAGAGACTGTTTTGCTGTAAAAGAGGGATATTCGGCGTAACACCCTTTGCCTGAAGCATGGTCTGCATCCCCGTTCCACCCCGTTGGATAAACATCGCATCGGTAGCGGGTGCGGTGTTGTTGGTGGAAGATTTGAAATCAAAAATAAATCCTGTTACCGTAGGCGTTTGCGTCAGTGTTTTTGCCAGGATTTTGTCATAGTCGGGCAGATCTTTTGCAGAGATATTGAGATCGTCTGCGATGTTGAGAGGAGAGCTGTTGTCTTTCTCCGCAAAGACAATATCCAACCCGATAATAGCCGCCCCCGCCCGGGTCAGATTGTCTAAAATCAGAGCGATCTTGTTACGACTCCATGGCCACTGCCCCAGCTCTTTGAGCGACTTCTCATCGATATCGACAATCGTGATGCGTTCGTCATGCGGTGTTTTTCCATGAAAAGTGATGGCTGTATCTATCATCATATTGTTGATTTTGTTCAGAAACGCCGGTTGCAGAAAGTAAAGCGACACAAACGAAACAACCAAAAACCCAGTCAATAGTGTAAATGAAATAATATTTGGAAATCTTCTCATAATGCTACATAAAGAGCAAAATGTATACCAACATATAAAAGGCTTTTATCGTTGTTTATGATTTTCTTATAAAGAAGATTTCAAAGTTAAATAAAAAATTACAAAATGTAACTAAAATTAACTATATGGAGAAATGGTTGCATAATTATTTACTTTTTACTAAAGTTTTTTGTATATTTTTTTACCAAAGGATCTACAGAATGAAAATAAAATATCTAAAACCTTTTTATCTTTTTAACTTTATCCTGTTGTTTTTGATTTCCGGATGTGGTGTTTCCGATATGAAAAAATTGGTTAAAATTGATAAAACAGCTCCTCTTTTGAGAGTTGAAACAAAAACGATAGATATTAGGAAAATGGATGAAATGCCTGTAATATCTTTTTACAGTAGTGAAAAAGGAACATTGTTATATGAAAAAGGTTGTGAAAGTAGCGTAAAAAAAGTACATACAGGTAAAAACACCATTATATTCGATAATTTACCAAATGGTTATTATGATTTTTGTACTATAACTGTAGTTGACTTGGCAGGAAATCAATCTGAAACGGTAAATATTCCACCTTTTGTTATTAACCGACTGGAACAACCTTTTCTTTATGAAGTTACTCCTGTAACAGAAAATACATCTGACAATACACCTGATTATGTTTTCAGATCATCTTCAGAGGGCAAGATTTCTTATAAAGGAAGTTGCCGCAGCATATACAGTAAAGCAGAAGTTGGAAATAATGTGGTTACCTTTGAAGAGCTTGCAGATGGTTTTTATGATGATTGTTATATCTCTGTGACAGATGAAGAGGGGAGAGAGTCAAATTTGCTGCATGTTACTCCTTTTAGTGTTGCACGTCATAAAACTATAGAGCTTTCAAAAAATATTATCCCTGAACGTTTGGGAACATTGGATCAAAAAATTGATGAGAGTTCAGGATTGTTGTATATAGAGGGAAGACTATTTACCCACAATGATAGTTCCGGTCATGCAGAAATATATGAAATAGATAATTATGGCAGATTGCTTAGGACAATTAAAATAAACGGAGCTGTGAATGTGGATTGGGAGGCAATGACACAGGATAAAGATTATCTATATATAGCCGATATAGGTAATAACAGAGGAGATAGAAAAGATCTAAAAATTTATAAAATAGTAAAATCTGATTTTATGCACAAAAATAGTGTCGAGAGTGAAGTAATCGAGATAAAATATGGAGATCAGAAGAAGTTTGGGTATAAAAATTTTTCTACACCATATGATGCTGAAGCTATTATCTCTTATGGAGAGAAACTTTATATATTTACGAAAAACTGGAAAAATAGAGTAACAAAAGTTTATGCTGTTTCAAAAGAGCCTGGAACCTATAAAATAGAAGAAGTGACGGCATATGCATTTGATTTTGTAGTTACCGGGGCAACATATATTGAAAAAACAGATACGATTGTTTTGATTGGGTACAGTTCACGTTTTATGACAAAACAGAAAATAGTCATTTTAGATGGTTTTAAAGATGATGATTTTTTTTCTGGTAATGTAAAAGTAATTGATCTAAAAACCAACCTTTTGGGTTTCAAACAGATAGAGTCGATTGCAAATGATGGTGCTGAAAAAGTTTATATAACATCAGAAAAGGTAACAAACAGATTTCTGGGAAATCATCCTGCGTCATTATTTGAAATAAAATTATTCAGGTAAAAAATTGTAGAAACCAGTACTTGTCTGACAATCAGAGCAAGTACCGGTGGAAGTAAAAAGTTATTCTACAAGTACGTAATCGCCATCAGCATCTATTCTGTATTTTTCACCATCGATAATTTGGATATTTGAAGTGCGCGGTGCCGCTTTTTTCTTTTTCTTCCTCTTTTTTACTTTAGGAGCAGGTTTGGAAACTTTTGTTTTAGTTTTTGGATGCTGCACTTCCCTGACTTTGACTTTTTGAATGGGTTGTACGGTTTCATCTTCTTCGATGATATTGTAGTATTTGTCCAGGTCTCCGTTATAGTATTTATCAAGGTTTTCAGGAGAAAGAAGTATCTCTGGTTGAGGGCATGCCACTGTATGTGTGTTTTTGATAAAATCAACATTGTTTTCAGAATCTGCATTTTCCT
>CAZYZD010000085.1:0-9556 GCA_964651755.1 uncultured Sulfurospirillum sp. | reverse complement strand
CGGTTGTTCAGGAAGATTCTCTTCTTATATCAACTGTAATACAGTACATACAACACATGGTCGTGTTGTTGCTTATGCAACAGGAATCAAGCTTGCAAATCCTGACAAACATGTTGTTATGGTAACAGGTGACGGTGACGGTCTTGCAATCGGTGGTAACCATACAATCCACGGATGTAGAAGAAATATCGATTTGAACCATATTTTGATTAACAACTTTATCTATGGTTTGACAAACTCTCAGACAAGTCCTACAACACCACAGGGTATGTGGACAGTGACAATGCAGTATGGTAACATCGATCCTACATTTGATGCCTGTAAACTGGCTGAAGGTGCGGGTGCGACATTTATTGCAAGAGAGGCGGTAACAGAGCCGAAGAGACTTGAGAAAATGTTTGTGAAAGGTTTCCAGCATAAAGGTTACTCTTTCTTTGATGTATTCTCTAACTGTCATATTAACCTTGGACGTAAAAACAAAATGGGTGAAGCGATGGATAATCTTGCATGGATTGATAACAGAACGGTTGGCAAGAAGAAATATGACAATATGAGTGAAGAAGAGAGAAAGGGAATATTCCCTACCGGTGTATTAGTAGAAAAACAAGAACCGGAATATTGTGAATCATATAATAAAGTGATAGCTGCTGCACAAGGTGGTGCAAAAATCACTGCAAAGGATTTTGAATGAGAAACCAACTTAGATTTACAGGTGTAGGCGGGCAGGGTGTTCTTCTTGCAGGTGAAATTCTGGCTGCTGCAAAAATCGGTGAAGGCGGGTACGGTGTAAAAGCTGCTACCTATACTTCTCAGGTACGTGGTGGAGCAACTGTTGTTGATATCCTTTTGGACGATAAAGAGATTCTTTTCCCTTATGCTATCGATGGTGAGATCGAGTTTATGCTGTCAGTTGCACAGGTAAGTTACGATCAGTTCAAAGGCGGAGTGAAAGAGGGTGGTATCATCGTTGTTGATCCGAATCTTGTACATCCGTCTGATGAAGATAGAAAAAAATGGAAAATCTATGAGATTCCGATTATTGAAATTGCGAAAAAAGAGGTTGGCAACGTGGTAACACAGTCTGTTGTTGCTCTGGCAATCGCTGTTGAGATGACGCATGTTATGGATGCGGACAAAGTTCTTGAAACTATGAAGAAAAAAGTTCCGCCGAAAGTTCTGGATGCGAACCTGAAAGCATGGGAACTGGGAACAGAGTATGCCAAACGTGCACTTGCAGGGGAAACCTTCGTTAACGCATAATATTACAGAGGGCTTATATCTTTTATAAGCCCTCTCAATCCACGCCTTTTTTTCACTTTTTTTTGGTACAATATTAGTAAAGAATCAAAAACAAAAAAAGGGAATCATTGCTTAGTTTTATTAAAGATATTGAACTTCCTTTTAAAATTCCCACGCCTGATAAAACGATCAAAGTCGCAGTTACCGGACTAAGCCGAAGCGGTAAAACCGTATTTTTAACCTCTTTTATCAATCAGCTGATAGCCAATGACAAGCTTCCCTATCTCAATGAAAAGCTGGGACGTCCTTTTGTCGCCAGACTTCTGCCTCCCGATAGTGTGTATGTGCGTTTTGACTACTACAGTAAAATAAAGGCTTTTCGCCTCAAAGATCCCAAATGGCCCAAAGCAACAAAATCTGTCAGTAAAACGACACTCCAGCTGGAGTTTAAAAGCGAATATGCTTTTTTAAAAAATCAGATTATCAACATAGAACTGATCGACTATCCGGGTGAGTGGCTGCTTGATCTTTCGATGCTGGAGCAGGATTTTGCCCAGTGGTCGGAAGCGATGCTGGAACTGGCAGAAGAGGAGAAGCGGAAGGTATATGCAAAAGACTGGATGGAGTTTATGCAGTGGCTTGATCTGTATGGTAAAAATGAATGCGAATATGTCGAAGAAGCACTTCATGACCATTACAGCGAGTACCTGAAGCGTCTGCATTATCAGGGATACTCTTTTGTGCAGCCGGGACGTTTTCTGGAACCCGGAGATATGCAGGATGATCCGATGCTGCAGTTTTGTCCTTTGCCGGCGCCTGATGGCGAGGTGCATCCTGATTCTATTTATGCCCGTTTTCAGGAACGCTATGAGGCTTATATCCAGGAAGTGGTGAGTCGTCTCTATCTGGAACATTTTCAGGCATTTGATACGCAGATTATTTTGATAGATCTTTTGAAAACACTGGAACATGGTTATGATGTTTTTGAAGATATGCATTTGAGTTTTAAAAATATTCTCAAATCTTTTACCTATGGCAGCAATAATTTCCTGACGCGTTTTTTCAAACCGGAGATCAACCAGGTGATCTTTGCAGCTACGAAAGCGGATCATCTGCCTCATTCTCAGCATAACCGCTATAAGCGCTTGCTTGAAGAGATGATCTGGGATTTGAAAAAAGAGCTGGATGTGCGTCACATCGATACAGATGTTACTGTTTTTGCAGCGGTGAAGAGTACGCAGGATGTCAAAGCGAAAATAGAGGGAAGAGAAGTTGACTGCATCCGGGGTATTGTGGAGGGAGAGAAGGAGCTCTCTACACATTTTCCGGGGGTACTGCCCCAGAGTTATCATGATGAAAACTTTTTGAAGAAAGGGGATTTTCACCTTACAAAATTCAAACCTATCTCTTTTCCGCTCAGAGATACCAAAGCTGTGGAGCATATCCGGATGGATAAGCTGCTTTACAGCATTTTAAAGGATCGTGTATGAAACCTATCAAACCGGGTAGAATCGACAATACTTTTGTAGAAGAGGAGAAAGTTGAAGAGAGTTATATTAAACCGACCAAAGTAGAAGAGGAAGAGTTGGTTGAAGAGATTGTCGAGGAGGAGAAGAAACGGCTGACAATTCTCAAAGGGATAAGCAGCTTTGCTAAAAAGAGTGCAGTGGTGATGGGCTTGCTTGCGGGTATTGTTATTATCGGGGCAATTTATGATGCTTTTTATTCTGCTTCATCGATGCTGACAAATGCGCCTGCGCTTGGGATAGTTTATGTTGTCATGATCTTTGCTCTGGTTGGGATTTTGGGGTACGGAATCTTTAAAGAGATGGTCGGTTACCGTAAGATCAAACGTATTGATCAGATTCAGGAAGAGGCAAAACGGCTGAGAACCAGAAAAGGGAAGAATGCACGTCTTTTCGCGCAGAAGATTATCTCAATGTACCGCGATCATGAAGATGAAGAGATTCGTTATGAAGTGGAAGAGTTTGAAAAGGAACTGCCTTCACTAATGGATGATGAAATCATGGGACGGCTGGAAGAGAAGATACTCTCTGTCATGGATGAAAAAGCTAAAAATATCATTACCAAGTATGCCAATCAGACGGCAATCTCCACCGCAATCAGTCCTGTAGCGATGATTGATGCTATTTTGATTCTTTCTCGCAGCCATGTTATGATCAAAGAGATTGCAAAAGTTTACAACCTCAGACCAAATCTTCTGGGCGAAATGGCATTGATAAAAAAGGTATTTGTCAATCTTGCATTTGCGGGGGTAACAGATATTATGCTGCATCACTCTCATGATATTTTAGGGGCATCTGTGCTTTCCAAAGTTTCGGCGCATGGTGCGCAGGGTGTTGCAAACGGTATATTGACAGCGCGGGTAGGCTTAAGTACACTCAGAGCATGTCGTCCTATAGAATTGAGTAAAAAACAGGATGGTTTTTTTAAAAATATTTTTAAAATGATAACAAAATCGCTTTTTGTCACTAAAAAATAATTTTTTTTAACCGATATGTAGTCTATGAAGACTAGATAAGGATATGTCGTGACGTTAGAGACCCATAACAACATAATGGAATCAAATACTCAAAATAGAGATACTTTTGCTGATGTACATCATAAAATCCTGGTGATTACACAAAAGAATATTGACTTGGAACTGATTACAAAATCACTCCAGAGTATCGGTAATTGTAAAGTGTATGAAGCAGGAAATCTCAAAGCAGCATTTAAAATTACTTCCCATCTGGATATTGATTTGATTATTGTAGATGAAAAATTGCCGAGTGCGGAAGGTTTTGAGATTATCGATAAACTCAATAGCAGGAAACTGTTGCGTGAAGTACCGAAGATTTTACTCATTACGAGTAATTTTAAGAAAGAACGCTACAACACTTACCGTGATATAAACCTTGACTTTTTGCGTAAACCGATTGATCCGATGATGCTTCAGGCGCGCATCAATACACTCTTTAAAAATATGCATAAACAGCGTGCACACTCTATTTTTGAAGAGATGATGACAGAAAAAATCGAAGAAGCCAAAGCATTTCTGGGAATCTACAAAAGTTTTCTCGATGTTGATGAAAATATACTTTTTATCTATGACAAAAAGTTGAACCGGATTGTGGAAGGGAACAAAGTATTTCTGCGTTTTTTTGAAGATATCAACGATGTCAATAAAATTTTGAAATCCAAATATATCTTTAAAAAATTTGTACCATATATGGAAGATGCAAATTACCTGAACCATTATGACTTTGGAGAATGGTGTGAACTTAGTAGTATGAGTGAAGATTTCCATTTTGCATTGCGTATTGAAAAAGAGGGTACGCCATACTCTTTTACGCTGCTTTCCAAACAGGTAGAGATCAGTGATCATGAGATGTATGTGGTAAAACTCCTGAATAATCAGAATTTCTTACCGGTCACAACAGAAGAGAATATCCTTGATGAAAAAAAGCAAAAACAGATCAATGATGAACTTGCCCAAATCAAAAATGAACTTGAATTGGATGAGGAGCAGCGTTCTTATCCGAGAATCAGGCTGAGTCTGCGTAAAATTTCAGAACTGGTCAATGAAAATCAGAAAGATAAAGTTCTGGAGTTTAAAGAGGCGAATTTACATCTTGTCAATGCATACTTTGTGCTTGCATCTTTGTTAAAGAGTTATGCATCCTATAAAACACTCTATTTGAATGAGTTTTTTGTTGATAAGAACCTGGAAGAGAATCAGGAAGAGATTTATGTACGTATTGATCCAAATGCATTGCAGGATACTCTTAAAGGGATTATAGACAGTTATTTTACTGCGCCTGTATCGTATGATAAACGACGTATCAAAGTAAATATCTATACGCATGGTGATGAGTTGAGGGTAGAAGTGCGGGCAAGTGAACGTAAAGAGAGCTTCCGGAACAAATCTATGTTCAGTAAACTTTTGAAACGAGATGAATTGACACTGCCTGTAAAAGACCATGCGGATATACTTCCCAAAAATGTACAGCAGGCAGTTGAGATTTTAAAAGCGGATGTAAAACATTTCAGTGTTGATGGAGATACAATTTTTCTAATTAAAATCCCTCTTTTGGAAAAAAGTTAATTTATTTAGCTCTTTATTATAAAAAATTTAATACAATAGTCTTTAAGTATAGTATTTTTAACTTATAAGGCTATTGTGAGAGATGCAGACATTTCATTTACGTTATAGAAGTTTAGACAAGCTCAAAGACTATATCTTTGAACATGAGATCATAGATGCGCCAAATCTGCTGATACAAATATTTTCCTATTCCACCGATTCTGAAAAGCTGCAAATGATTTTGCACAATCTTCGCACGCTTTTTCCCCTCGCACATATTTTGGGTACGACAACCGACGGTGAAATATTTGACGGACGTATCCTGACAAAAGATATTTCACTTACTTTCTCTGTTTTTGAGCATACTACACTGAAGTCTCATATGCTTGATCTTGACCACCGCAGTTTTGAAAATGGCGAAGAGATTGCAAAAAAGATTGTTGATGATGATACAAAAGCAGTTATTGTTTATGTAAAATCTTCTGAAATCAATGCACTTGCATTTTTGAAGGGGCTGCATTCTGTTAAAAAAGATCTTGTGATTTGCGGAGGATTGAGTGCTGATCAGGGAAATTTCAACAATGGTTATGTGTTTGACGGAGAGCATCTTGGTGAAAATCATGCGGTTGCAGTGGCGTTTAGTTCAAAGAAATTGATTGCACATAATTACTATACATCAAAATGGGAGCCGATAGGCAGGGAGTTTGTGATTACCAAATCAAAGCAGAACAGGTTGATGAGTGTAGATAAAATGTCTGTCAAAACGCTTTATGAAAAGTATCTTGGACAGGAGATCGCTTTTAATCTTCCGCTAAGTGGATTGCAGTTTCCTTTTGTGATGAAAAATGGAGATTCCTATATCGCACGGACGGCACTTTCCGATCCCAAAGACGGTTCTTTGATTTTTGGTGCGGATATGCCGGAGGGCGAAAAGATTCAAATAGGTTTCGGCGATGCGCAGAAGATGCTTGTCAATGTCAGAAAAATTCTTGAGCGTGTCAATAAAAAACCGACAGAATCGATTTTTATCTTTGAAGCTTCGGGCAGACGCCGTTTTTTGAAACAGTATGCGCATTATGAGGTAGAACCTTTTGCCAAGATAGCGCCGGTAAGCGGTTTTTACGGATATGGTGAGTTTTTTGCCAATGAAAAAGAGTTACTCTTTTTAAATCAGAGTTTTACGCTGCTTGCCCTCAGTGAGAAAGAGAAAACAGAAGAAAAGAGGGTGGTTTTCAGAGAGCCGAAAGATACCAATGGTGATTTGCAGATTCTTCGTGCGATCAGTAATATCGCCAAAGTATCGTCGATGGAATTACAGGAGTTAAACCAGAAGCTGGAAGAGCGTGTAAAAGAAGAAGTTGCAAAGAATCGTAGAAAAGATAGTATTCTCATCCACAATTCCAGACTGGCACAGATGGGAGAGATGATGAGTCTGATCGCCCATCAGTGGCGTCAGCCGTTGAGTGCTATCAGCGCTACTTCCACCGGTCTTCATGTCAAGATTGAACTTGATAAGTTCGATAAAGATTTTTTCCTCTCTTCTCTGGATAAAATCGAAGAGTATGTCAAACATCTTTCCAATACAGTAAATGATTTCAGTAATTTTTTCAAGCCTTCCAAGAGGAGCGAAACAACGACAGCAGGGGAAATGATTGAACGTGCGCTCTTTATCATGTCATCTTCTTTGCGTAAAAACAATATAGATGTTATGGTGGATGACAGTGCACCAAATCAGATCAAAACCTATCCAAATGAGATTATCCAGGTGTTGATCAATTTGATTAAAAATGCTGAAAATGCTTTATTGAAACGTCAGATTGAGAAACCGATTATCTTTATCAATGCCTATGAAAAAGGGAATTATCTTTTTATCGAAGTAAGTGATAATGCCGGAGGGATTGACGAAAAGATTATCGATAGAATTTTCGAGCCCTATTTTACAACCAAAAATGCTGCTGATTCTACGGGACTGGGACTTTATATGTCAAAGTTTATTATCGAAGAGAGTTGTGGCGGCACACTGGATGTCGTTAACGGCAAAGAGGGTGCGCTTTTTACGATAAAATTAAAGTATTAGCGTAAATCTTACGAAAATTTTTGTCTATTTTACTCTATTGTAATATTTGCTTTGTATTAACAAAGTGAAGTTATAGTAATATCTTAAAACTAATTTCACACAAGGATAGAGAATGAAAAAAATTATTATTGCTTCAGCAGTTGCTGCATCACTATTTACATCTGCACTTAGTGCAAAAACATATGCAACTGTGAACGGGCAGGAAGTTACAGACAAAGATGTCGGTGCAATTTTGCAGGTAATTCCTGGCGCACAATTCGATAAAATGACAAAAGATCAGCAAAAGCAGATTATCCAGCAGGCGATAGAAAAAAAACTGCTTGCCGAAAAAGCGATCAAGTCAGGTATCCAGAAGGATGCAGCGTATAAAAAGACGCTTGAGCAGATGAAAAAAGAGCTTGCGCTTGAGATGTGGATGAAAAAGCAGTTTGACAATGTTTCTGTTTCCGAGAAAGAGATGAAAGATTTTTACAATAAAAACATCAAAATGTTCAAACAGCCTGCAATGGCGAAAGCAAGACATATTTTACTCAAAAATAAAGCAGATGCGGACAAAGTGATCAAAGAGTTGAAAAAAGCAAAAGATGTTCATGCAAAATTTATTGAACTTGCAAAGAAAAAATCAACAGGACCAAGTGCGGCAAACGGCGGTGATCTTGGATGGTTTGATGCAAAACGTATGGTAAAACCTTTCAGTGATGCTGCATTTAAACTGAAAAAAGGCGAATATACAAAAACCCCGGTTAAAACACAATTTGGATATCATGTGATTTTACTTGAGGATAAAAAGCCGGCAGGAAATGTCTCTTTTGAGAAAGCAAAACCAAATATCGAGCAAACTCTGAAAGTACAAAAATTTCAGCAGCAAATGAAAAAAACAGCTAAAGAGCTCACCTCCAAAGCCGATATTAAAATTAAATAGTTTTTAATCTTCTAATAAAGGATTCAGATGAGTGCAAAAATCTTGGATGTCGTAAAACCGGGTGTCTTGACGGGGGATGATGTCAGCAAAGTCTTTCAAATTGCAAAAGAGGAGGGCTTTGCCCTGCCTGCTGTGAATGTGGTGGGAACCAACTCTGTCAATGCCGTTATGGAAGCGGCAAAGTCGGTAAATTCTCCGGTTATTATCCAGTTTTCCAACGGCGGTGCCGCATTTTATGCAGGTAAAGGCTTAAGTAACGAAAACGAAAAAGCAGCGATTTTAGGTGCGATAAGCGGTGCAAAACATGTCCATACACTGGCTGAGGCGTATGGGGTGCCGGTGATGCTTCATACCGACCATGCGGCTAAAAAACTTTTGCCGTGGATCGACGGATTGCTTGAAGCGAGTGAAAAGCATTATGAAAAGTATGGTGTGCCTCTTTTCAGCTCTCATATGCTTGACCTTTCTGAAGAGCCTCTTGATGAAAATCTGGCTATTTGCGAAAAGTATCTTGCACGTATGAGCAAGATCGGTATGACACTTGAGATTGAGCTTGGTATTACAGGCGGAGAAGAGGATGGTGTCGATAACTCCGGCATTGACAGCTCGTTGCTTTATACACAGCCCGAAGAGGTTTGTGAAGCATACGAGAGACTCAGCAAAATCAGTGACAAGTTTACAATAGCTGCTTCATTCGGTAATGTGCATGGTGTCTATAAACCGGGCAATGTTACACTACAACCGAAAATTCTTGATAACTCCCAGAAGTATATTCATGAAAAACTCTCCACCGCAGATGTCAAACCGGTAAACTTTGTCTTTCACGGAGGCAGCGGAAGCGCACTTGAAGATATCAGAGAAGCGATCAGTTACGGTGTAGTCAAAATGAACATCGATACCGATACGCAGTGGGCATTCTGGGATGGTGTACGTAATTATGTTTCCAAATATCATGATTATCTCCAGGGACAGATCGGAAATCCTGAAGGTGAAGATAAACCCAACAAAAAATACTACGATCCGAGAAAATGGCTTAGAGAAGGTGAAAAATCTATGGTTGACAGATTGAAAATTGCCTTTGAAGACCTGAATTGCCTCGATAGAAATTAACGCACAATCAATCTACTTATACTGCCGCTGTGTATAGGCACAGCGGTCTTTTTATAAAAAACCTAATATACTATACTTACGAAGTAAGAGATATCGGAGAATTTAACTGTATAGAGTTGAT
>CAZYZD010000084.1:0-9729 GCA_964651755.1 uncultured Sulfurospirillum sp. | reverse complement strand
TTTTTGCAAATTTTATCCCAACTTGAGGTATTATTACGCAAAAAATTGTAAAGGATATTGCAATGCATACGATAAAACAAAAATCATTTATGCACATTTTATTACTCGGTTTTCTACTGCTTTTCATACAGACTACTTTACAGGCAAACGCTCTGGCAGATCAATATCTGGAAAAAATAAAAAAACATCCTGACCTGACATTTCATGACCTGATAAAGAAAAAACTCTATCCTTTAAAATATCAGAAAGAGAGAGATGATAACTCAGAGATTGAAAGTGTTTTTATTGAAGTTTTTACTGACAATGACCAAACTGCAATAAAAATCGGCGATACCAGTCAGCATGAATATTTTATCGCTACTAAAAAGTATGCGCTTGCAATCTATAGTGTCGATAACGGTTTTTTCAAATATGCTGTACTCTTTAAACCAGACGCTACAATCGACAAAGTATTGCTGTTAACATACCGCTTTGGCAATAAAAACTTTCATGTAAACCGGGATTATAAAATGGGTATAGGTAAAAATATTACCTTTATGGTAGAAGAGAAACGTTACGACAAAGCAGAAGGTAAAGAAGCGCTTAGTTATCAGGAAAAATATTTCCTCACACTCAAACCTGATGCAAAATTTACTGTCAAACATATCAGGGAAGAGTAACTTCCCGGTATGTTTGATATTATAAAGTATTTATTTCATTTAGATATCTTCTTAAAATATTAATTTCTTAAATTTCTTTTCACTTCATTTTATTTATATTTTTAAATTTATTATCTTTATTTTCACATCCGGGGAGTCCATGTGTTACATTAAGTAACATTTATTTAATATATCTACTCTTTTTTAAATAAAGATAAATAAAAAACTTAAAATAAATTTTTACAAGTGTAGTATTATTTAAATAATTTAATTAAAGTAATTTTTTATTAAATTATTTACAAATACATATCTTTAACTATACTAAAGGAGCGCGAATGAAAAAGATATTGACAAAGAGTTTAGTCTCAACTGCATTAGTTAACTTATTACTTGTTACACAAATGTATGCCCAGAGTATTGATGTAAGAGTAACCAATGGAATGGATGATATAGAAGAACATATCTCCAATGGTAGGATCAGTTCAGGCAGTTCAGATCTGGAAATGACACAAGAAAGAGATAAGCAACTTATTGGTATCCGTTTCCCCGATATCCAAATTCCCCAAGGTGCAACTATTACCAGCGCCTATATACAGTTTCAGACAGATGAAGTCTCAACAGGAACTACTACCCTAAACATTACTGTAGAAGATAGTGAAAATGCCCCATCTTTCACAAGAGATAGATATTATATTACAAATTTACCTACTGTGAGTGAAAGTATTCAGTGGCAGCCGGCACCATGGACTAGCATCGGAGAAGCATCTGATGCACAAAAAACAGAAGATTTAACACCACTAGTTCAAACAATTGTCAACAAGAGTACATGGCAAGAAGGTAATGCTATTGCCTTTATCATAAGCGGTGACGGTAAAAGAGTAGCAGAATCATCTAACGGCGACCGTACTGGAGCACCGCTGCTTCATGTAGAATTTACTATAGAAGATATCCAGCCACCAATTCCTGCAACAGACATTATCGCTGCAGAGTACAGATTTGACAGCTGTAAGTTTGACGGTAGTGAAGGTGATGTAAAAGATAGTACTGGTAATTTCAATGCTACTTCCAAAAATATCACTACTCCAGTAAAAGCAAAATTAAATAATGCAATTACATTGCACGGTGAAAATGACTATATTGAACTTCCTGCAATGAACAGTACTTTTGATAAAGGTATCACTATTTCTGCATGGATTGCTTTTGATGATATCAGCAATGATGAAACCAAATATGAACATATTGTTGATCTCTCAGGAGGATTGTGTGATGACAGCACTGATGGGAAATGGTGTGCAAAAGATTATATCTCCTTATGGAGAAGCGGAGCACATAATACACTCAGATTTCAAATAAGACAAAACCATGAGGATGCGGGAACACATCCATATATAACTATACCGGATACAAATATGCACCACTATGCTGCAACTTTTGACTATAAAAGCGGTAAGGCAAAAATCTATATAGATGGAACCTTACAGGATACACAGGACTGGAACAGCTCTGTCTTTGATCCTGCAGCATCGAGAGATCATAACTATATCGGAAAAACAATATGGGATGCAAGAGATGGCAATATCAGCTCTACTGAATATCCAACAGATGCAACAATCGATGAAGTCAAACTATTTAATGGGGCACTAACAGATGCTCAGATTCAGGAGATTTATAACAATGAAAACAACGGTAACAACTATGACGGTACCCAACGTGAAACATTGGATTGTACTGATGAAGTAACATTGCCGACTATCTCTATTTCTGATCAAAATTGTACAGAAGGTGATAGCGGGACTACACCGTGTACATTTACAGTAACACTCTCCAATGCATATACAAATGACATTAGCCTGCAATATCAAACAACTGACAGTTCTGCTGCAGCAGGAGAAGACTATGTGTCAGTATCAGGAACACTTACCATCCCGGCAGGTGAGACAGAAGCAACTGTTACAGTTAATATTACAGGTGATACCACTGTAGAAGATAATGAAACATTTATATTAACTCTTTCAAATGCTCTTACAGGAACAGAGAGTACATTGCCTGATCCTCTTGCCTGGTATACATTTGACGTTGAAAACTGGGATAATACACAGGAAAAAATGGTAATAGATTCAGCAGGAAACCATAACGGTACTGTCGTAGGTGATGTTATCCTCACCAATGGAAAAGAAGGTAACGGAGCACTCTTTAATGGTGGTTATGCAACTTTCGGAGATGTTTTAAATCCGGGTGCAACTGACCAGTGGACAATTTCAGGCTGGTTTAACTGGAATGGAAATGAGAGTATTAATCAGATTTTAGGAAAAGATCTTGTATACCAGATTATTGTCGATAATGGACAATTACATTATGCACTCTCACCACACTGGAGTTTTGACGGAGCAGACACTTTCCCTGTTACACCAAATGAATGGACGCACTTTACTCTGACCTATGACGGCGTAAATCAAAAACTCTATAAAAATGGACAACTTGTCTATACAAGAGCACAAAGCGGAGATATCGGCAGCAGTACTCAAGACTTTACAATAGGTGCATTTCATAACGGTAATTTCAATTTTGAGGGAATGATAGATGATGTCAGAATGTTTGACAAAGCACTGACTGCAAATGAGATCAATACAATGGTCAACGCTGACACTCAGGGAGAACAGCAATCTCTGCAATTTACAAACGATAGTGCAACAGGTACAATTCTCAATGACGATCAGGAACAGCAAACACAAAATCATACACCTTCTGCCGAAAATATTGAGGTAACAGTAGATCAAAACAGTAGTATCGAAATCACACTAAATGGAAGCGATGATGACAATGACACTCTAAGTTACTATATCACTTCACAACCTCAACACGGAGAACTGAATACCACAAATCTGCCGGTTATTATCTATACTCCGCAAAGTGACTATAACGGTACAGATACGTTTACATATGTGACCAGCGATGGTGAAGCAAACTCTACAGAAGCAACTGTAACTATCACGGTAAACAAAGTAGAAGAGCAAAACCAGCAAACAGTTATAGAAATCGATGAAAACAGTACAAGCAATACAGGATGTGCAGGAGAAATGATCGCTGTAGAAGCAGAAAAAAGAACTGTTATAAATGGTTCTTTGAGCAATGTCTGGGAAGCAGATAGATACAGTTTCCTGACAATGGGTAATCAAAAAATAAAAATTTCAATAGAAGATGAAAATGGTAATCCAGTTGAATACTATGTTATCAGAAACTGTTATGAACAAATCGAAGGAACCAATGGAGAGTACCAACTGCCTGCAAACTGTGGTTTGGTAACTGTTATGGTGGTAGGATGCCAAAATAGTGACGGTAATCCTAAAAAATATAAAATAACTGTTGAATATATACAATAGTACCCTAACCATGGAGGCAATACTTCAGCTTTGCATTTCATACCGCACTGAAGTACGGTCTCCTCAACACACCAACACCGGAGGCAAGGTTTCAACCTTGCATAATCGTACACAATGCTGAAGTACGGTCTCTCCGGTAGTTTAGCTTTGAAACTCTGTCATATATTTACGGTACAGCAACGGCACCCAGTTTTGCTGGAGTTTCAGGTTTTTTCGCTCACTAATCATAACACTTTTGAAAAAAGTCTTCCAGAGCTTTTGAAACTTCTCTTCATGAAGTGAGCGTCTAGGTTCCATAAAAGAGACTACCTGCTCTACCCTGCTCTCTCCTTCATGATAGAGAAAAGCCAGTGCACGCCGGGTATCGTGGATGATAAAATCATTTCCATCCAGCCGTTTCATGAAGTGCCTGCCAAGCAGTGGCAGGAGATTGAATTTACCCTCTATTTTTGCATAGAGCGTTTTATCTTCAAGCTCTTCGAACCTGACAAATCCATACATTTTATGCAAATGTCTGAAATACTCCTGTTCCAGTTTTTCAATATAGTAAATCGAAGGATGATTGATATTGGAAAGATTTTTCTGATCCCGAAAACCAAGAACAATATAGACATAAAGCGGAAGTTCAAAATCCCTTGTATCACATAAAAAGATATGAAAAATACGGTTAAAATAACGCTTATGGAACTTTTTTTCCAGACTCTTCAATACTTTTCCGGCATATGTTCGGTTGGTCACAACTTCTGTCACTTCATCCAGCAAATCGATATCCTGCAAATTCCTGATAATCTTTTCCGCACTCTTTTTCTGCACATAACTCTGATGTATCAGTGTCAAAAAACCCTCAAAGCTTCCGTCGTAAAGATACGTCATAACTCACCTGTAGCAGCGGGGATATAGCTATCAAACAAAGAGGGTTGGTAAAACTTCTTTTTGACAGGCTTACTCAATGCTTTTCTAATCTGTTCGGGATAGTGGTTTTTCTCTCCATAATATTTCCCGCCGATAGTGATGAAGTATTTCGCACGTTTGAGGGAAATCCCCAGTTTTTTCAGATTTTCAAAACCAAGTTTGCCAAAACGTCTGGCTTTTAAGATCTTGTGCGCCCCGCGTATACCGATGCCGGGTACACGAATCAAGAGTGCTTTACCGGCATAGTTAATCTCTACCGGAAAGAGTTCCATATGATCCAGTGCCCAGACGGTTTTGGGATCAAAATCCAGATCAAGATTTTTACGCCGCGCCAGTATCTCATGATAGGAAAAACCGTAAAAGCGAAGCAGCCAATCCGCCTGATAGAGCCTGTGCTCCCGCAGTGTGGGTGGCGCAGTTGTGACGGAAGGGAGGTTTTTATCGTCATTGGTCGGAATATAGGCAGAATAGTACACTCTTTTCAAAAGTGCTTTACTGTAAAGATTGGAAGAGAGACGGAGGATATCAAAATCGCTCTCCGGTGTCGCACCGATGATAATCTGTGTACTCATGGGAATAGGTTTTTTACGTTTTTCCAGAGTAATATCTCTGGCTTGTCTGAGCGGCAGCATAAGATTTTTCTGTGTCTTTTGTGGTGCAAGAAGTCTGAGACTTTTGGCAGATGGAAGCTCCAGATTGGAACTGACACGGGTAGCCAGCTGACAGGCTTTTTCGATCAGCTCCTGTGAAGCTCCGGGAATGAGTTTGAGATGGATATAGCCGTTAAATCTGTACTCAAAACGCAAAATCTCCAGGGCTTTGATCAAAAGTGCCATCGTTTTATCTTCACTCTCAAAAATCCCGGAACTTAAAAAAAGCCCTTCAATATAATTTCGCCTGTAAAAGTTGATAGTCAAATCCGCCAGCTCTCTGGGAGAAAAAGCCGCACGCCGGATATCGTTACTTTCCCTGTTGATACAGTAACTGCAATCGTAAATACAAAAATTGGTAAAAAGGACTTTCAGCAAAGAGACACAACGTCCGTCCTCGGTAAAAGTATGGCAAATGCCGCTTCGATGATTGCAACCGATCATCCCTTTTTGAAAGTTCGACTCTGCCCCGCTGGAGGAACATGAAACATCATACTTGGCACTGTCTGAGAGAATTGCTAACTTTTCATAGATATCCATAAAAAAAGTTTAGCAAATTCCTGCAAGAAGAGAAAAATATATTTCATTTTGAAATATATCAGTGCAGTTTACGTACCCTTTTCCAGTTTGGTTTTGCATAACGCACCTCTTCATGAAGATTGATATCACTACACAAAGCAATAATATCCACCCCCTTTTCCGCTTTAAAAAGCACTGTATAAAAAGCAGGGTTTGTTACCTTGATAAATTGGAGACGATATTTTTGCATAAAAGATTCCAAATCCACTTTTTTACCAAAACTAACATATATTTTTCCAATATCTTCATATTTCTGATGATGGTAGATATAAGTCCTGCCCTCAGTTCCAAGATCCCTTTGCTGCTTTAGAAGTGTATACTTCTCTACTTTTCCACCGGGATAAATCAGCTCCGAAGCATGCAAAATCACAAATGTGCTGATAATCCATAAAAATATACTTTTTTTCATCTCTTATGTCCATATAATGTTAATGTTACTTCATCGAGTTCTCCACTGTTTTTCGCTGCCAAATCAGCAACAGAAAGTTCCCATTTCCCTTCTGCAAACTCTCCGTAAAATTGTAACGATGCAAATGTCCATGGAAGATAGTAGTCATCGGTAAGGGTTCTTCCATAAGCAAGTATACTCGATGTACCGGAAGGCGAATGCAGTACAATACGCAGATCACCACTATAGCTATGATCTGTTTTTATTGTCACTTCCACATACTCTATAACCATATCTTCTGTTACATCCAAAGGTACCGCTATACCGCTGTCATCATTGTCCGCAATAGCAATATGCAATGTTTTTTTTGTTTTACGCAGCACCCTTTCCTCAGGTAAAGGCTTTTGTTTTTGTGCCATTGCAACGGCTTTGCCTGCATTGATCAACCCAAAACCATAATATGGACTGAACCAGAAACCTGCCCCATTTTTCTGCCACGAAGTATGCATCTTATCCACTTTGGTACTTGTTTTGACAATAATATCGCGGATTTCACGGTAACCTAGTTTAGGATTGGCTTCAAGCATCAAAGCAACCACCCCTGAAACAATCGGTGCAGCAGCAGAAGTACCGTTCATCTGGTCAGTATAGTTAAAATTTTCATTGCCTTTGACATCAAAATGCTCATTTTTGTAACTGTCATATCCAAGATCTGGCGTCGTTAAATCTGTTGTTACAATTTTTCGGTCACCATACAAATCACCTCCACCCGGCGCTACAGCAAGCAAATTTGCACCATAATTGCTGTAGTGCGCCACTTTACCCTCAATTGTCACTGCTCCTATAGGAAAAGTATATCTACTGTTTAAAACAGTTCCAAAGTTTGTATTTGAGGCTTCATTACCCGAAGCAAACAGGTAGACAATCGGATCACTCTCCATCTTTTGGACAATGGCATCCAGCACAACACGGTCATCATCCAAACCGTTACGCAAATCATTTCCCCAGCTGTTGGAAGAGATATCCACTCCACGGTATAGCATCGCATCTTCAAAAACACTATCTTCAGGCTTGGAAAAGACATTTAGTCCAACCAGTGTTGCTTGAGGGGCTACACCGCTTACGCCTATCTCATTCTGAAGTGCAGCAATAATACCTGAAACTGCTGTACCATGCGTAACATCAATAAACGGATTGTTCAATTCGTCAATAGTAGGAGAAGGATCGGAACTACCGTTTTCATAACATTTGGACAGATTCATGTCAACATTTGTATGCAAATCTGGATGTTTTGCTTCTATGCCGGTATCGACTACCGCAATTTTAACACCCCTGCCACGATACTTTTTCCAGACTTCAGTAACGTTAATATCACACTTTTCTCTCTTCTGCAAATGCCACTGTCTGGGAAAAAGAGGATCTTTAACAGTATACTCTTCAAAGGCAGGTTTAAGTGTTTTATTGCCTTCATCTTTGATTTGCAACGTTACAGGTTGCTTGGTTTGAGTGATCTCTGTCTGAGTAGTTTTCGGGTCCGATACTGTTGTATCTGAACTGCCTCCGCATCCTGAAAATGTTACAGAAATCACCAAAGCCAAGAGAAAAAGAGAGAACACAGGCTTTTGAAAAGCCCGTGTCGGTATAGCTAAAATATACATTTACTGTGCCGGTGTCTGAATATAGACTTCCGATACCATTGTATCCGAAGCAACAGGGTTACCATACGCTGACAAACCTACTACCTCCACTCGATACTCAGTATCTGCAGCCAAACCATCAAATGTTACTACTGCACTGTTTTGATTGTTTGTATCAACCTGCACGGAGAGTGTTACACCTGTTGCCGGTGTATCATCCATATTAAAGACTCTGAAATTTTCCTCAGTAATCGACGTCGGATCCATAGAGAAGTTAAAACGCAAGCTGTTTACACCTTCTCCACTGATACTGTAAAGTTCAGCAACATTTTGTCTTGCGATATTCTCCATTTTTCTGTTAAATGTTTTTGTTTCACCGTTATAAGTATAGGAAAGTTCAATCTCTGCTATAAAATCATTATACATTGCATTACCGTCAAGTGGCTGTATCAGCAGATTGTTCTCGATCTCAAGAGCACCTACATTGAACATATTTCCATAGTGTGATTTTACAACTACTTTACTCTTGTCAAAATCAACTGTAACACCCTCTGCAACATCCAGAGGAACAGCCATATAATTAAATTCTACATAAGGCATATCAAAGCTCTCTGTCGCACCAAGCATATAAGGTTTTTCCGAATCCATAGCACGTCTGATCGATGAAGCATAAGCCTCTTTGACATCAATCACTGTCAAGTCAATTGGCTGGCTGAAAGAGGTAAGTTTTTGTACACCAAATGCTGACTGAACAGTTTTTCCTTCTTTTAGTGAAAGAGTATATGTTTTAGAAGTATTTAACTCTTCGGCAAGTTCAAATCCTACGGCATTATCCATATACTCTACTGCCGTAATCATTACCGCAGTACCACTGCTGTCTTTTACTTCAAACGCTACTTCACTAAGTTGTGTTTTATTGGCATCACTGTATGTTGCAATATCATCCATACGCAGCATACGGTTAAACTCTGCCACAACAAATCTGTTCTGTGTTGATAGAGTATGTACGGATTCTCCTTTTACAGGAATAAAATCCGGACTGACATCTTCTGTAAATGTTTTTGGTGTTGCCAGGATATCTGCTCTTTCCACCTCTTCTTCAGTATGTGGATTGATAAATTTCAGGGTAGTTCCATCATCTTTAGCTAATGTAAACGTCACCAGACTGTACAGAGGTCTTGGCAGTCTGAAAATAATATCACCATCCATCATTGGTGCAGATACACTCTCTTTTGTATCAGAAGATTGAGTTGAATCTGAAGCATAACCTCCCACTTCAGGACGATACTCTTCTCCATCTATAACCACTTTCAAAATTTCAGGATTGGCAATAGGTGCATTGGCTCTTACATGAAAGATGATCGCATCTTTGCCATCGTTGTCATCGATCCAATAATCCATCTGACCAATCGGCGCTGTTTTTAACTCTTTTGAAAGAGAGAGTGCACCATAGCCACTATCTGCAAAATCTTTTGTAAAGTCTGCAGAAACGATATATGTATTATTATAATCTACAGGGAAATAAGCGTTTGTTGTATCCCATGG
>CAZYZD010000083.1:7267-9908 GCA_964651755.1 uncultured Sulfurospirillum sp. | reverse complement strand
ATTAAAATCTTCATATTCTCTTCCAGTTATAGTATTGTAATGATGCGACAGCTTCTACTGCCACTCCCTCTTTTCGACCGACAAAGCCCAGCTTTTCTGTCGTGGTTGCTTTGATATTGACACAAACGGGTGCGATCTTCAAAACAGATGCAATCGTTTGACGCATTTTCTCTTTATATGGTGATAGTTTCGGTGCCTGTGCCATTATGGTAATATCTACATTACTGATCTCAAAACCGGTGTTGCGGATAAAAGTGACAACTTCTGCAAGCATCACTTTTGAGTCGATATCTTTGTTGGCTATATCTGTATCCGGATAGAGCTCACCGATATCGCCCGCGCCTGCAGCACCCAAAAGCGCATCTATGAGCGCGTGTAATGCGACATCACCATCTGAATGGGCTTCAAAACCAAGCTCTGAATCTATCTCGACCCCGCCCAGGACCATCTGTTTGTCAGAACAGAAGCGGTGTACATCAAACCCGATGCCTGTCAATGTGGTCTTCGCAGGGGCTTTCAGACATGGTAACAGTGCTAAATCGTCATATACTGTAATTTTTTTAGCGTTTATTGAACCTTTTATATAAAAAACAGTTCCACCTACTGCTTTTACGGCACTGCTGTCATCGGTATAGAGGGTTTTGGACTGAAGTGCTTTTTGCAAGACTTCGGTTCGTGAAAGCTGGGGTGTCTGGATGAGTTTGACTTCGTCACGCTCTATTGTTTCATTTCGATACACTACGGTATCGCTTACGGGTAAATAAGGTACGATAATATCTGCTTTCTCTTTTGCTGCTACAATTGCCCTGGTCATCTCGTCCGGAACGCATGCTCTGGCAACGTCGGTGACCAGTACGTAGGGAGTCGTGACGTATGCAAGTGCATTTTTCAGTGACTCCTGACGGCTGTCACCTCCCGGTACTATTGTATAATCCCCGTGAATACGCATATATTGCGCCTCTTTGGGATGTGCAGTGATGATAATATCTTTTGCATTGATCTGTTTCGCAACTCTGTCTGCCACAAATTGCCACAAAGGTTTTGTGTCGATTCTAAGCCATTGCTTTTTCACCTCTTGTGCAAAACGGGTAGAATTCCCCGCTGCGAGGAGAATAATAGTAAAATCGGGCAATTTATGTCCTTTTTTTCTAAAGTGTTACTAAATTATACATAATTAAACCTTTTTTTTTCCTAATATAGAGTTCATTATCTTTATTGTTGTAAAATGCTAAGAGCCAATAATATAGGGGAATATATGAGAAACGAATGGGTTAAAAAAAGAGAAAATGACTCTGTAAGAACGCAGATGTATTATGCGAAGCAGGGGATTATCACTGAAGAGATGCATTATGTGGCGCAGGTGGAAAACCTTTCGCCTGAACTTGTCAGAAGCGAGGTTGCCAGAGGGCGTATGATTATTCCTGCAAACGTCAACCACACCAACCTCAAGCCTATGGCTATCGGTATCGCTGCAAAATGTAAAATCAACTCAAATATCGGTTCATCGGCGCTGGCTTCCGATCCTGCGATGGAAGTTGAAAAGCTGAAAGTTTCCGAACAGTATGGCGCAGATACATTGATGGATCTTTCCACGGGAGGGGATCTGGATGCTATTCGAAGAGAAGTAATCGCAAATGCGACGATTCCAATCGGAACGGTGCCTATCTATCAGATTCTTCATGATGTTAACAACAAGATCGAAGATTTGACAATCGAAAAGATGCTGGAAGTGTTGGAGCGTCAGGCACAGCAGGGTGTGAGTTACTTTACGATTCATGCAGGATTTTTGCTGGAGTTTATGCCTCATATCGCGAAAAGAAAGATGGGAATCGTCAGCCGGGGCGGTTCACTGATGGCGGCATGGATGATGCACTACCATAAAGAGAATCCTTTCTATACAGCGTATGATGAGATTTTGGATATTTGTCGAAAGTATGATGTTTCACTCTCACTGGGTGACAGTCTGAGACCGGGATGTCTCTATGATGCTTCCGATGCTGCACAGTTAAATGAACTGAAAATTCTCGGTGAATTGACACTTCGTGCCTGGGAAAAAGATGTACAGGTTATGATTGAAGGTCCGGGACACGTGCCTATGAACCAGATAGAGCGTAACATGAAACTGGAGCAGGAGTATTGTCATGAAGCGCCGTTTTATATTCTCGGACCGCTGGTAACGGATATTGCAGCAGGATATGACCATATCTCTTCTGCGATCGGTGCGGCGATAGGCGGCTGGCACGGGGCGAGTATGCTCTGTTATGTAACACCGAAAGAGCATCTGGGACTTCCGAATGCGGAAGATGTGCGTAATGGTATCATTGCGTATAAGATCGCAGCACATGCGGCGGATATCGCCAGAGGCAGAAAAGATGCGATGAAAGTGGATGATGAGATGAGCGATGCCAGATATGCGTTTGACTGGAACAAGCAGTTTGAACTTTGTCTCGATCCTGAACGTGCCAAAGAGTATCATGATGAAACACTGCCTCAGGATGTCTTTAAAGAGGCAGAGTTTTGTTCCATGTGCGGACCAAAGTTTTGTTCATATAAAATTACACAGGAAATTGTTGCGGAGCATAGTCTTTAAAATGGAAGTTTATCCGCACTCTTGCCGGAGGCAAAGCTTTAGGAAGAAGAT
>CAZYZD010000083.1:0-7167 GCA_964651755.1 uncultured Sulfurospirillum sp. | reverse complement strand
ACAGAAAATAGTGATAGAACATAGTTATAGAATAAATATGATAAAATCACGCGAAATAATAATAACCATAATATAGGGGAATAAATGATTACAAAAGAAGCAGTAGAAGAAAAATTAAAAGAAGTAATGTATCCTGGATTTACGAAAAGTATCGTAGATTTCCAGTTTGTTAAAGATATTGATATCAGTGATGACCATGTCTATGTTGAGGTGGATATCTCTTCATCAGCACCTGAAGTGGAGCAGCAGCTTCGTGATGATATCACCAGAAAGTTACAGCTTCTGGGTGCAACTAAAATAGATGTTGTCATTACCAAGCCGAAAATGCCGAAACAGTCAAGTTCACAGGGGAAAAATATCGCTCCTCAGGTGAAAAACTTTGTAATGGTAAGTTCGGGTAAAGGTGGTGTCGGTAAATCGACAACAACCGTAAATCTTGCTATCGCGCTGGCAATGCAGGGTAAAAAAGTAGGTCTTCTGGATGCAGATATTTACGGACCGAATATTCCACGGATGATGGGTATTGAAGGACAGCAGCCTGAAATCGTAGGCAATAAAGTCAAGCCTATCCTCAGTCATGGTGTTGAAGTAATGTCCATGGGTTCACTGATGGAAGAGGGGCAGTCCCTGATCTGGAGAGGTGCGATGATCATGAAAGCGATTCAGCAACTCTTGCAGGATATCATGTGGAGTGATCTGGATGTACTTGTTATCGATATGCCGCCGGGAACAGGTGACGCACAGCTGACACTGGCACAGAGTGTACCGGTAACAGCAGGTGTTTGTGTTACTACACCGCAGAAAGTCGCACTTGACGATACAACCAGAAGTTTGGATATGTTTGAAAAACTGCATATTCCTATCGCAGGGATCGTAGAAAACATGAGTGGTTTTATCTGCCCTGACAGCGGTACTGAGTATGATATTTTCGGTAAGGGAACCACTGCACCTCTGGCTGAGAAGTTTAATACACAAGTATTGAGTGAAGTGCCTATCGAACCGGCAGTAAGAGAGGGTGGAGATACAGGTAAACCTGTGGTTTTTCATAAACCTGATTCTGAAACAGCCAAAAGATACCAGCAGGCAGCCAATAAACTCTGGCATGAAATCGAGCGTATCAATGAAGAAGGCGGCGTAGACAATGAAGCGATTCAGCCTACAACTCCTCCCGGTGTGAGTGCATGTTCGACTGGTGGTGGAAGTACTTCCGGTGGAAGCTGCGGTACACACTAGATATTTTAAAAAGTATGAAAGATAGAGAGATCCTGGTGGTCTCTCTTTTTTATACGGCTTTTTCCTCTATATATTGACTAAAATTTAAATAATGTAATTTCATGCAACTCATTTAATAAACATTTACCCTTTTCCACTATCTTTAAAATAGCTAACGAAATACTAAAAACTGATAATTATTATTTTTATTTTTGATAAATAAAAGTTTGCTTTTCGTTTTTGTGTCGATACTACAGTTAGCATGTGATGAAAGGAGCTTTCTTGAAATCTATTATTTTTACTATTATGGCAGTCGTTTTTTTCGCCGGATGCGGAGGCAGCTCGACAGGAGGAAGCGGCGGAGATGGCGGAACTTCCGGCGGAAGTGACAGCAAGTACCAGCTGACATATAAAGGGCTTCGTTTTTTTGCCCCGGCACTTACGCAATCTTCCTATAAACTTGCGCAGGTTGATGATAAAGTCTTTGAATCTTTGACACCTCTCCAGAAGAGAGAAGTGGCAGATAAACTGCTGGCAACACTCTTTTTCGGTTATCCTCAGCCGTTACTGGAAGAGAAGATCTCCCGGGGAAATTTTATCTCTTCGTTGTTTAGACAGCTTCATCAGGATATCAATGATAAAGCAGCAATCGAAGAGGAGATTCGTAACAGTAAAAAGTTTTATCACAATAGTAATACCGATGATGAAGTCAACGATGTACTGGCACGATTGTATGTGATGCAAAATCCCGATCGCTATTTTTTGCAAAACTGGATTGCCTATATTTTGACACAGACGATTATGTTTTCACCGGCTTATGAACTGGAGAGTTCCCATATGCCAAATGTTGAGAGAGTCTATAATGCGCTTGTACGTAATATCGAAGAAGAGGCAACGATCAGTTATAGTACCTATTTGCATATGATCAGTTCCGACAACTGGCGCAGATTTCGTTCTCCTGAAGACAACGGGCGGGAGATGATGGAGATTTATACCCTGCTTTTTGATGATGCTTTAGTACCTGTTGCGGGAAAAGCACTTCAAAACTGGAAGCTTGACCGCAATAACGATACACTTGTCATTGGACTCAATGAAAATACCGAGCCACTCTCCCTTTTCGGTACGACAGTTGTTAATGGTGATGATTTTTACCGGGAACTGGCAAAGTCCTCTCTTTTTCAAAAAGGTGTGACAAGCCGGCTGGTAGATTTCTTTTTTACCAATGAGAGTAAATCCAAAAAAGATCAGATTATTGCAAAGATAGTTCAGTCCAATCCACAGCGGTGGGAAGATATTTTATTGCAGATTGTTTTTTCAAAGGCATATTTACTGGAGAGTACGCGCGCAAAAAGTGCAGAAGAACTATTTTATAGTTTAACTAAGAAGATAGAGTATAAACATTATAAATATACTTTTAAAGAGTTTGCCGCAGCGCTTGAGCAGATGCATCAAGCTACAATGAAATATAAACTGGGAAAACTGGATCGTGTACCGCTGGATACGCTCTCTTTTATCAACTATCATAAATATATCCGGGAGCGTGTCATGATCAGAAGAGCCAACCCCGATAAATCAAACAACTACAAAGACTGGGATTCATTTGGTTTTGGTGCCTCTTTCATCGGGGATGACAGATTTTCACTCAATAGTGCCGATCCAAAAGCGAGCCTGGACTCTTTTGTACGCTATCTTTTTATCAGTACGATTTCCAGAGAACCGACTCCTCAGGAAGTGGCGCTTTTTGAAGGGCATATGCTGGAGCAGAAAGAGGATGGTCTGGAGTATGCATCAGGTTTGAATCTTGTAAAAACTTCCGGACGAACCGATGCTGCCATCCTGATACTGGATTATATCTCAAGATTGAGCGAATTATACCAATTTAAAAAGGTACGATAATGAAAAGAAGAGCATTTTTAAAATTATCTGCTGTTGCGGGATCTGCATTGATGATACCGCACATTGCAGAGGCATCGGATGTCAACCTTTCACAGGTACGGTTCAATGCAGCAACGTACCAGAAGAACAAAGCCCAGGTGATTATGATATTTTTATATGGTGGTCCGAGTGAACTGGCAGGAAATCTGACAAATATTGATGCGATCAAACAGGCATCTCAAAGTAACTATGATCAATATTTCAGAGGTGTGACACCGACTGCCAACCATTTTTGGCAGGAGGCAGGCGGAACCTTTATGGAATCACTTCTGAGCAGTGGAGATTTAAATCTGTTTCGGACATGCTACTCCAAAGTGCGTGATGAGAACAATAACAAATCACATGGAAAATGTGTTGCGCAAAATCAGCGCGGCAGGTTTTTGGGAGAAGGAGAGGGTATCTTTACCACTCTTGGACAGATTTTACAAAAAGAGGGGATGATCAGCCAAAATACGATTCTTCCTTTTGTAACGATGGAAGGAGAATCCGGCTTTTATGGGAAAGGGGATCGTGCAGTTCCAGGTTTTCTGCGTCCGGTTGGTGTCGGAAAAGATCTGGACAACCCTTATGCCAGAGGTAGTGTGAACCGGTGGTTCTATTATACGCGTGCAGAGAGAGAAGTACCGGGTTATGAGACCAACACAACTGCTTCGATCAACCGGAAGATGGATCAGCTGGCACAATCTATCAATGAAGAGGGACCAATCAAAGATGCATTTGCAAAACGGGGAACTCTGGAGAGTTTTATCGATCAGATCAAAACAAAACCTCTTCCGGCAGGGGTAACTTACCCCAACAGCAACAGTTTCGGTCAGAAGTTACAAACAGCAGTGAAGATATTGAGTGCAAATCCCGATACAAAGATTATTTCACTTGGCAATGACGGACTTGGCGGCTGGGATGATCACAATGATGCGAGAGACTATGTGACAAGAATGGAGAAACTCTTTTCCGCTTTAAGTGCTGCGATGGCACATATCAAAGCGGAGGGCAAAGAGAATGAGATTTCGATTATGGTATTTGGCGATTTCGGCAGAAATGTCAACCTCAATTCCGCACTTGGCTGGGATCATGGCAATAACCAGAATTTTTACCTCCTTGGCGGTAAAAACTATTTTCGATCGGTTGGTATTGTCGGAGAGGCGGAGCTTTACAATCCGAACAAACTGAACAGGCTCTATCTGAAACCCAAAAACGGAAGTTACTGGTTTGAACCGCTTAGTATTGCGGCGACTATCTACAGGATATTTGGTGTTGAAAATCCTGAAGTATTGACAGAAGGGTATGGTGCGATTGACGCAGGATTGTTTCTCTAATCTTTTTTATGTCTGAGATCGTTCTCTTTCCGGAGGGCGATCTTCTGTTGCTGTTTTACTCTCTCCCAGTGTTCGTCATCGCTTATATTTCCCTCAAGAGGTGCGATACGCTCTGTGTATTTTTGCAAAGCACGCTCCACAATCTTTTCTGCTGAAGTGATATATTCCATTTTTTCAAGGCGTACCGCTGCTACAACAATACCCCAGAGAATATCACCCAGCTCATCTTCCAGAAATACACTGTTTCTCTCTTTGATCTCTGCGCGTACCTCTTCCACTTCTGCTATGATTTCATCAAGCATCCATTTCAAATCCAGATATTTGGCTTCGTTTCGTTTTTTATCGATGAGATATTTTTCTCTGGCAAGTGCTATCAGTTCGGTGCAGGTTGTATTGGTATCTTTCATGAAGTATCTTTATAAAATAAAAAAGGGGAATACCCAAATCCGGATATTCCCCTGAGAGTAGTAAAAAGTTTGGAAAATTACGCTTCTACAGGAACAACAGAAACTTTATTTCTTTTTTTGTCTTTTACCTGGAATTTTACATGACCGTCTACCAAAGCGTAGATAGTGTGGTCTTTACCGATTCCTACATTTTCACCAGCATGTACTTTTGTACCTCTTTGTCTGATGATAATATTGCCAGCTCTTACAAATTCACCGCCGAATTTTTTAACGCCCAGTCTTCGTCCAGCTGAATCTCTGTTATTCTGGGTACTACCTTGACCTTTCTTATGTGCCATTTCATGTCCTTCTTGTGTGATTTAAGAAAAATAATTTTTGTGCGTGATTATAGCAATTTTTACTTAAAAAGATATTATGAAAATCTTTTTCTATATTGCAAGTGCCAAAGTGTTATAATATCCCAATATTTTGAAAAGGAATGCGTATGGAAGCATTTTTAGAAAAAGCAAAAGCGGCTGCCGCTGTAATGAATGCACTGGGAGCAGGGGAGAAGAACCATATTTTACGCCAGATGGCAGATGCGCTGGAAAAAGAGCAGCATACCATAATAGCAGAAAATGCCAAAGATCTGGAGTATGCCAAAGAGCACAATCTCTCTTCCGCCATGATTGACAGACTGATCCTTGATGAAGGGCGGATCGCAGCGATGGCTAACTCAATCCGTGAAGTGGCAGCACTCAAAGAACCGGTAGGCAGGGTGCTGGAGGGCTGGCAGGTGGAAAGCGGTCTGAATATCCAGAAAGTCTCCATTCCCATCGGGGTGATCGGCATTATCTACGAATCTCGTCCGAATGTTACCTCCGATACGGCAGCACTCTGTTTTAAAAGCTCCAATGTCTGTGTGCTCAAAGGCGGTAAAGAGGCACAGCACTCCAACCAGGTGATCGCCGATGTACTGCAAGAGGTACTTGTTGCAAACAACCTTCCCAAAGAGATCATTTCACTGCTTCCGGATGCTTCCAGAGAGGGTGTGGCAAAGCTGATCAAAATGGATAAATATGTAGATCTCATCATCCCCAGAGGCGGGGAGGGACTCATCCGTTATGTCAGTGAAAATGCAACAGTTCCTGTGGTAAAACACGATAAAGGACTCTGTCATGTCTTTATCGATGAAGATGCGGATTTTGATAAAGCGATGAAGATTATCCTCAATGCCAAATGTCGTCGTACCGGTATCTGCAATGCAATGGAAACCCTTTTGGTTGATATCAAAGTTGCACCGCTTCTTCTGGGAGAGATTCAAAAAGCGTATGCCCAATACGGTACCGAACTAAGAGGATGCGTGCGAACCCGCTCGTTTATAGATATTGCCGAAGCGACAGAAGAGGATTTCGATACCGAATATCTGGATAATATCCTCTCGATCAAAGTGGTTGACGGTGTTGAGGATGCGATTGCGCATATCACCCGTTACGGTTCCGGACATTCAGAGTCGATTGTAACCGAAAACTATACTACCGGAGAAAAGTTCATGAATGCTATTGATGCGGCGTGTGTTTACATAAATGCATCGACACAGTTTACCGACGGTGGCGAGTTCGGTTTCGGTGCGGAAGTGGGGATCAGTACCAACAAACTCCACGCCAGAGGACCGATGGGCATCAACGATCTTACCACCTACAAATATAAAATCTACGGTAACGGGCAGACAAGAGCCTAAATGCGTCAGAGAGTTTTGGAGATCAAAGATCTCACCTTCTACTACGATAAAAGCAGGGTATTGTACAGGGATTTTTCCCTTACCCTGCATAAAGGAGAAGTGATTACGATTGTCGGGGAGAGTGGAAGCGGGAAGAGCACCCTTTTTGAACTCATTACCGGTGAACTCAAGCCTGTAAAAGGAGAGATCAAAGCAGCAAAATTTGCCCAGATTTTCCAGGATCCCTACAGCTCTTTTCACCCAAGTTATAATATTCTTTCGCAGATTGAAGAGGTCGCTTCCACCGAAGGGTTGCATGAATATCTTGAAGTACTCAATCTTGACTATAATCTGTTGCTTCAAAAACCCCACAAACTCAGCGGCGGACAACTACAGCGATGTTCCATCCTTCGCGCACTTTTACAAAAACCCGATCTCATCCTTGCAGATGAACCCACCTCCGCACTCGATAACGTTGTACAGCTGGATGTCATGAAACTTCTGATGCAATTTCTGGACAGAGTGGGCATACTCATGATCACCCACGATGAAGATCTCGCAAAGTGGGCGAGTGATGAGATTGTGAGGATTGGTGCAT
>CAZYZD010000082.1:0-9912 GCA_964651755.1 uncultured Sulfurospirillum sp. | reverse complement strand
TAAAGATATTTTTGCCTTGATTGATGTCACTATGGAACTACATAACACATGAAACGACTACCTGCAGAGTGGGAAGAGCAAGACTCCATCCTGATGGTTTTTCCACATCAAAAAAGTGACTGGGCAAATGATCTCAAAAGTGCAGAATCTGTTTTTTTACGTATTGCCAGTTCTATCTGTTTCAAACAAAAATTAATTTTGGTTTGCGATAATAAAGAACGTGTCAAAGAGATGTTCTGCTACCACGACAAAATCTCTTTTGTCGAATATGATACCAACGATACCTGGATCAGAGATTTCGGTCCTATTACTATTTACAATAACAATAAAAGAGAATTAATTGATTTTCAGTTCAATGGTTGGGGCGGTAAATTTAATGCCCACAAAGATAACCAACTCACATCATACCTTCACAAAAACTGGCATTTTGGGATATCTCCACTTCTACATGAAACAATGGTTCTTGAAGGTGGTTCCATAGAAAGTGACGGAGAGGGAACTCTTTTAACAACCTCAAAATGTCTTCTTCATCCAAATAGAAACCCTCATATGAGCAAACAAGATATTGAGACAAAACTGACAGAGCTTTTTGGATTAAAACGTATTTTATGGCTCAACCATGGAGAACTTTCAGGAGATGATACAGATGCACATATCGATACACTGGCAAGATTTATCAATCCTGAAACAATCGCCTATGTATCATGCAGTGATCCACAAGATTCACATTATGAAGAACTTCAAAAAATGGAAAAAGAACTGCAAAGTTTTCGCACACTGAAAAACAAACCATATAAACTTATCCCTCTCCCCCTTCCCTCCCCAATATACAAAGACAATAGGCGTTTACCGGCAACTTATGCAAATTTTCTTATCGCAAATTATGTTGTTCTGCTGCCAACTTACGATGACCCGCTGGATAAAAAGATGACAGCACTCTTTAAAACTCTTTTCCCTAAGAAAGAAATTATACCCATTAAAGCAACAAGACTCATCGAAGAGGGTGGTTCTATCCACTGTTCGACTATGCAAGTGGCAAAATGACACCACCGGTTATTATTCCCAAAGTAGTTAGAGATAAAGAGCTTACTCTTGCACTGAGACGACTCAAGTTAAAACCAAGCGATATTAAAGCTATACACTATGCAAACAATAGTACTCTCATACAGCTCAAAAAAAGGGTAAAAAACAAACCTAAAAAAGAGAGTATCCCTTCCAGAAAACTTGAAACAGAGATAGTACAAGTTTCTGCTTTTATCAAAGAGTATCGCTATCTGATAGAGAGAGAACGTATTGCGGAAATCGAAGCACAAATAAGAGAGATCAAAAGCCTCTCTCCTTCAGAAAGAGAGTTTTTCGGCAGAGCAATTCTGAAACTTCACGGACGGTATTTAGAGGAGAAATTTCACTTTCATCTGGTTCGTTTTTCACGAAACAAAAGAATAGATACAGAAATCAGCAATGGCGATGTTGTACTTATCAGTTTTAAAGATCCTTTAAAAAGTGATTTAACAGGTACCGTTTACGAAATAAAACAGCATTATATTACAGTGGCATTTGAAAATCCTCCTCCCAAATGGGCACTTAAAGAACAGGTACGAATAGATCTTTACATCAATGACATTACTTTTAAAAGGATGGAAGAGAACTTACTTACACTTTTACACGCTTCGGGAAGAGAGCGCACACTACGCAATATCATTTTAGGTATTGAGCCTCCCCAATCACCCACCAAAATACTTTTCTCACAAAAAGATCCAAAACTCAACAATACACAACAAGAAGCTATAAGTAAAGCACTTGGCAGCAAAGATCTTTTTTTGATTCATGGTCCGCCTGGCACAGGAAAAACCAGCACCCTTGTTGAACTCATTTTTCAGGAAGTAAAAAGAGGAAAGAGAGTACTTGCATCTGCAGACTCCAATACAGCAGTAGATAATATGCTCGAAAGAGTTGCAAAATACAATCTCAACATCGTAAGAATAGGACATCCTGTCCGCATTGCTGAAAAATTACAGAAATATTCTATTCACTTCCTTTATGAACGTCATAATGAAACACTCTCACTAAAAGAGGGATGGAAAGAGATCCAGGAGATGGCTCTTCAGCGTGATCAGTATGCAAAACCTACTGCTGCAAGAAGCCGGGGAATGAGTAAAGAGCGTATACTCTCACTGGTACACAAAGGAAAAACCCAGCGTGGCATTTCAAAAGAGACTATGCACTCAATGGCATCATGGATCAAGGCAAATGAAAAAATTGATCGCAAAGTTAAATTGTTACAGGAAAAAGAGGAACAAATTTACCGGGAAATTATCCAGCAGGCAGATGTTATCCTGGCAACCAACTCAATGGTACAGTCACAAATACTTGAAGGACACCGATTTGATGTTGCAATTATCGATGAAGGAAGTCAGCAGATGATTCCTTCCACATTGATCCCCATCACAAAGGCAGAGCGCTTTATTATTGCAGGAGACCATAAACAACTTCCTCCTACTGTCGTAAGTAATGAAGAGAGGCTGAAAAAAACACTTTTTGAAAATCTGATTTCTGCATATCCAGCCTTATCCCATCTTTTGAAAATACAATACCGTATGCATGAAAAGATTATGGCATTTTCAAACAAATATTTTTATGATGACCAATTAATTGCTGACAGTAGTGTAGCAAAACAGACTCTAGCCGACTTAAAACTCAAAAAAAGTGAACACTTTCCGAATATTCTTGCACTTCATGAACCGCTTGTCTTTATCGATACTACCAATACATCTGCCTCTGAAGCAAAACCGGAACGCTCTACAAGTTTTTATAATGAAAAAGAAGCTTTCCTTTGTATTGAATATACACGGGAATTACTCAAAATGGGATTAAATCCTGAGGATATTGGCATTATCACCCCATATGCGGCACAAATTAAGACCATTAAAAAAGGACTGGAAACTGAGAAAATCGCTGTTGAAACAAAAACAGTAGACGGTTTTCAAGGTCAGGAGAAAGAGGTGATTATCATCTCATTTGTACGCACCAATAAAAAAGGGGAAATTGGTTTTTTAAAAGATGGTCGCCGTCTCAATGTTTCTCTCACCCGCGCAAAACGAAAACTCATTTGTATAGGCAACCAAAAAACTTTACAATATGACAATCTTTTTAAAGCTTTTTTCACATTTATCAAGAAACAAGGTCAAATAATAACACTTCATGAAGAGTAATCACACTCATGCAGTGTTACTTTTCGAAAACAAACTTTCGCTCCAGGTGCCAACTGTGCCAACCTATAACAATCTTCTGCCAATACAACACCTATTTTAGGATATCCTCCAATTGTTTGCCTTTCACTCAAAAGCACAATAGGCTGTCCATCATCCGGGATCTGTACTGCGCCAAAAGCAATAGCTTCAGAGAGTATCTCTTCACCTGTACCCTTGATTGCTTCTCCTTTTAGTCTATATCCCATCCGATTACTCTGCAATGTTACTTCATATACTCTATCAAAAAAAGCACTCTGGGATTCAGTTGGAAAATCATCATACTGGTATGAAGGAAGTAGCCTCAAAGTAGTCACATTATGATTGTATTCTGGAATATAAGAAGATTTTAAAATCCGAAAATCTCTTATTGAAGAAGAATTACTCTCCAATATATCTCCTCTTTTTAGAACTTTTCCACTTCCTTCCCGGGGTGTGGTAGCGCTACTTCCTCTAATTTGTGCTATTTTAAAACCACCTCTGACAGCAATATATACCCTCATACCATCGATCCGTTTATCAAAACTGAGAACCGAACCCTTTTTGATATAAAAACTTCTCCAAATCGGTATTTTTACACCATCAAGTTTTGTATTGAGATCTGCCCCGGTAATTGCAACTGTTGTATTACTGATTGCTTTGAGTCTTAAACCTGTCATCGCTTCTATTGCATTTGTACTCTGCTCCCCCAGAAGAGTATGCACCCAATAATAAGCATACATGTCCATTGCACCTGATGGCGTTACACCAAGATGCATATACCCGGTTCTGCCACTATCCTGAATAGTAGCGAAAAGTCCTGCATTGAGTATTTCAAACGCCATTATTCCCTCACAAAACGAATTCTATCTCCAATCTGGAAGTTTTCAAAATTGTCAAATTTTGTTATACCGACAATATTCCAGCCTCCGGCACTGTTTTGAGGATAAATCGCAGTTTGACTATTTGCAATAGCGACACTCCCTTTGGCAACTTTTTGGCGCGGTGTTTTCAGACGTGGTGTCATAATTCGTCGATCTACTACTCCCAAATATGCAAAACCCACCATAAACCCTATCGCATAAACACGATAAGTTTTTCCTGTATGAATTTTTATTACTTCATCAACACTCAGATGATGCAAATTTGCAATACGCTCTAAATCTACTCCCTGATGATAATCCACCGGTATTTCATAAAGAGCCCCACCCTTTTGCCTACTGGGAACTTCTCTACCTGAAAGCATAACTGTAATTTTCTCTTTGAGGGTATTGAAACTATAATATTGCACATCAAATCGTATCCAAATAGACGCATATGATGGCACTATTTCAATAATTCCCTCCAGTCTACTCAAGAGTATAAAATCGTATTGAACACAGTCCAGTACTTTTTCATTAATAACAGGCTCATACCGCAATATGACACTATCACAGCTAACGATCTCTATATTTTGCAAGCAGATCCTTCAGTACGGTAACCAAATCTACAGCTGTAGTCGTATCACTATGGATACATAGTGTATCGGCTTTCATATAAAGTCGTTTTCCATGAAAACTCTCAAGATATCCCTTCTTAAGTAAACATTCTACCCGTTCTAATACTTCTTTTTTATCATCAATAAGTGCACCTCTCTCTTGCCTGTTAAGCAATCTACCGCTATCAGCATATGCCCTATCTGCAAAAAGTTCAAAAAGAAGTTTTATCTCATATTTTCGGGCAATTTTTTCATACGTTTCATATTCTGGAACAGAAAGTATTACCAGTGCCAAATCAGTGCGATATTGTGAAATCGTACGAACAATTACCTCAAATAATCCGATATCCTGCATCATCTGATTATATAGTGCTCCATGAGGTTTCACATAACTTACAACTGTATCTTCTGCCTGGCACATAGCATCCAGTGCGCCAATCTGATATAAGAGCATTGCCTCAATTTCATCTGCACTGCAATGCATAATACGCCTACCAAATCCCTGAAGATCAGGATAACCAGGATGTGCTCCAATAGCAACTCTATGCTGTTTCGCAAGACGAATACTCTCCAGCATATGTACGGGATCAGAAGCATGAAAACCACATGCAAGGTTTGCCATATCTATATAGGGCATAATCTTAGCATCATCCGTATGACGATAAATACCAAACCCTTCACCAAGATCACAGTTGAGTTTCATACTCTACAGCCACTCCTCTTTACTGCTTTCTCTGTCCAGCACCTGACCAATCTCGGTATGTAAATTCCAGTAATAATTAACAAAATATTTTATTTCCTCTCCTACTGGCATAAAATATTTCCCCTCTTTTTGGGCATAGCGATATAAAAAAGTACTTGCATCTTCTTTTTGCAAATAGTGTCGTGCCAAACTTTTGTAAGTATCCAGATACCAACTTTTAATACGTTCATATGCATCTTCACTCGTATCAATTTCAAGTTTTTTGCCAAACTTTAATACACCAGTCTCAAAAAGACCACTCAAGTGAATCAAACCCTCACAATAATATGGTTCAACCTCTCCTGTCTCTTTCCATGCAATCAACCCCACTGCTCTTTTAATTGTATCATTCAAAATATGTGTTCGGAATTTTGGGTTATCATCCATAAAGAAAGCAGATAGACCGCCTGTTGTTGCTTTAAATTCTTCAATATTTTTAAAGTTTCCCGTACTATTCATAACTGTTTCGGTATCGTTATCTATCCAGAGGATATGACCATATTCATGCCCTATCGTCGTGATATTATAGATTTCATACCAAATCTCAGGCTTTTTAAAAATTATTTCACGACTTTGATATAGAAAGCTTTCCGGGAAAACCTCTTTTTGTATCTGCATAAAAGGTTTTGCACGAATTGATTCAAGAACATTGTCCGCAAAAGCGAAAATCTTCTTCCCCGCTTCTTTTGTCACTACTTCATCATTTGGAACTACCTGAGCAGAGAAAAGACCACAAAACTCTGCACCGTAATAGAGTGCAGGTCTTCCCAGATAAAGTTGTACTTTATGAAGTGCATTCAGCGATCCCTCATAAATTTTTTGACTTTCCAAAACTTCATGTTGAATATTTTCAAATATTGTACTATACATCGAAACAATTTTTTCTTTTACATCTCCTGCAGAATTCTCAGGATTAACAATACGCAAATCCCACTCCAATGCAACTGCTTTTTTATAATGATCTTCATAATATTCCAAAGGATGTCCTATTTGCAAAGGTGCAGTTACCTTCATCCATTTACGATCTACATCTGCCCACTTTGGAATCAGTTTGGCACTATCTTTTTCCGCAAGTGCTTCTATAATTGCCTGAAGATAATCCACATGCGCCTCTTTTTGATCAAATACCTCATCTTCAAGTTCTAAAAGTCTGTTTTTAAATGCAGCTAACGCCAGTAATGCAGCTGTTACTTCCTCCGTAAACGCTTCTGCATAAGGTACAGATCTAAAACTTCCATCCTCCTGCTCCACTAGCACAGAATAGGAACGATCTCCTTTCCCTCCGTCATGTCCTTTGTCAAACAACTCCTTTTCATGAAGCATCTCAAAAATCTTCTCTTCATCGCCGTTAAACAGACGGTAAAGCTCACGATTGACCCCATCAATAATATGCGCAGTCCAGCTGGACTGCCATCCACTGAAAACTTTTCCCACTTCATGTACACCTTTAAAAATCTCGCGATAAAAAGGCGTAAGCAGTTCTTTTGATTCAATTTCATCAATCAATTCCTGATGCATTTTTAGGTGGTAATCGGCAACCCACAAATAGGCATCTTCCTTTTTTTTGATAATTTCTTCTTCATTAAAACCTGTTTTTTTCAATACTTGAATAAGAGAATCATCACGCAGTGAAACCAATCGTGTAATAACACAAAGACGATTTTCTGAAGTAATTTCCAATCCAATTTTTCTCAAAAAACTATCAATAATCTCTGATTCATTACTTGAATCTTTTTCTTTCAGAACATCGTAAAATCGATGCAAACTCTCCTGTTTCTTTTTCACTAAACTATAAACTTCTTCTAAATCTTTATAAAATTTCGTTTTCATCCCTTTTGCCTCTAAACAAATTCTTTAAAATGCCGAAATTATACCTAAATAAACAACTATAACCCAAACTTAACACAATAAAGAGAGATTATGACAAATCAGAGTATTATTATCAACAATGTTGTTAATCAAGCATTTATTCAATCACAAATTCAACGTTCAAAAGATTTTTCTACACCTTTATGTGTGGTAAAATTTGAACTAAAGTTTCATCCCAAAGAGGGTGCGAAATTTCAACAAATTTTCAGCTTTATATACTCCTATCTAAATTTTACTCCTATTATTTATGAGGGAGGTAACAGTTACCTCCTTTTTATTCATGAAAATAAAATTCATACAGTTGTCAGCACTTTAAAAAACATGTTTACAAGTATAAAAATCAAATATGGTACGATTATCGAAAATGTAGGAGCTACAAACTTTGATGAAGAAGATGATATCAACTCTCTTCTTGAGCGAGTACACCGTTTTTTACTCAAAGCAAAACTCTCCAAAAATAACCATATCTACTATGGAACACGCTATTTTGACTATAGCCATAATGGCGATTTTGAAAATATAAGTCAAATTTTTATGGATTCACCACATTTGAATGTCTATGGTTTTTATAAAGAGATTCCTCTCTCCAATCAAGTAGAAGTTGTAGAAAGCAAAATGGGATATGCTAAAGTTCGTTCTTCCAAAGAGTATATACCTTTTATGAGGAAACAAGAATATGTCTATCTCGAACATAGTATGATCCCAGATATTCTCCGTGCCGATATAATGCACATAGACTATCCCAATAATCTCATTGAATTAAGTAATTTCAAGTTTTTAGACAATTCTCCAGTTCATCGTAAAAACATAAGAGTAACACCACACAGACCAATTCAGGCAAGTCTTGAATATGACAATGAAATTTATATAGAAGGTTTGATTGCTGATATTTCAAAAAACTCTATTCTCTTTACAACCCAACTCAATAAAATCGAAGAGATACAAGTCAAAGGATTACATGCAAAAACTTTCAAACTTGAATTTCACATTGAAGATATGGAAAACAAAATTCGAAATTTACAAATGAAAGCAATGATTTACAAAGTATATGGGAACCAAATTGTTCTAAATATCTATCCATCTCTTGAAGCACAAAATATCATAATGGAATATATCACCATGTGTCAAAATTTATTGCTTTTAGAAATCAAAGGTATTTAAAGATCAGAGATTATGTCTTTTTATAATCTTCAAACATCTTTTAATTTTATTATAGTAGGGATGGTTTACCCTCCCTCCGTTGTAACGGCTAACTGCTTCAAAGTAACTTTTTGAAGTATCACTCAAATAGACCAGATACAAAACTGCAATTCTGGCGTTAAATACAGAGTCATGCATCATTTTGGTAATCAGCTGAGTATCGTTCATCATTTTAATATCAAGAAGATTATACTTTTTGGCTACAAAACGTGCAGTTTGCAAACGTACCTGCATGATACCGTAAGAAGCCTGCTTGATTCCTTTGCGAAGCAGCTGTTTATCTCCCCAGTTTACCTTCCCGCCATTCGTCTCCGCCAAACAGATTGCCATAGCTGTATCTTCCAGGGTTTCCCCTTTCTTGTTGGGATACTCCAAGGCAATATTTTTGACTGTTTTAAGTGTCAGAATTTGTCGAAAATCAAGTCCTCCTGCTTCGGCAAAAAGTAGAAAAACCAACAGTGAGAAAATAATTTTCATGATCTCTCCGCAGATGCCTTTTCAAAAAACTCATGGGCAAGTACTATTACATAAAAAACTTGCATAAACACACCCAGAACAGGTACAAGGGAAATACCATATAATGTCGCCGTCGTACCTCTGAAAAGTGCTTTATATTTTTTGGTGATCTTTTTAAATTCCTCTTTACTGACAATATTGGATCCCACATCCAGTATCATGAAGTTATGAAACAGATAGTAAAAAGGAATATTGATCGCTATGAAGTTAACAGCGGGAATAAACATAAACGGCAACGCCACAATGCCCAAAAGTACAAATATCACAATAATCTTCACATAATAGGGTAAACTTGCCATAAACGTAAAATTCTGATTGCTAAACTGAAAGTCAGGATAATGCTTTTTGCGAATTATTTTGACAATCATCGGTGTGAAAAAACCAATCACAATCCCTGCAATCACCACAGAAAACAATACAACTGCAACTATCCCAACCAGATAAAAAAAGATCGTAAAAAGCCATTTGAAAAGAGAAAAAGTAAGAATATAGGTCAGCCAGGGGTGCTCTTTTGGATCAAGAAAGGGAACCCTTCCCGCATCCAAGTCCATTCCCACCTGCGCTATCATATCTCCGCCAAAGTGAAAATACCCATAACCGAAAAGTATCAGTATCACGATAAAAGGCAGTAAAGAAAGTCCTAAAAAAAGAGGAGATTTAAAGTCTTCCAGACTTTTTTTAAGTATCTGTGTAATCGTCATGAAAGTTGTCTGTACTCTTTTTCAAGGGCATTATAAAGTGCATCTATACCCATCGGTTCTCCTTCAAGCATCTCGCTTAAAACGACATTGTCCTCTTTGCCATTCCAGACTTTTTTGTAAGTCCCCTCTTTATAACCGTTATCCTGGCGAAATTTATTGAGAACATTCTTTGCAACATAA
>CAZYZD010000081.1:0-10019 GCA_964651755.1 uncultured Sulfurospirillum sp. | reverse complement strand
CGGCGATCCCTTTTTCTGAGAGCAAGTCTTTACAAAACTGCATAGAGTCACCGGAGATTTTTTTGATATTGATAAAGAGGTAAAAAGCACCTGCCGGAGAGAGTACGGAGAGGTTTTCATCTTCATTGAAAAGTTCTACCGCAATATCACGTCTTTTTTGAAACTCTTTACGCATCATCTCTATGTCATCGTCTGCTCTTCCGTCGAGTCCGGCGATAGCAGCTTTCTGGGTGATAGAGTTGATGTTGGACGTACTTTGGGATTGGAGTTTTTTCATTGCCGCGATCAGTTCATCGTTCGGCGATGCAAGATAACCAAAACGCCATCCTGTCATCGCAACTGATTTACTCAGACCATTGACAGTGATGGTTCTTTGGAACATATCGTCGCTGACACTGGCTACTGCCGTAAATTCACCGTCGTAGATCAACTTTTCATACATTTCATCGGATACCACGAAAATATCTGTTCCCTTAAGTACTTCACCAAGTGCCAGAAGTTCTTCTTTGGTATATACTGCACCTGTCGGATTGGATGGAGAAGTGAGGATGAGTATTTTTGTTTTGTCTGTAATGGCATTTTTGAGTTTTTCAGGTGTGATTTTAAAACCGTCTACATCTTCGGTTTCGATGATGACAGATTTCCCGCCGCTGTATGTGACAAGTTCAGGATATGTTACCCAGTATGGACTTGGGATAATGACTTCATCACCATCTTCGATGAGTGCCTGCATGATATTGAAAAGAGAGTGTTTTGCGCCGTTGCTGGCAATAATCTGTGAAGGTTTGTACTCCAGATTGTTGTCTCTTTTGAGTTTGTGGGCGATAGCTTCGAGAAGTTCGGGGATACCCGGAACCGGAGTGTATCTGGTAAAGCCTTCATTAATGGCTTTGATCGCTTCATCTTTGATGACTTGCGGTGTACCAAAGTCCGGTTCACCGGCAGAAAAACTGATAATATCTTTTCCTTCTGCTTTCAGTTCTCCGGCAAGTGTGGAGATGGCGATAGTCAGCGATGTGGAGAGTGAGTTGATTCTTTTCGTCAGCATAAAAACCCTTTTTTAACCGGGATTATACCAAAATAGAGTAAAACTGGACTAAAGTACTTTAACTTAAAACTTTTTCCCTTCAAAATAGTCATAAATCCACTCTGCAACGCTTTGCAGCTCTTCTTCCGTGATTTTGCCTTTTAAAGAAGGCATTGTTCCGAAACGATCTACAGCCATGGCATGACACATACTCTTTTCGATATCCGGATAGATAACATAATCTTTGATAAAAGCGATAACCACACCTTTGTGTATCATATCGTCAACATCATCTGTGATTTTGATCATCTCTTTGAGTCTGCTGGAGACTTCTACCATCGGAGGGGCTTTGAGTTCTTTGATATTTTTAAGCGCTTCATCTTTGGTTGTGATTTTGATATGACATGAAGCGCATTTGTTTTGAAAGATTTTTTCCCCTGCACTGATCTTCTCTCCTGCCATGAGTGATAAAGCCGCTATACAAGACAACAGGAAAACTTTCATAATACTCCTTTTCATGAAGTCATAATTTCATAAGGGCGCTGAATTTTTTCAATCAGCAGGGGGACGCTGACATTACGTGATTCTCTTGCAAACTCTTTACCATCCAGATAAACGATGATAGTCGGTACTGAAAAAATCTGCATCGAAGCAGGAATCTGCGGTGTTTTGGATGAATCGATGAAAACCTGTTCTATCTCCGGAAAATGTCTGGCAAACTCCTCTTTGATTTTAGGTTTGAGTGCATGGCAGACATTGCAGGTAGGAGTGGAAAAGTAGACCAGTACACCCAGTTTCTCTTTAATCAGCTCTTCAAGTGCTTCCGGGGAGTCGATATCTTCTCTCATGACGCAACCTTTTTGGGAAGGATCAGACGAAGTTTTCCATTGTCATATTTGGTTTCAAGTTTCGCTGTATCTGCATCTTCTGGTATATTTACAAGTACCTGTTTTTTGTGTTTAAGCTCTTTTTTGACCATGACTCCATTCTCTTCATGCTCTTCTGTGACCACTTCATTGATCAGAATTACCAGGAATCCTTTTCTTACTTTGACATCTACAGTACTTTTTTCATTATTGGGAACATCAATTTCGAGACTGTATCCTTTGCCGGTATCTGTAAATTCCAGTGCATTTGGAAGTTTGAAATTTTGAAAAAGTTCTTTAAGAAAAGGATCTTCTTCAGAGGCTTTTTGTAGCTCGGAAGTCATCATAACAATCTCTTTTTGGAATTGATTTAATCCCTCCTGCAGTTGTTGTTGCATTTGTGTGACATTTTTTTGAATTTCTGCTTTAACTTTTGGATTGCCGAAAATATCTTTGAAAAGACGGTTAAAATCCTCTTTGATTTTTTTCTCATCGATAAGAGGTGTTTGTGTGGTATTGCTTCCGGTTGGTACAGAACGGTTAGTATGGGCAATTTTTGGTTGCGGGAGATGCTCTTTTTCTATCTCTACAGTGATTTTGGGTTCTTTTTTGGCTGCAACTGCATTTTTTTGTTCAGCTTCCAGTTTACCCAGCAGATATGCCTGATAAGCGATAATACCGACAAGAAAAATACCCACCAGCGTTACAACATTTTTATTCATAATTTTTATCCTTCTTATGAAGATTTTGGGTTATGATACAAAAAAAAGGTAAATCAAGGCTTTGTCGGGGAAAATACTCTTTATTTATGATATTACTATTGTAATTATTTCTGATTCTGGTAAAGGGAGTGCGTTTTGTTATAGTTTCGGGATTGCCTGAACATGTTGTTTGATATACTTTTCAAATGAATCAAAAAGCATATTTTTATATTTGTCTTTATGGTAGATAATGTAGAGTTTCCTGGTCAAATCGATATTTTTGAGTTTAATTTCAAAAAGTTCTTTTCTCTCCAGTTCCTTTGCCACCACAAACTTTGAGATACAGGTCAATGTCTCTTTTTCATTTTCAAGCACTGTTTTCATCTCTTCAAATTCTGTAAACTCCATGAAAATCTCCAATTCTCCGGCAAGATTTCCCAACGCTTTTAAAAAAAGTTCGCGTGTTCCGGAACCTGGTTCCCGCAAAAGCCATTTCTTGTGGGCAAGCTGGTCAATATAGTAGTCGTTTTTGGTGAGTGTTTCATCGTTTCCCGTAACGATGAGCCTGTCGCTGCCAAGCTCCTCTTTGATGATGGAAGGTTCCTGACACTCTGTTTCGATGATACCCATATCGATCTCTCCTTCAAGTACCATCTGGATGATTTGTGCAGAGTTTTTGATCTCTCTTTGGATTGTGATATGCGGGTTTTGCAGCATAAAGTCAAAAACCAGACGCGGAAGGATAAAATTACCGATGGTTTTACTCGAAGCGATTTTGATAATTCCCGAGAGTTTATCTTCCTGAAAAAGTTTTTGTGTATCTTTGAGCGCAAGGAAGTGTTTATAGGTTTTCTCTTTAAAAAGGCGTCCGCGTTCATTGAGGATGAGTTTTTTACCGATGCGGTCAAAAAGAGGTTCTCCCAGACTCTTTTCAAGTGCCTTGATCGCCAGAGAGATTGCAGACTGGCTCATGTTGATCTTTTTGGAGAGTTGGGAGATATGCGCATGCTCTGCCAGATGGTAGAAGAGTTCCAGCTCTTTAAATGTCATAAAGAGTTCCTTATTGAAAATATCAATTATTATATCAAGTTTTATATATTTTACAAATTATACTTTTTATTGTAATATCACAAAAAATTATTATTAAGGATGACTATGGCATTTTCACCTGAAAATCGTAAAGGTACTATCAGCGGTATTATCTTTGTTGCTATTTTCGCGGCAGCTGCAACGATGATTGCAAATCTGGCATTTGTCAGAGCTCTGGGAATTTCTCCTCTTGTAATCGGTATCGTGATGGGTATCTTTTACGCCAATACACTGCACAACCAGATCCCGGAAGCCTGGGGAACGGGTATCACTTTTTCGGCAAAAAAGATACTTCGTTTTGCGATTGTCTTTTACGGTTTTCGTCTGACTTTTCAGGAGATTATGGATGTGGGTATGGAAGGATTTATGGTTTCACTGATTATGTTAAGTACCACTTTCTTTCTGGGAACCTATCTGGGACATAAAATCTTTAAAATGGAAGAGGATACCTCCATGCTGACAGCAGCAGGTGCGTCGGTATGTGGTGCAGCAGCGGTACTTGCGACGGAACCGGTTTTAAAATCCGAAGGCTACAAAGCAGCGATTGCCGTTTCTATGGTAGTTCTTTTCGGTACGATTTCAATGTTTCTGTATCCTGTTTTGTATGCTTCTATCATCGAACCTGCAACAGGTTTTTTACATATGGATCCGCAGCAGTTTGGTATTTATGTAGGCGGTACGATTCATGAAGTGGCACAGGTCGTCGCTGTTCCGGCTTCGATTCCAGGGGCACCGGCAGATATGGCAAACTCCGCTGTTATTGTCAAGATGACACGTGTGATTATGATTGCGCCGATGCTGATTGTACTGGGAATCTACCTCTCTATGCGTGCAAAAAAGAGCGGTGGAGAGAGCAGTGGAGTGAAACTGGTCATTCCATGGTTTGCAGTCTATTTTATCGCTGTTGCAGGATTTAACTCACTGCATATCGTACCGGAAAATGTTGTTGGTGTGATCAATGAGATCGATACCTTTTTACTGACGATGGCAATGACCGCGCTGGGTATGGGTACAATCTTTTCAAAGTTCAAAGGACTTGGACTGGCACCCCTCTATACCGCTACAGCGATGTTCGCATGGCTGGTAGTTGGTGGCTTTGTCGTAACAAAGGTTATAACAAGCATCTTTTAAACTAATTTTTCTGATCATCATGAGAGTAAAGTTTTACTCTCATAAACAATACAATACTATTTTTCCATATCTTTTTCTGCCTCTTTTTTATAAATCATTTTAATCTGACGGATAATCAGGAAGTTGTCATCTGCTTTTTTGGAAAGGAGATGGGGGATAAATCTCGTTTTTGCTTTGTACATGATTTCAAAAAACATAAACTGCTTTCTTGCACGCTCCAGAAGTGCACGGCTCTCCTGATTGTTCAGTTTGTTTGCAGCAAGTGTTCTGAGATTTATATGGAAGTTTCGCATAATCCCGGCAACTTCATTTTCATAATTTGGTATATTGACACCCCAGATGCGCATGAGGTAGTCGTTGGTGATTTCAACCGGTTTCCGGCAGAGCTTTCCTGTAAGTGAGATCAGTTCCAGATCCGGTGTGGCAAGTGGTTTTGTGCCTTCCAGCAGTTTGTTGATCATATGTAAAAAGTTTTCCTTGATCTTCAGTGCATTTTCCTGCCGAGGCGGTTGTTCGAGCATCTTTTTGTTTTCCTGCCAGAGCCGCATCGCTTCGTCAAAGGCATCTTTTGCTGCCTGATTCTTATCTCCCAGCAATTTGTGAAAATAGGCACGTACCTGATGCGCGCGTTTGTCATAATCCACAATCGCTTTTGCCAGATTTTCTTTTGGATTTTGAAATTTGCTGTTGAGGGCTATCATAAGATAGGCTTTGAGTATTTGCTGACTTTGTGTCATTTGCAGGCAGTTGGTACTGAAATTTTCTGTCAAAGAGGCTCCGGGATTGAAGGGATCGATCTCGAATGCTTCATGAAGTGTGACGAAAAAGAGTAGGGTAAAAAGAATTTTTTGAATAAAGTATTTCAAAATGTTATCTCCTGATTTTATTGCAATATAATTTTTGCTTATAAACTATTAGATATGTTATATCGGTTTTGTTTAGAAAAAGCTGAAGAGTTTTGGTATAAAAATGTAAAAATTTGGCAAAAGAGAGATATAATCACTTCATGAAAGAGAAACAATCAGCGAGAGAAAAACTTTTGGATGTCACCTTTGAAGAGGTATATCGTTACGGGTATTGCGGTGCGGGTACGGCTGCTATTTTAAACAAAGCAGGAGTTCCGAAAGGATCGATGTACCACCATTTTGGTTCCAAAAAAGGTATGGTAATAGCGATGATCAAAGAGCGGCTTATCCCCAAAGTGCGGGATTTTTTTGATTTTCGTATGCGTAAAGAAGCCACCGCAGTGGAAATACTTGAATATACTATGCGAAAAATTGCCAATAATAAAATGCTTGTTACCCATGGCTGTCCGCTGCACAGACTGATGTTTGAGATGGATGCACTCGACCGGGATATCGCTGCACTTTGTGAAGCGGAGTTTGAAAACCTGCGTGCCAATCTTGCCAAAGTACTGCATTTTGGGATGAAAGAGGGAACTATTAAGGAGGGAGATGCAGAAGAGATAGCCGGGTATGTTATCGCTTCGAGCTGGGGTTTTCTCTCCCGCCCTGCAGAAGTCTCGTCCCGTGAGCAGTTTTTAAAAGATAGCAGCTTCCTTCTTCAGAGCCTGAAAAAGTAAAATATATTACCTCTTCCTAGTTATTTATGCTATTCAGCACAGATAAAGTCTTTTAGCGTTAAACTAGACCGATCAGTCTACTTGTAAAAGGATGTTTCATGTTTATGGTTGAAAAGAACAGTGCACAAAAAGAGCGTTTGGAAAAAATCTACAAAAAAGTGAAAGTGCTTTACGGTGAGGTACCGCCGCAAGTACGCTTTCTTGGAAATATTGAAGCAGATTATCTGGAAGAGTTTTTAACTTCAGTTGTACGTATTTCCAGGCATCCGCACATTGATCCTGATCTGTTTGGTTTTATCCGGCTTCATATAGCGTTCAAAGAGGCGTATCCCTACTGTAAAATGTTCAATACAAAATTTCTAAAAGCAAAAGGGTATAGCCAGGAACAACTTGACAGTGTCGTCGAAGAGATCCTAAAAGTTCCATTCGATGCAAAACATCAGGCACTTGCGGCATTTGCGATCAAAGCTATTTATGAGAGCAGTGCGTGTCAGAAGGGAGATTTTGAGACGCTTTACCATATGGGATGGAGACAAAAAGATGTTTTTGACTTGATCGAACATGCTGGAAGTATTCTGCGAAACGGACGTATCCTCACGGCATATATGGAGAAGTCATCATGAAAATTACCGGGATCCCCTTTATTTCTCATATAGGTATTGTGCCAAAAGATGCAGATGTTTTGATGCTGCCAAACTATGCATATACACAGAATCATTTGCAGACTATTCATGCAGGAGCGCAGTATACATTAGCCGAAACACAAAGCGGCTACTTTCTGCAAAATCTCTTTCCCAAATACCGGGACAAAGTGATTCCGCTTTTACGAAGCTGTGAAATAAAATATAAACAGCCCGCAACGACAGAGATATATGCCAGGGCATTTGTGGAGGAAGAAGCAGCGGCAAAGTTTCTCGACAAGTTTGAGAAAAAGGGACGTGCATTGATCAATGTTACGGTTGAGGTTTATGATGTGGATGATGTTGTGACAATGCGAGGAGTATTTAGCTGGTTTATGCAGAGGATGTAAATAATGATTTAGCGTGAGTGGAAATCACTCACGTTGAGTTCTGAACAGACATTTTTCACTTTATATAAGTGAGAAATAGGTAAGTACCTGATATGTTCCCGCGGAGCAGATAGCTGCAAAGACACCTGCCAGGAGATCATCTCCCATCACACCTGGACCGCCTTTGACTTCACGGTCGATACGTCCTATGACAGAGGGTTTCCAGATGTCAAATAGTCTGAAGTAGAGTACACTCAGGATGATCTGTGCCCAGCTTCCCGAACTCATAGAGAGCGCCAGCCAGATTCCTGCTACTTCGTCGATGACGATTTCACTGGCATCATGTATGCCGCTTTGGGCTTCTTCTTTGTTGATTTCATTGATGGCTATCAGACTTAGCAGCGCTGTTGCCAGAAAAAGTGTTGTAGGCGGAAAATAGTAGATAATCGGCAAAGCGGCAATCGCTCCGGCGATGGTACCCCAGGTTCCCGGTGCTTTGGGTAAAAGTCCGGTATAGAAAAATGTTAAAAAAAGTCTGCGCATAGATAGCCTTTTTAGGTAAGTGATACAGTTTGGTGGAGTTTCATGATCTCCAGATAGAACTTCTCTTCGGTCATCTCTTCCAACAGTCCCTCGCTTGGGAAAAAGTTATTGAATTTTTGAATGATTTTATTAAACCTGTTTGGATAAAGATCGCTTAAAAGGATAGCAGAAATCTCCTTTCTGACAAGTACAGCAGGCGGGAGTACTCCTGCATTGAGCAGTTCCAGGATAAATTCGGAGTTGTACGAGATATGGTGGTGGCTGCCGTGGGGACAGGTTTTGGTACTGACAAGCGTTTTACACTCGTTGCAGTAGACAAATTCGTTGCTGACACTGATCTGGATATTGAGGTCAGGGTACTGGTCAACGATCGATTTGGTTCCGGTTTTGTCATAATAGAGTCCGATACCTGCATGGTTTTGTCCCACCGCCAGATCGGTACATCCAAAGTTACGCGCAGCGATAGCATCGAGGATGATATTGTTGAAACCTGCAAATATATAGGTATTTTCAAATGGTACAATCAATACTTTGTTTCGGGGAAGGAAGTTATCGACAAAATATTTCAGTGTCTTGAGTCTCAGATCATAGGCATAGGTATCTTTTTTGTAAGGTTTTAGCAGGAAGAGTACCAGCAAGTCACTCTGTTCGAGTGTCATACGGATAAATCTTTCATGTCCTCTGTGAAGCGGTTTTGCGGAAACCATGATAGCAGATATTTTTTTTGCTCTGGTGCGTTCTATCATTGTCTCGATTGCATTTTTAACGGTTCGGATACTGCTGCAGTCGATTTTGTACTCTCCGCTGACAGCATATTTTCCCAGTCGGTTGCGTGTATCTTTGACACCCGGATGGGTAGGGTCCGTGGTTCCGAAAATCTTTTCTATACGTTGGTTTCTGTCGATTTCAAAGATGTCTTCTACGATAATTTCGCCGCGGTTTTCCCCGTCTACGACAATATAGAGAAGATCTCCTTTTTTTGCTTGTTTGAGTACATTTTCATTACGGTTTCCGGCAGGGGCTAGGATAAAGGAAAAAGGGAAAAAACACCCTTTATATCGTGATGTCCGGTCTACCTCTTCGGCTTCCTGGCGGTTCATCAGTTTATCGACTGGAGAGAGGATGCCCTCTTTTGCCATCGCAAGTGTGGTGAGGGCTTCGTTGTCTATGTGAAGTTCGTTATTTCTTTTTGGAGATCCCATATTTCTTTCGTTTTTCCCATAAGCTTTTTCTTGAAATACCGAGTTTTTTGGAAAGCTCCGTATCCGGAAATTTATTTTGATATTTGACGATGATATATTTGACATAGTTTTCGATAGAAAGGATATCTCCTTTTTCAAAAACACCTTCGTCATTTTTGACTTCGATACTCTCTATCTCTTCGGTTTCATCGTTCATATCAGTGGTCGAGAGTATAACACGCCTGTTTTGAATCAGTGATAAAACTTTACTCTTGTCACTTTTTTTAAGGTTCTGGAAATTAATCAGATAGATCAGTTCACTGTCATGAATCTTTTTAAGCTGTGAAAGAGCATCGGCATCGTCAAGTGAAATAAAGGTAAAAGATTCGTTGAAATCTTTTGCATATTTAAAGACGATTGCATCGGCATTTTTCTGGTAATTTACTTTTAAAAGCAATGGGAGTTTTGTTTTATTGGTAATCTCCAGCGGTGGTCTTTTTTTCAGCAGGTGGTCGATGTAACTTCGGTAGGTTTCATTCTCTTTTTTAAAGTTGATATAGTCCTGCAGATGGTTGAGTTTACGTACCAGTTCCTCAATCATGAAAGGTTTGAGAATATAGTCGTTTGCTCCTGCTTTAAGCGGTCCTGAGACAGTATCGTTACTGACATAGGAAACCATCAGGATAATGATAGCATTTTTATAATGTTCGATAACAGGGTAAAAATTCTGCCCCGAAATATTGGTAGAGAGCAGTACTGCATCAAACTCTTCCTCTTTGATAGCGTCTTTGATTGTGGTGGCAACTTCGCAGTTATGCCCCAGTTCCGTAAGTTTTGTTGAAATACTTTGTGCTAAATAAATCTCATTTTCAACGATTAAAATCTTCATA
>CAZYZD010000080.1:0-10316 GCA_964651755.1 uncultured Sulfurospirillum sp. | reverse complement strand
AAGCAGGAACAGAATATGCCGCGCAGTATCAGATCTATTCTGAAGCATGTGGTCGTTGTGCTCCCGGACGCTGGGGCGGCAGGATTTTGTATGATTTGTTTGACAAAATTGCCAGAGGTGAAGGAACAGAAGGCGATGTAGCGCATCTGAGAGAGATTTCCGACACTATGATGAAGACCAGTAAGTGTGAAATAGGTCGTACAGTACCGAAACCACTTTTAGATATTTTGGAATATTTTGAAGATGATGTGATGGATCTCATCAACAACCAGAAGAAATCTCCTGAATATGATAATAAAGACATTAAATATATTGCAAAGGTAACTGCTCCATGTATGGATGCGTGTCCTGATCATGTGGATATTCCTGCATATATTGAAGGTGTGCGCGATTTACAGTTTGAGGCAAGTTTACAGGCTACAAAGAAAACTATGCCTCTGGCACATACCTGTGGTCGTGTCTGTCCTCATCCATGTGAGGATGCTTGTAGAAGAGAAAACCTGGATGAAGCTATCTCCATCATGGAGTTGAAACGTCTGGGGGCAGACTATGAAACAGAGCACAGTCTTGATTTTCTCTATCCAAAGGAACAAAAACCACTCAATGGTAAAAAAGTAGCGATTGTAGGTGCCGGACCAGCAGGACTTACAGGTGCTTATTATCTGGCTTTAGAAGGTGTTGCCTGTGATGTATACGAAGCACTTCCTGTACTAGGTGGTGAAGTTGCTGTCGGTGTACCGGAGTATCGTATGCCATGGGAAGCATATAAAAAAGATATTGAGGCGATTGAAGCACTGGAAGGGGTGACTTTTTATACCAATACGCCTGTTACACCGGATATGCTGAGAAAATTTGAAAAAGAGTATGATGCTGTTTTGCTGGCAAGCGGTACAAGAATCAGTAAAAAAGTAAGAGCTAAAAATGAGCGTCCTGATATGGAAGGTTACTGGCCTGCGATTCCGTTTCTGGATCAGATCAATTTAAATATCAAGTGGAATTTGGCGCCGGCAGTAGATCTTACCGGTAAAACAATTGTCTGTGTCGGTGGTGGTTTTACTTCAATGGATGTTGTACGTTGCTCGATTCGTGCAGGTGCTGAAAAGGTGATTATGCTTTATCGTAGAGATGAAAAGACAATCATACGAAATACCTCTTATGAAGAGTATCATGAAGCAGTGGAAGAGGGTGTTGAATTTATTTTCCACTCAGCGATTGAAGAAATTTACGATGAAGATAATGTTCTGAAAAAACTAAAAGTAAATCGCTTTGAGCTTGTGCCTGATCCAAATGGCGGACGTGCACAGCTGGTAAAAATCGAAGGTGAAGATTTTGAGATAGAGTGTGATTATTTGATTCCTGCTGTTTCTCAGGATGCTGACCTTGGATATATTCCTGAAGAGTGGGAACTGGAGCTAACAAGCTGGAACACACTCAAAACCGACGGTAAAACCTATCAGACAAGCAGAGCTGGTATTTTTGCAGCAGGTGACTGTGAATATGGACCTATGACAATTGTCAATGCAGTTGGACAGGCGAAACGGGCTGCATCTGTGATAAGTCGTTATGTTCATGATGGGAAACTGACTTTATTGGATGATGAGATTATGGAAGATCATTTGCGAGCGCTCAGAGTTTATGACAAAAATGAAAAAGTCAAAGGCTGGGTTGCAGGACTTCCAAGAGAAGTCAGTGAAAAGATGGATGTTGAAACGCGTAAATATTCTCAGGATGAAGTCAATTTCGGCTTTACGCAGGAACAGGCGATTAACGAAGCAAGCAGATGTATGCGATGTTATTATATAGCAATGGTGGCGGTGTAGTATGGTAAAAACAGAAAGTGTATCAACGATCAATCTTGAGATTGACGGCAAAAAAGTTACAGCCTACAAAGACGAAACGATACTTCAGGTAGCAAGACGCCACGGTGTATATATTCCAACGATGTGTTATCTTTCAAAACTAAAACCGATTGCATCATGTCGTTTGTGTGTTGTTGATATTGACGGTATGGAGGATCCGGTTTTAAGTTGTCAGGAAAGAGTCGTTGAAGGTTTGAAAGTAACGACACAATCCAAATCGCTCTATGAGCAGAGACAAAATATCATGAAGCTTTATGATGTAAACCATCCTCTTCAGTGTGGTGTTTGTCCCAAATCCGGTGAATGCGATCTTCAGAACAAAACGATGGAGTTTAATGTAAACCAGCAGAATTTTACTGCACAGGAACATTACAGAGAGTTGGAAGACTGGGGTAATATCTCTTATGACCCTTATCTTTGTATTTTATGTGAAAGATGTGTACGTGTTTGTAATGAAATCATTGGTGATGATGCGTTGCAGATCAAACCGGGTGGATATAACTCTACTATTATCAATACCAAAAAAGATAATCCAAATGTTGACTGGGGTGAATGTGCTGCGGTATGTCCCGTGGGTGCATTGTCGGACAGAGATTTTAAATACTTTACCAATTCATGGGAACTGACGAAAGTACCGGCTGCTTGTGCACATTCAAGTCTTGCAAACTTTATTTACTATGAAGTGAAAAGAGAAGAGATTTACCGTGTCAGAAACGAATATGAGTTTGATACGATGAGTGGTGTTTGCCGTTATGGTTATGATTTTGAAAACAGAGGCAGTAATAATCAGGAAGATATGCAAAAAGCAATTGCAGCTTTTGAAAAGGCAGATACCATAAAATTTACTTCGATTATTACCAATGAAGAAGCTTTGATTTTACAGAAATTGAAAGAACTTCATGGATATAAATTGATCAATGAAGAAGCCAGGAATTATCAAAAATTTATCAATGCTTTTTCAAGTATGAGTGGCAATGCCCTTTATAATGGTGATGCAGATCAACTTATGAAAAGTGACTATATTGTTGTTTTTGGTACACGTATCGCAAGTGATATTCCGGGATTGAAATTTAAAGTTAACCAGGCATCTAAAAAGAGATCGGCAGAAGTGATCTATATGCATCCTCTTGAAGATGACTCTATCAAAACACTGGTAACTCAGTTTGTAAAATATGAAGCTGGCTCGGAGGAAAGTGTGCTGGCATTGGTAGCCAAGGCATTTTTGGAAAAAGAGGAGATTCCTTCAGCGTTAAAATCTTTCTTTAATGGTCTGGATGACGGATATATCAGTGCAGAGAGTAATGTAGGTGAAGAAGAGATAGAAAAAATGCTGAAAAGAACAAGACGTAAAAAAGAGTATAGTTTTATTGTCGGTTCTGATCTTTACGCACATCCTGAAGCTGAAAATATTGCAAAAATTCTGGGAGCGCTGGAACGTTACAGTGATTTTAATGTGATTATTATTCCTCCTTCTGTCAATACACTTGGTGTCTCATTGATTTGTGATCTTGATGATGAAGCCGGTGAATATACTATTGGTTACAATGATAGTGGAGATTTTGTATTGAGTGCTTTGAAAGATGCAGGTGATGTAAATATGCCTGCTATCAATCAGCAAGAAGGTACCTTTACTACATTGAATAAAACTGTTGTACCGACCAATGTCGCTTTGGGATTTGATGGATTTTGTTTGAATGATCTTGCCAATAACCTTGGCTTGAATCAACGTTATACGATTGATTATACTGCAAAACTGCCTGTTGAAAAGGGTTATCAGGCAGAAGAGTTTGATCAATTGCCGTGTTTCTTTGACCAGGATGGTACAGAAGTAAGAGGCTATGCGCTGCAAATAGTCGAAACTAGTGTAGCGGATGAGATTTCAGAAGTTGCTGAACTGGAAAGTTATGACGGGACAGTGATTTATACCTGCAATCCAAATAGTCAGAAAAATATCTTTACCAACCTGTGCAGTCATTTGCCTCAGGATAGTGAGCTGATAGGATCACCGCAGTTTGCAGTGGCGGCTAAAGTCAAAGATGGTGACAACATTGAGATAGAATTGCTTGGTAAAACAGTAGAGAGAAGTTTTAAAGTAGACGACTCTTTGAAAGGGACGATTGCACTGATGCCGGTTTTTGATCTCGGTTTTGCCGGACAAGAGATAGGTTCAAAATATCGATTTAACAAAGCAAAAATAAGACAGGTGAGCAAATGAGTGAAATAACAGTTAAAATTAATGGGGTCGATTACAAAGCAAAAGAGGGTGAATTTATCTTAAATATCGCCAGACGGGAAAATGTGTTTATACCTGCAATCTGTTATCAGACAGGGTGTTCGCCGACACTGGCTTGCCGGCTTTGTATCGTTGAGGCTGATGGAAAAAGAGTATATGCCTGTAATGCCAAAGCTAAAGATGGCATGGATATTATCACCGACAGTGATGAGATAGCACAAGAGAGAGAATCTATCATGCAAGTGTATGATGTAAACCATCCTCTTGAGTGTGGTGTCTGTGATCAGAGTGGTGAGTGTGAATTGCAGGATTATACGCTTTATATGGGTGTGAAAGAGCAAAAATATGCCATACCGGATACATACAGACCGATTCGTGATTGGGGACTTATGAAATATGATGCCTCTCTTTGTATTGTATGTGAAAAGTGTATTACGGTATGTAAAGATATGATCGGTGACAGTGTACTTAAAACTGTACCAAGAGGCGGTGAAGCAGTTAACAAAGAGTTGAAAGCGACGATGCCTAAAGATGCTTATGCTATGTGGAACAAGCTGCAAAAGTCTATTATCGGTACGGTAAATGAAGATAACAGCCTGGATTGTCAGGATTGCGGTGAGTGTATCGCTGTATGTCCGGTAGGTGCATTGATCAGTACGGATTTCCAGTATAGTGCGAATGCCTGGGAACTCAGAAAAGTACCAGCATCCAATCCTCATAGCAGTGATTGTTCTTTGCTCTATTACAATATCAAACATGGTGATATGAAAAACTATGAAGAGAGAATTTTCAGAGTGACAAATGATGCACATTATGTACCGTTGCATGGTGGTGCGAGATTTGGTTTCGATTTTGAAAATAAAGTGGCTGGTAAAGATAAAGCGCTATTTGAAAAAGCAGTAGACTTTTTGACAAATAAAGCCGACACAATTCGTTTTTCTTCTTATATCACGAACGAAGAAGCGTTGATATTACAAAATCTCAAAGAGAAACTTGGATTAAAACTTGTAAATGAAGATGCTTATGCCTATCAGCAGTTTATGAAAAACTTCAGCAGTACCAGTGGAAAAACACTTTACAGTGGCGACCTGAATACAATAAAAGCATCAAATTTTGTAATCAGCATGGGAACACAGGTAAGATACGATGCACCGAATGTTGGCTATGCCATCAATAATGCCGTAACTATGAATAAAGGTGCGGGTCTCTATTTTCATCCGACAGGAGATAAAGTAGTAGAGGGATTTGCAAAAAATATGATGAGTATTTCTCATAAGCCTGGAAGTGAAGAACATATTCTGGCATTTATACTTGACTATTTTTCTAAAATAGAGGGATTAAATAACGACTTACCAAAAGAGATTGCAGATATTGCTGCAAAATATGATAAAGATGCAATTGCATTGCCGGAAGATTTTGAGGCAAAAATGACAAAAATGCTTGCCAAAAAAGATACTTTTGCACTTGTAATTGGTGAAGATTGTTATCAGCATCCAAGAGCAGAAAATATTGCAAGACTTGCAGGAGCGATTGATAAATATACCAATATCAGTGTAGTAGTGATTCCTTCCAAAACAAATACACTGGGTGTATCACTTATTTGTGATCTTGATAAAGAGGTCGGAAGTGCAGTACTTGGATACAATGCAGAGGGTGATTTTGTACTGAGTGCACTGGGCGACGGAGATTTGGATATGCCGGCACTTAACCAGCAGGAAGGTACTTTTACAAGTTTAAACAAGCGTGTAGTTCCTACCAATGCAGCACTCGGATACAGTGGATATGTCCTTAATGATCTTGCAAATGCTGTGGGATTTGATAAAGAATTGACAGTAGATTATACGTTGGAATTACCTGAAGAAAAAGGATATGAAGCAAAATGTTTTGATGATTTACCAAATTACTTTGACAATGGTGGTAACGAAGTAAGAGGGTATGTTGTAAAAACTATGGATGTAAAAGAGGAAGCAAAAGTAGAGAAACTTGCAAAAGCGCAATTGCTTGACAAAGAGATTGTTTATCTCTCAAATCCTATTATCCAGTTTAGTCCGTTTACCAATAAAGCACATCAACTGAAAACAGATGGAAAGCTTTATGTCTCTGCTGAATATGCCGAGGCGAACGGTTTGGCTGAAGGTGACAAAGTAGAGGTCAAAAGTGATAAAGGGGCTATTGAAACAACTGTAGAAATTGATTCACAGCTTACAGGAGATATCCCGTATCTGCCGACTTTTGATAAAGCGCTGGATACGCAAAGTCTGTTTGACGGCAGCAGATTTACTAAAGCTACAATAAGGAAGGTGTAAAGATGGAGAGTGCATACATTATAGAGACGATCATCAAAGTTATCGTCATACTTACCGTGTTTTCAGCATTGGCAGGTATAACGACATATTTTGAAAGAAAAGTACTTGCATTTATGCAAAGAAGGCTGGGACCTACACATGTCGGACCTTATGGAATTCTGCAGGTAGCGGCAGATGGTATCAAACTTTTTACGAAAGAAGATATTGTTCCGCAAAATGCAGTAAAACCGATATTTAAAATAGCGCCGGTCTTTGCTGCTGCAACTGCGTTTATCGCGATGTCAGCTGTACCATTTTTGCCGGAATTTAAATTACCTTTTACAGATTATGTTGTCAGACCGATTGTTGCGGACATCAATATTGGTATTTTGTTTGTAGTTGGTGTGATGGCAGTTGGTATGTATGCGCCGCTTTTGGGTGGTATGGCATCACACAATAAATGGTCACTTCTTGGGGCGGCAAGGACTGTAATTCAAATGCTTTCATTTGAAGTTGTAACAGGATTATCTTTAATTGCGCCGTTGATGATGGTTGGTTCGCTTTCATTGATCGATATCAATAATTATCAGGCGGGAGGAATCGGACACTGGATTGTATGGGCACAGCCTGTAGCATTTTTACTTTATCTGATTTCCGGTTATGCAGAAACAAACAGAACGCCATTTGATCTTTTGGAACATGAAGCAGAAATCGTTACAGGTTATGCTACAGAGTATAGTGGTATGCGCTGGGGACTTTTTGCCATCGGTGAATATGCAAATATGTTTACAGTGGCATTTATAGCAAGCTTAGTATTTTTAGGTGGTTTCAATCCTATGGGATTTATTCCTGGTGGTCTTGCTATAATCATGAAAGTTTCTTTTCTCATATTTTTATTTTTGTGGGTAAGAGCGGCATGGCCTCATATCAGACCGGATCAGCTTATGTGGCTTTGCTGGAAAGTACTTATGCCATTGGCAGTTGTAAATATTTTAATCACCGGCATTGTGCTGATTTAGGAGAGGGAAATGATAGATTTTACACAATATAATAACCGAAATGTTTCAGATGACTATTTTTATCTGGATCTGGAAAAGCCGCCGGTAAGATGGCAGGATAAATTTAAACGTGTTGTCAAAAGAACGTTAAATGGAGAGTTGTTTGTCGGACTTTGGATCGTTTTTCGTGAAATGGTCAAGTTTGATATACATACTATCAAATATCCGCTGGAGAAATTGCCGATCAGCCCTAGATACCGTGCATTGCACCAGATTAAAAGATTGGTGGAGAGTGGTAATCAGGCGTGTATCGGATGTGGTTTGTGTGAAAAGATCTGTATTGCAAACTGTATTCAGATTGATACCAAATATGGCAGCAAAGGGCGCAAAGTAGTCAGAGGCTACTCTATCAATCTTGGTCGTTGTATTTACTGTGGTTACTGTGCGGAAGTTTGTCCTGAACTAGCGATCACACATGGTCAGGATTATGAGCATGTCAGTGAGCAGAGAGCACATTTTGCAACTTTACCGGATCTTGTAACACCAATGGATATTTTTAAAGCCGGTAAACAAAAGCCATATCCTGGATTTGGGTCAGTAACGCCAAATGCAGATAATAATGTTAAAAAAACGCCGTTAGCGTATTAAGGGATTGTGATGGAAGCGATAGCGTTTTATCTTTTTTCGGTTATAACAATCGGTATGTTCGCCGTTGTTGTGTTTAGTAAAAATGCACTCTATGCGATGAGTGCACTGGCGGGTGGTATGATTGCCATATCTGGATTTTTCTTTATGCTGGATGCAGATTTTCTGGGTGCAGTGCAGATTATTGTATATACCGGTGCTGTAATGGCATTGTATGCATTTGGTATGATGTTCTTTGATACAACGAAAGATGTAAAAGAGAATATCAAAGAGGATAAAATTGTCAATACACTCTGGATTGCAGCAGTAATACTTTTGATTGTGATTGTTGGGGCGCCGTTTGTATCAGATCTTATTACGGTAGATGCATCGGTAAGTGATTATAAAGTAATTGGCGCAAATAATCCTCAGGCAGTGGGTATTTTCTTATTTACAAAATATCTTGTACAGTTTGAACTGGCAGCGGTAATGCTTCTGGTTGCAATGATTGCAGGAATTATTCTTGTAAGTAAAAAAATGGATATTAGTTTAACAACCACTGTTGAAGAAAAGATAGAAAAAGAAGAGTTTCATATAAAGGATGCAAAATGATAACCCTAACGCACTATCTTGTACTTTCTGCAATTCTGTTTGCTATAGGATTGGCAGGTGTTATAAGAAGAAAAAACTTACTGTTGCTGTTCTTCTCCACGGAGATTATGCTCAATGCCGTTAATATCGGCTTTGCTGCGGTAGCTAAGTTTTATGGAGATTTGACTGGTCAAATGGTTGCATTCTTTATCATCGCCGTTGCGGCAAGTGAAGTTGCAGTAGGACTGGGACTTTTGGTTCTTTGGTATAAGAGAACCGGTACAATTGATCTTGAGTCAATGCAAGAGATGAAAGGATAATATGATGGATAAATACGTATATATAGCACTTTTTGCACCATTTGTCGGTTCACTTTTTGCGGCGATCTTTGGTGATAAACCCAAGACTTTGGTAACGGGAATAGTAACATCGTTTTTATTGTTTGTTTCATGGTTTGCATCGATCAAATTACTGGGTTTTGTAGATGAACATACAGTTATACATGTTAAATTGATGGATTGGATTGCTGCAGGTAACTTCAATATCGATTTTGGTTTTGTAGCGGATCAGGTTTCTGTTATCATGATGGTAACTGTTACGACTGTTTCTACACTGGTACATATTTATTCAATCGGTTATATGGATCATGACAAAGGATTTAACAGATATTTCTCTTATCTTTCAGCATTCGTTTTTTCAATGATGATCCTTGTAATGAGTGATAACTTTCTTGGTCTTTTCATAGGTTGGGAAGGTGTTGGTCTCTGTTCATGGTTGCTGATTGGATTCTGGTATCACAAAAAAGATGTACCAACTTCTGTAAATCCTGCAATTTCACCATCATATGCAGCCAATGAAGCATTTGTAATGAATAGAATTGCCGACCTTGGTATGTTGATCGGTATCTTTTTGATTTACTGGAATCTTGGTTCTTTGGAGTATGAAACAGTATTTGCAAATATTGGGAGTCTTAGTACTGGTACTATCACTGCTATCGGAATTTTTCTCTTTATAGGAGCGATGGGTAAATCAGCTCAGTTTCCACTGCATACCTGGCTTGCAAATGCGATGGAAGGTCCTACACCTGTTTCTGCATTGATCCATGCTGCAACGATGGTTACAGCTGGTGTTTATTTGGTGATCAGAAGTCATGAAATATATGAACTAATTCCTAATATTGGTTATTTTATCGCATGTCTGGGTGCATTTGTTGCGATTTTTGCAGCTTCCATGGCACTTGTGAATCTTGAGATGAAAAGAATCATTGCATACTCCACTCTTTCACAGCTTGGATATATGTTTGTTGCAGCTGGTTTGGGTGCTTATTGGATTGCATTGTTCCATCTAATGACACACGCATTTTTTAAATCTGTACTCTTCCTTGGTGCAGGTAATGTTATGCATGCTATGGATGATGAAAGATATATCAATAAAATGGGTGGTCTTGGTAAAGTAATGCCATGGACTATGGGTATTATGACTATTGCTTCACTTGCACTTGCCGGTATATGGCCTTTTGCTGGATTCTTTTCAAAAGATAAAATACTTGAGACAGCATTTTCACAGCATCACTATGTTCTGTGGTTTATGCTTTGGATTGGTGCGGGTATGACTGCATACTACAGTTTCAGATTGATCATGATGGTTTTCTTCGGTGAAGAGAAATACAAAGAAGAGGGTAAACATCCTCATGAAGCATATCCATATGTAATTGGTGCAATGATAC
>CAZYZD010000079.1:4792-10319 GCA_964651755.1 uncultured Sulfurospirillum sp. | reverse complement strand
ATGATGGTTTTTTTAATGTTTTCTGTTTATCCAGCCATCAAAATAGTGGGATTTATTGCTTCTAAACGTGAGCTTTCTCAAAAAGTAGAAAACTATATGATACTTTTTTTTACGATTTTGCTTGCTCTGATGGCTGCACTTTTTATGAAGTTCGTTTAAAAATCAAAAATATCAAAAAATTTCTTTATTTGCCGATATAACTAAAGTATTTTCTTTTAGTAAGGGCAGTTATGAATCGTTTTAAAGAACTCTCTTTGGCAAAAATGTTTTCTATTCTTATCTTTTCTATCGCATTTATTGTTTCTACCGCAATACAAAGCGTGAAATATTATCAGAGTAAAATAATCCTTGATGACAATCTTGCATCCAAAGCGCATGTCCTGCTTGATTTTGCCAATTCTGCGGAAAAAGAGAAATCCTACAAAGTAGAGAGCGGTGATACTTTTTATAATGTATTTAATCCAAATGCCTCCAATCTGGATTTGACAGAGAAAGAGATTGTAAAAGTTTTGAAAAATACTCCGGAAAAAACATTTCATATAAAAACTGAAAAAGAGTATGTTTATGCCAGATGGAATGGTGAAAATAAAATTGCATATGTAAAGCTTTCCCTGGCGGATTATCAAAAAGCACTTCGTAATTTGATTATAAGTTCTGTTATTTTATGGATTATCAATATTTCAATATTACTGACAATGATCAATTTCCTTTTCAGAAAATTGATTGTCAACAGAATCAATGAAATTCTGGAGATTATTGGCAGGGTTTCAAAAGGTAATTTTATCGATGAAGAGATTTTTGATAAAAAAAAGCTTGACTATAAAAGTAAAAACGAGATAGATAAAATTTATATCAGTCTTCATGAAATGATTCAAAGTCTTAAACCTGTAATAGAAGATGTAATCAAAAACAGTAAAGAGGTGGTTTTTGAATCGCTTTACGGTTATGGAAAAGTAAAAGACAATGTGACATTGATCAGAAACCAGAATAGTATTGTCAAAGCTTCCAATGAGAGTATCTCAAATATCATGCAAATGAGTGCCTCTTTGGATGAAAGATTGCATGAATTACTTGAAAAATCCGATAAATCTGTCCAGGCTGTTCAACAGGGAATGGAGATTGTCAATACAAATATTACATCTTCAGAAGCGGTGATTGATTCGATGCAACAGACGATGGTACTGGTTGAGGAGCTTAAAGAGTTTGCACAAGATATTTCCCAGACGCTTTCAAAAATCAGTGATATCGCCAATGAAACCAATCTTATATCGCTTAATGCTGCTATTGAAGCTGCACGTGCAGGGGAGCATGGACGTGGATTTGCAGTTGTTGCTGAAAAGATTCGCCAGCTTGCAGATATCTCTTTGGAAAATGCCAGTCAGATAAATAGTGTAATCGGTGCTATTCAGAAAAATATTGATAGTGTTGCCTGTAGTGCAAACAAAACAAATGAGATTATTCAGAAACTTGGCAGCAGTTCAGAAGTTTTAGAAAAAAATTTCAAAGTGATTGATCTGGTGATTCAAGATACGGGTGATACACTTAAAAGTTTTGGAAAAGATTTTATTGTACAGGAGAAACATCTCCAGAGTGTACAAACAGATTTGGATCAGGTCAATAAGAGTGCTTTTGTACTTGATAACAATTCCGGTGTTGTAGAAGAGTCTATAAACTCTATTACGCAACTTAGTGCGCATTTGCAGAATGTATCTGATAAATTTGATGTTATGGTTGATAAAAGAAAAAGTGTCAGAAAATTGATTGTGCCACCGATTACAGTACAGGTAACAAATGGAAAATATGTTATAGATTGTTATGTTTATGATATATCTGAAGGTGGAATATCATTGATTGTAACTAAAAAAGATCCCCGCTTTGTATGTGAAATAGGTGCTGTTTACCGACTCCAAACTAGTGAAAAAAAGATAAAACTTAATGGTCGACAAATAGAGATGGTCTATCTTTTCAATAAAAAAGATGAAACAACCATGCGTGTAGGTGCCAAATTTATTTGATTCTGATTTGATATCTATCAAGCGTCAAACAGCAGTTTTTGATTACAATGCTCTCTATGGTGTATAATAAAAAAATTCGTATATTTATCAATGGCTTTGGGCGTATCGGCAGAAGTGCAGCGAGAATCTTACTTGATGATTCCCGTTTTGAGCTGGTCGGTATTAATGATATTTTCTCTTTTAAACAGATGTTGTCACTTTTACAATATGATTCTGTATATGGCTTGCTGAAACATAAGATAGAGCTTTGCAATGATCGTCTTTTGTTGGAAAATCACTCTCCAGTCATTTTGTTTAATCAACCTAATCCTTCTGAACTTTTACTTTCGAGTTTAAATGTTGATATAGTGCTTGAGTGTAGTGGTTATTTTCTGACGGTTGAATCTTGTCGACCCTTTCTTGATGCAGGGGCGAAGAGAGTGATTATCTCTACCCCTCCCAGGGATGAAATGGTGATGTTTATTGTCGGTGTAAATGAAAAAGCGTATCAGGATGAGCCTGTTATCTCTAATGCAAGCTGTTCTGCAAATGCAATTGTCCCGATTTTTCAGATACTTCATGAAATATATGGAATAGAGAGTGCAATGCTGAGTATGTATCACAGTTATACCAGTTATCAGCGTTTACTGGATGGTAAACATTACTCTGACGATATGCGCAGAGCCCGCAGCGCTACGCAAAACATCATACCTTTACAAAGTAGTGCCGCGAAAGCTACTGCATACTTTTTCCCTCATCTGGATGGTCGACTCTATGCTAAAAGTATTCGTGTTCCATTAAAAGCTGTTACTTTTTATGATTTGAGTATAAAGATAGGGAAAAAGACAACATTACAAAAGTTAAAAGCATCTTTTACAGAAGCTGTTTTACAAAAGTATAAAAATATTCTTGATATTTCTACTGAACCAAAAGTCTCTTCAGATTATATTCAAAACCCTTACAGTGCGGTGGTAGATATACCTCTGTGTGATGTTCAGGATGAAACTCTTTTGCGCATTGCTGCATGGCAGGATAATGAATATGGATATGCCAGACGTTTAATAGATATGGCATGGGTAGTTGGTTGTAAATTGTGAACATGAGAAAAAGATATGTTCTGTTTTTATTATTGTTATCTTTTTTTTCACAGGTAAAAGCATTTGAAGCAGAAATCTCAAAAATTACTGAAAAGATTAAAGAGAGAATGTACAAAGGAAACTCCTATCATAAAGGGTGTCCTGTTCCGTTACAGAAGCTGAGATATATACAACTTGATCATTATAACCTGCAGCATCAGTCTGTGAAAGGGGAATTGATTGTTCATGAAGATTTGGCAGAAGAGGTAGTAGAGATATTTCATATGCTTTACAAGAAACATTTTCCCATAGCCAAAATGCGGCTTGTAAGCGACTTTAACGGCAGTGATATATTGTCGATGCAGCATAATAATACTTCTGCGTTCAATTGTCGTTATATCGCAGGTACAATGAAATTTTCAAATCATAGTTACGGCAGAGCGATTGATATTAACCCGCTTTTCAATCCCTGTATACAAAATGCAGAAGTTTCTCCTCCCAATGCCTTACCGTATGCAGATCGCAGACAACAGATGGAAGGGATGCTGCATAAAGATGATTTTGTTATAAAGTTGTTTCGTAAATATGGCTGGAAATGGGGAGGGGAGTGGCGTTCTCTCAAAGATTATCAACACTTTGAGAAACGCCGTGAACGTTAAAGACCGAAAAAAGTATGAATATAGTTGCGTTCGTGCTCGTTTTGGAGTGTGATTGTAGCAACTGTTTTATTCTTGTCATCTACAACAGTTAAAATATTTCCCTGAACTCTGAGATGTTTTTCACCCCAGTCTTTTTCCAGATTATCAAGAACATTGTAAACTTCTGCATTGGAAGGTTCAATCTTTTCATTGGTGATGGTATTTCTGATGAAAAGCCCGCTCATCTTCTTTTCAATTTTATAGGGAATATAAGGTTTTAATGCATGATAGACTCGTGTATCACGGCTCTGGGGTTGTGCTCTTATAAAAACAACAAGTGCTATTAAAAAAAAACCAAGCCCGAGGGCAATTCCCAGATATTTGCTATACTTTTGCATAATGCTCCTTTAGTCATAATGACGGTACTTTATCAGATTTAGGGTAAAATCTGATTGATATATGTCAAAAATAGTATTTCTTCTTTTTGATATGATCATATTCTATTTTTTGTTTTAAAGGTTTATTATGTCTGAAGCGTTGACAGCTGAGTTGCTCTCTATTATCCAAAAACAGTTTCCATTGACCAGATATCCCTATCAGGAGATCGCGGCGCAGCTTGGAATCAGTGAAGAGGAAGTGTTGCATATATTGCAGCAACAGAAAGAAGATGCCATTATTCGCCAAATTTCGCCGATTTTTGATACCAAAAGACTAGGTTACAGCTCTTCGCTGGTTGCATTTATGATGGATGAGGATAAAATCGATCAGGCAGTTGAAATAATCAATTCACATCCGGGTATTTCACATAACTATGAAAGAGATCATGATTTTAACATCTGGTTTACATTGGCTGTAGCACCGGACAGTGCACTTGGTCTGGAAAAGACAGTAGAACTTCTGGCAAAAAAGACAGGTGCCAAAGATGCTATTATTTTACCTACACTTAAAATGTTTAAAATTGCAGTAAAACTCAATACTACGGGGAAAGATGCGAAAAAAGAGAAAGTGGTCAGGAAAAAATTTAAAGATATTTCATTAACATCATTACATCATGATGTAATTCGTCATACACAGTATGATTTGCCTATCACCAGAGAACCTTTCGCAGAAGTGGTAGAAAAGTTGGATATCTCCTATGATAAGTTGTTCGATACACTCAATGAACTTCAGGAAGCCGGTGTTATGAGACGTTTTGCCGCGATTTTGAATCATCGTAAAGCCGGATTTAATGCCAATGCAATGGTAGTATGGGATATTGATGCGGATAAAGGGGAAGAGCTTGGTAAAAAAGCAGCAGAGTTTTCTGCAGTAAGTCACTGTTATTTGCGTCCTAAATATGAAAACTGGTCTTACAATTTGTTTACTATGGTGCATGGTAAAACAACCGAAGAGACCAATGCTATTATAGAGTCGATTGCAGCGGAGATAGAGCATAAAGATAAACGACCGCTCTATTCGACCAGAGAGTTTAAAAAAGTACGAATCAAATACTATACACCTGAGTTCAAGGCTTGGGAAGAGAAAATGCTTACAGGAGATGTTCAATGAACCTTTTTTTACAACTTGAAGCTGGAAATATGACAATCGGGCTCTTTTTCCTCTTGATTGCGATTATTGTTGCTACCAGACCTTTTGTGCGTGCTGCGGTAAAGCGATTTATTTTATTTACAGTAGTTATTGTTTTTACGATTCTTATTGCCGGGCATTATATCATCACAACTGACCGTATGACTGCAGTAAAAACAGCTTTTGCAAATGGTAAAGAGATTGAATGTGAAAGTCGGATGAACCGTAAAGCTGCACAGTCTGTTGTGGTAAG
>CAZYZD010000079.1:2544-4692 GCA_964651755.1 uncultured Sulfurospirillum sp. | reverse complement strand
AAGTCAATGCAATATTTACAAAATAAGAATATAGTACCAACTGGTAAGTGAATTAGGATTGTCATGTACGAAATAGTGATTTTTACACACATAACCGCTGCAGCAACATGGATTGGCGGCTCCATGCTACTTTTTGTTCTTGGGATTACCCTTAGAGACAAGGAGGCACAAAAAGTAGTCTATTTTTATATTGGTCCTCTCTACGGTTACTTTGAAACCGTTGTGTTAGTGATTTTATTAATAACCGGAACATATATGTATATTGTCAATGGTTTTCATGACAATCCCGAAAAATTTACCTACGAACTTGGGTACTATATGCACGTAAAAATTGCGTTGGTGGCGCTTATTACGCTTGCAACTATAGTACACATGTTCGTATCGCTTAAAAGCAATGGCAGAGAAAAGACGCTTAAAGAGAAGATTCTGGCACGGAGTACATCGATGCTGATCTTTATGCTGAACTTTGTCATATTGTGGCTGGCAATACAAATACGAGATGTATTATAACAAAATAAGAGGAGTTCATATGTTAGATATCAACGATATTCAACGACCGGCGGAGGTAAAAGAGTTTCATCCTGAAGGTGCAACAGTACCGTTTTATGAGTATAAAGTAGGTGAGGGCAGAGTGATTGAGTTCGATACTTCTGAGTGCGGGCCGCCGGAACCAATGGTCAATGCAATGACTGCATTGAAATTTATTGACAAAGATACGTCAGTTTTGATGATTAACCATAAAAAACCGATGGGTTTACTGGGTAAAATTGAAGAAAATTACGATATTCAGGATGTTAAAACAGAAGACGGAAAAGTGAAATTGCTTTTTACTTACAGAGAAGGGGCAAGCGAGAAAGCCGATTTAAACGATTCCAGCTGCCACGGATAACCAATGGCAAAACAGTTAGCGACTGAAATGGCGCCACCGTTTAATTTGGTGGCACATTATATGATTGCAGGGGCGTTTTTCTATATTGTTACCTCATTTGTCTTGCCTTTTTATGCAGATGAGCTGGGTGGTTATTTTGTCTCTTCTACGATTGCATCACTTTCGCATCTCTATCTTTTAGGATTTGTGATGATGATTATCTTCGGGGCGATGTATCAGCTTGTTCCGGTGATTTTGGAAATACCGCTTTTTTCCAAGGATTTTGCTTATATACAGTTTTATCTTTATGTTGCCGGCTTAAGTGTGATGGCGTATGCATTCGCTCATGAAAAGATGCTTTTTTTATTACCGTATGGTTCACTTCTTGTCTATATTTCGATGTTGATTTTCACGATCAATATCTTTTTGACCTATCGTAATATTGAAGAGTGGAGTATCTCGGCAAAATATATTTTTGCTTCCAATATCTTTTTATTTATTGCGGTTACATTTGGTTTGATTGCAGCACTCAATCTTTATTATGGATTTCTGGAGACAGATGTACTGAGGATTGTGAGTGCGCATATGGCAGGTGTTTTGATTGGATATGTCATGATGACTATCATGGGTGTCTCTTTAATTTTGATTCCTATGTTTTCACTTTCGCACGGTTTTAATGAAAAACCTATTGAAAGAGGTTTCTATTTTATTACAGTGGGACTTTTATTGTATATGGCAGGAGCATTAAAAGAGGTTTTTTGGATAGAAGCGGTAGGTGTCGCAGGAATGCTTATATCTCTGGGACTTTTTGCCTATCAGATGTGGTTGATTTTTACGACGCGTATTCGTAAACAAAATGATTTCTGGGCAAAAAATATGATTGCTTCTTTTATCTTTTTTATTGCCTCTATTGTCGTATTTATACTTTCTTATCTATTTGACTGGACAAGTCTCGGTATGTTTGGAGGATATCTTTTCTTCTTTGGTTTTCTGGCAACGATTATTATTGGGCATATTTATAAAATTTTACCGTTTTTGGTTTGGTATCAGCGGTTTTCACCTCTGGTAGGGAAACAGAAAGTACCTATGCTAAACGATATGGTAGTGGAAAAAGTGGCTGATTGGCAGTTTTGGATTACACTGGCTGGTACTGTTGTCAGTGCTGTAGGGATTTTGTTTGCAAGCAGTGCACTGTTTATTGCAGGAACTGTAGTGATGGCATTGAGTGCTTTTTTGGTACTTTACAATATCTATTTTACATTAACTTACGGAAAATAGGG
>CAZYZD010000079.1:0-2444 GCA_964651755.1 uncultured Sulfurospirillum sp. | reverse complement strand
GTGCTTTTTTGGTACTTTACAATATCTATTTTACATTAACTTACGGAAAATAGGGAAAATCTTCCCGTTGGTCTGACTTTTTTTAAAGTAGATATTATCACCTATATAAATTGAAAATTTGAAGGAGTGGGAAAATGGCAACAAAAGAAGATGTTTATGAGGCGATTAAAACAGTAATAGATCCGGAAGTGGGGTTTGATATTGTCTCTTTAGGATTGATATATGATGCGATTGTCAAAGATGATCATGTAGATGTTAAAATGACACTTTCTACAAGAGGGTGTCCCCTTCATGAAATGATGGTACAGTGGGTTAAAGATGCTGTTTTGAAACTACCTGATGTTAATTCGGTAGATGTAGAAGTGGTATGGGAACCTGCGTGGAATATCTCTATGGCAAGCGATGAAGTAAAAAAAGCACTGGGAGCATAAAATGGGATATCCACAATTTTTTGACAAAGTTGAAACAATTACTTTGTTCGATCCACTAAGTAAAGTACTGGGAAGTTTTGATGATGGTGTCATTACTTTTGAATATAAAGAGATTGTCAAGTTGGCAGGGCACAGTTGCCCGACGGTAGCAGGAGCATACTTGATGACATTACGTGCACTCGAAGTACTTTATCCGGACAACCTTCCTGTACGCGGGCAGATCAAAGTTGCCTTTAAAGAAGATGAACAGGATGGTGTTGCAGGTGTAATCGGAAATGTTATTTCAGATATTACCGGTGCGACAGAAACAAGTGGATTTAAAGGACTTAATGGTAATTTTGCCAGACATTCTCTAATGTCATTTAATGAAAATATAGATTCAAATGCAAGGTTTACCAGAATTGATACAGGCAAAAGTGTTGATGCATATTATAATCCGAATGTTGTTCCTCCAAATCCTCAGATGCAGCCGCTGATGCAAAAAGTGATGATGCAAAGTGCCACGGAAGAGGAGATAAAAACCTTTGGAAAACTGTGGCAGGAGAGAGTTGAGAAGATACTTTGTGAAAATAATAAGAATGAAAATTTAATAAAAATAGTTTAATTATATGTGAACTATATAAGTTAAAATTATACAAGTCATATTTTCTTGATTCAGATCAATAATTGACATCTCTATTTTTCCTATAATTATGCTGTAATAGTTTAATTTTATAAAAGGAGGCTATATGTCAATTAGCAGACGTGACTTTTTAAAAAGTTCGGCGGCAGCGGCAGCGGCAAGTGCTGTTGGAATTACAGTTCCATCAGAAGTACAGGCTGCGGCGGCTAAAGGTGAAGAGGGCTGGAGATGGGATAAGGCAGCATGTCGTTTTTGTGGTACTGGCTGTGGTATCATGCTTGCAACTAAAAACGGTAAAATTGTTGCTGTTAAAGGTGATCCGGCAGCTCCGGTAAACAGAGGTCTTAACTGTATTAAAGGTTACTTCAATGCGAAGATTATGTACGGTGAAGACAGACTTAAAACACCACTACTTCGTGTAAATGACAAAGGTGAGTTTGACAAAAAAGGAAAATTCAAACCAGTTTCATGGCAAAGAGCGTTTGATGAGATGGAAAAACACATCAAAAAAGCGCTTAAAGCAAGTGGTCCTGAAGGTGTAGCTGTATTTGCTTCCGGTCAATATACCGTTATGGAAGGATATGCCGCACAAAAGATGATGAAAGGTGGATTCAGATCTAATGCGATCGATCCAAATGCACGTCACTGTATGGCCTCAGCGGTTGTTGGTTTTTATCAGACTTTTGGTATCGATGAACCATCCGGATGTTATGATGATATCGAACTTACAGATACTATTGTTACCTGGGGTTCAAACATGGCGGAGATGCACCCGATTCTCTGGTCACGTGTAACTGACAGAAAGCTTTCCGATCCGGATCGTGTAAAAGTTGTCAATATTCAGACATACACACACAGAACCTGTGACCTTGGTGACTTCAATATTATCTTCTCTCCAAGTACTGACCTTGCAATCTGGAACTACATTGCACATGAAATTGTTTACAATCATCCAGAAGCTATTGACTGGGATTTCATTAAAAAGCATATTGTATTTGCAGCAGGACCGGTCAATATCGGTTACGGTATGAGAAGAAAAGGTGAAAAATCGCTCAAAGAGGGTAAATATACTGCTCTTGAAATGGAAACAATTTCTAAAGAGATGGGTAAAACAGTTTCTGCGAAAGAAGCACCGGCTCTGGCACCTTACGGGTACAAAGAGGGTGACTTTATGAAACATAATCCAGGTACTCTAAAACACTGGAAAATCTCTTTTGAAGAGTATAAAAAGTCGCTTGAGCCATATACACTTGACTATGTTGCAAAGATCGCTAAAGGTGATCCGAACGAGTCTTTAGAGAGTTTCAAGAAAAAACTGAAAGATCTTGCAGCACTTTATATTGAAAAAGACAGAAAAGTTGTCTCTTTCTGGACAATGGGTATGAACCAAC
>CAZYZD010000078.1:4148-10321 GCA_964651755.1 uncultured Sulfurospirillum sp. | reverse complement strand
CAAAGCGGTGGCTGAGGTGGAAGAGCGTACAAAGCATATCAAAGCGCCGCTGGATGTCTCTGTAATGGGACGTGTGGTTAATGCTATCGGCGAAGCCAAGAGTGCAGATGTTGCCATCGCCTACGGCAAAGGAAGCGGTTTGGTGATGGTCAAAGGAGAAGTTGTTGCCAAACTCAAAGAGGATGAACTGGTAGATAAATTCCTTGAAGAGGTGGAAAAAGCTGCGAAAGCGTATGAAGAGGGGTGAAATTTAAATATATTTGATTTTATATACTTTTAAAACAAAATACTTACTTTATTTTAATAATTGACTTATCTATTTTGTGTTATGCTGTTTTTGTAAGCAAATATTAATTTATTGCTTAAAGTTATTAATATTATCGAGTATATCCTATGAAAACAGATCAAATTCCTCAAAATCATATAGTCCCATTAAAAAATCATTTCCAAAATAATTTTGATATTACTAAGGCAAATGATTTCGTTTATCTTAAAGATGGTATGCTGGCGATTGCCACAGGTGATGGTTTATTTTTTTATGACTATCAACATTTACAACTCATCTATTCTTTTAGTATCGGAAAACTGTTAGCAGTTGAAATTTTAAATGACTCTTTGCTTGCTCTTAGTGAAGAGAAAGAAAATGGCTATAGTATTATTATTTTTAATTATCAGACTCAAGAAATAGTCAATAGGCACTCTATTGATTTTGAAGTTTTTAAGATTAAAAAAATCGATGAAAAACTTTTTGTCTATATGGGATATAGTGAAGATATTGTTTTTTTTGACTATAAAACCTTTCGTATTGTACATACCGAGCATACAACTAATCATCAGGGAGTTGTTAAGCGATACTGGATTAAAACAGCTGAAATTGTAGATGATGAAGTGATAGTATATGGGGGTTCTGATTGTAAATTATCATTTTTCAACTATAAATCGATGGAACTTTTGTATGAAGTATCCAGACCCGGATGGATTCGTGACATTGAAGTTTTTGAAGAGAAGCTTGTTGCTACAGATGGTGGAAGTGATAAGTTTGTAGTCTGGGATTATATTAATAAAGAGTATATTTATAATCTATATGATGTAGTTAACAATTATCATGAGTTGAAATACATTCTTTACTTAGGAGATGGAGAAATAATTTATGGTCGTTCCTGTGATCATCCCTTTTGGGTAAATTATAAAACAAAAGAGTTTAAGAGGTCTCCTGATGCAGTTGAGATGAAAAAAATCAATAAAAAGATTGATGCAGTTACTTCTGTTCATGAAAATAAATTTTGTTATAAAATGGCTTGGCTGGAAAATGAACTTCAGAAACTTCCAGAATATAGCAAGCTTATAAATATATTTGATTTAGGTGACGGATATTCACTCTATGTATTTGAACATTTGTTGATCTTTTACGACAGAAAAAAAGATGAAGTAGTACTGAAACACAGAACCAGGTTTAAAACTGCTGAAGTAATTCATATAAATAAAGCAAATGGCAGCGCTTTTGCCTTTCTGACCTCTTTGGGAGAATTTACCATACTGGAGTATAATTCGGATCAAAATAGAGTTTCCTATATGCTGAAAGGGTTTTTTACGTTATCGATGTGTTCATTGTCAGATAATTATATGCTTTATAGTACAAAACATGATCTCTATCTTGTAAATTGTGAAACTTACAACATCAAACATATAGAAGAATTTGATTATTCAATTAAAATTATAGATCGTCTGGATGATGAAAATATCCTATTAGAGATGAATAGAACTATGTATATATATGATGTTAAACAACAAAAAACAATAACTGCTTTTAATGAGTATCAAGATTGTCGCCATATTGTTTTAGATGATGAAATCGTAGCATTTTTTTGTTCTTCCAAGATAAAAATATTAAATTTTAAAAAAGAGGAAGAGTTTCAAACACTTGAAAGAGAAAGAGAGATCAGAAATATTTGTAAAATTGATACGGACAAGCTTTTGATTATTGAAGAAGGTAATGTTGTAAGTTGTTATGATTTCAGGCAAAATATTATGTTATATGAAGATATAGCGCTCTCTCATACTATAGATAGCGCAATCAAGGTAGATGATTCCGTGGTATTTAAAGGTGATAATTTAATTGTGATCTATGAGGATATTCAAACTAAGAAAATAGCACAGTCTATGCGTATATGTAGTGATGATGTCGTTTCTGTTTATGATTACAGAGATAATAAACTAATAATTACAGATACAGGCAGTGATGATCTAGAACTGAAATATGATCCGTTTGATATACATGCCCTATTTATGGATGAAAAACAGCATAAAATTATACCTTATAAATCTTATCCCCAGAGAGTTGAATTAATAGAACAAGATAATGGTATGAAAAAAATGATTCTTTCATAGCGATACTTTTAAACTATTTTTCTTCCATTAGTCTCGTTACAGCTTGAGATGTTAAAATGGCAATAAATCTACATAAATGAAACATAAACAATTTGATTTTATCTATCATGAGGACATAAAATTGTCCGATATTAGCGTTATAATCGTTGTCAAAAAAAGGAGTCCGTTTTGACACCCAACCAACTACACAATCTCAACATCGAACGTGCTATTTTAAGTGCGATAATTTTTGAGCCGACGCTCTATGAAGATGTTGCTTCAAAACTTTCGCCTGAAGATTTTTACCTGCCGGATCATCAGGTGATTTTTCAGTGTATGGAAGAACTTGACCGGGAAGAACAGCCGATCGACGAAGAGTTTCTGAAAAAGAAACTGTTGCAGAAAAAACGTTACAACGAAGATGTATTTATAGAGATCATCTCTGCCAATCCTATTTCCAATGTCACGGCTTATGTAGAAGAGATCAAAGAGAAAGCGATCAAACGTGAACTGGTCAAACTGACCTCCAGAATCCGTGAAGTAACGGTAGAAGATGATCTTCCAAGTGACGATATTTTAAATATTGTCCAGAAAGAGTTATATGAAATCTCTCTGGATGCAAATACCAAAGAGTTCCGGGAATCACCGGAGATGGTAGCTGCGACGATTGCCCATATTCATGAAATGAAAAAACGGGGCAACAACGGTGTTACCGGTGTCGATACAGGTTTTCGCGAATTAAATGAATTAACTGCCGGTTTTGGAGAGGGGCAGTTGATTATCATTGCGGCCAGACCGGCGATGGGTAAATGTCTTGCAAAGGGTACGAAAGTATTGATGTATGACGGCTCTTTGAAAGCGGTGGAAGATATTGAAAGAGGGGAGTTGCTGATGGGTGACGATTCGACTCCCAGGAAAGTGCTTTCTATTGCCAGAGGACGTGAACGGATGTACTGGATTCGCCAGAAAAAGGGGATTGACTACCGTGTAAACGAGTCGCATATTCTTTCGCTTAAACGCAGTCGCAGCAAAGGTAAAGATAAGCAAGATGATGTACTCAATATCTCTGTACGGGAGTATCTTCAAAAATCGGACAAATTCAAGTCCCGCTATAAAGGGTATAAAGTTCCTGTAAAATTTATGGAAAAAGATATTGGTATTGAACCCTATTTTCTTGGTCTGTGGCTGGGAAAGGGGCGAAAATCAGATTTTCGTATTGCAATAGAGGATAAAGAGGTCGTTCGCTATTTAAAATCGTATGCAAAAAGATTCGGTTTGGAACTTATCAAGGCAGAACTTCGCAGATTAGGAGTCCTGGAAAACAAACATATTCCCAATAATTATTTGATCAATTCCACCCAAAAGCGTCTGGAACTTCTGGCGGGTTTGATTGACAGTGACGGGCGCTATGACAAAGAGCGTAACGGTTATGAAATTACCCGAATTTCCAAAAGTTTAGCCAGACAAATCAAGTTTCTGGCAGATTCGCTTGGATTTCGTACCTCTTTGAAAAAGAAGAAGAGCGCTGTTAAAGCGACCGGTTTTGAAGGTGTGGCGTACCGGGTGCGGATCTTTGGTAATATCGACCGGGTACCGGTGAAGATTGCACGCAAAAAAGCCCAGCCGTGGGTTGGTAAACGCAGCTGGAATCAGACGGGTATCAAAGTGGAGTTTGACAAGGTAGATGATTATTACGGTTTTGAGATCGACGGGAACAGCCTCTTTTTGCTTGAAGATATGACTGTAACGCATAACACTGCTTTTACGCTCAATCTTGCCCAGAAAGCGCTGGATGACAACCGCGGTGTAGCGATTTTCTCCCTGGAGATGCCTGCTGAAGAGTTGATGCTCCGGATGCTGAGTGCCAAAACGTCGATACCTTTGCAAAATCTCAAAGTAGGGGATTTAACCGATGAAGAGTGGTCTCATTTGAGCCGTGCAACCGATGAGATGTCGCAGAAGAAACTCTTTGTCGATGATGACGGTTTGATCAATATCAACCAGCTTCGTTCCAAGCTTCGAAAAATCAAAACGCAGAATCCTGAAATATCATTAGCAATAATCGACTACTTACAGTTGATGAGTGGTACGGGGAGCAAAGACCGTCACCTGGAGGTAAGTGAGATTTCCCGTGGATTGAAACTTCTGGCGAGAGAGTTGCAGATTCCCATCATCGCGCTTTCACAGCTCAATCGTGGACTGGAGAGTCGTCATGATAAACGTCCGATGCTGAGTGATATTCGTGAATCTGGTTCGATTGAACAGGATGCGGATATTATTATGTTTGTTTACCGTGATGATGTCTATAAGATGCGTGAAGAGAAAGAGAAAGAGAAGCGTGCCAAAGCAGAGGGGAAAGAGTACAAAAGCGAGTTTGTTTCCAAAGCGGAAGAGGAAGCGGAGGTGATCATCGGTAAAAACAGAAGTGGTCCGATCGGTACTGCACATCTGGTCTTTCAAAAACGTTTTACCCGTTTTGTCGATAAAGGCAATGTACCGGTGGAGATTGTTTTCGAAAATGCCGAGGAGAATGCTAAAAACTCCAAAATCGAGCTGCCGCCGATCTAGTGGAAAGGATCGATCTTTTTCGAAACAAAAAGGAGATTATCCTTTTTGCTCTGGTGATGGGTATCTTTTTTTGTCTGCATATTTATATGCGCTATCTCGATTTTCAGAAATTTCATGCAAATAAATTTTATCGTACTGAAGCTACCGTACTGCAACACTACCAAAAAGAGAAAAAATCGGGTAAAAGGTATCATGTACTGAAACTCAGGAGTAAAGAAGGCGCTCTTTTCTTTACAACCAACTATGAAGATTTGATTGACTTGAAAGGACGTCAAATCTCCCTTGGTGTAATTACCGACAAGATCGATTTCTGGAATTATCTGCATACTTTTTATGTACCTTCATATGATATTCGTATTTTTGAAAAAGAGGAGGGGATTAAAGCCGGTTTACGGAACTTTATAGAGGATCAGCATGAAAATGGTACCACCCGTGAACTCTTTACCGCTCTCTTTCTGGGAGAACCAATCTCTAAAGGATTACGCAAAGATGTAGCAAAACTTGGTATTTCGCATCTGATTGCCATCAGCGGTTTTCATCTGGGTGTATTATTCGCTATTTTCTATTTTTTACTGCGTTATCCCTACTACTATATGCAAAATCGCTATTTCCCCTATCGCAATATGCGTTTTGATCTGACAATGGTGATTTTGGCTATATTGTTTGCCTATCTCTGGATGCTGGGGTTTATCCCCTCTCTGCTGCGCTCTTTTGTGATGCTGGTGTATGGCTTTTTTCTTTTTCACAGACATTTCAGAATTCTCTCTTTTGAAGTGCTCTTTGTGACAGTGCTGACGATACTGGTACTTTTTCCTTCGTTTCTGTTTTCAATCGGGTTTTGGTTTTCGGTGGCAGGTGTTTTTTATATCTATCTTTTTTTACACTATTTTGGAAACCTCAGACCGTGGCTGATGGTAATACTGTTAAATATCTGGGTCTATCTCATGATGATACCTATTGTCCATTTTTTCTTTACAACATTTAGCTGGCATCAACTCTATTCGCCGCTTTTGTCTATACTTTTTTCGGTTTTTTATCCGCTGGAGATGTTGCTTCATCTGGCAGGGCAGGGGGATCTGCTTGATCCGGCACTCTTGAAACTGCTGCATCAAAAGGGAGAGATATACCACTTTAGCACACCGCTTTGGTATTTGGTTCTCTATATCGCTCTTTCTCTGCTTGCAACAGTGCAAAAGCGTTTGGTTTATCTGCTTCCTTTGATGGCAGTGGGTGTTTAT
>CAZYZD010000078.1:0-4048 GCA_964651755.1 uncultured Sulfurospirillum sp. | reverse complement strand
TATGTTACAAATATACTCACTTTAAACGCTGAAAGACTAAAAAACTTACCTTTTCCCCTTTTGCTACGCTAATGCTACACTCCGCTTTTATCATTGCGATGTATTTAAACTATTTATATGCAGGAGTTGATGATGAAAAGTATTGGAATTGCTTTGTGTGCTGCGGTCTTTTTGTGCGGCAGTGCAGAGGCGGTGGATACACTGGAAGAGGCTTTTTCACAGGGAGAAGCGAGTGGGCAGATCAGGTTGTTTTATATTACGCGTGATCGCAGCGGAACCATAGGCGATACACAGACAGACAGAAGCGCTTTTGCCGGGGGCGGGCATCTGAAATTTGAAACTGCTCCGGTTGAGGGGTTGAGTTTCGGTGCGGCGTATTATTCAACATCGCCGCTGGGTTTTGATGACGATACGCCGGATAAAGTCAATCCTTCTCTCTATGGTGAAGACAAAAAAGGGTATGCGATCCTTGGAGAAGCTTATATCAAATACCAGACAGGCAATACTACCCTTACCTACGGTCGCCAGAAGCTCAATACCCCTTTAGCCGGTGCCGACGATGCAAGAATGCTGCCAAACCTTTTTGAAGCGGCAGTTGTCAGCAATACCGATCTGGAAAAGACGACATTGATCCTTGCGCATGTAACCAAGTTTCAGGCGGGTACATTTTCCAACCAGTATGGCGGCGGCGCACTGGGTGTGAGTTCCGGGTACAGCCTGGTCAACAGTGAAAGCGGCAGATTTATGGATATGGGGAAGTATGCAGTCGGTAAAGATAATGACGGTGTAACTGTCGGTGCTGTGATCTATAAAGGGATTGAGAATGTAAGCCTGCAACTCTGGGATTATTATGCACATGATATTTTAAATGCTGTTTATGCACAGGCAGATGTAAAGTGGCAGTGTCTGTTAAGCGACAGTGTCAAGCCTTTTGCCGCGGTACAGTTGATCAATGAGAGTGATATAGGGGATAAATTTATCGGGAAAGTCGACAGTACCTACTATGCACTCAAAGCAGGGGCAAAATATGGCGCTTTGAGTGCCTATGCAGCTTACTCTGAGACAGACAGTGCCAAAGATGCTGCGATCAACGGTGGTGTGATTACGCCGTGGGGCGGTATGCCGGCGTTTACGCAGGGGATGGTAACGCGTCATATGTTTTTTGCAGATACTTCGGCATGGAAAGTGGCGGGAAGCTACAACTTCAAAAACAGCGGGGTCAATCTCAGTACGGCACTCTACTATACGGAGTTTGATGTCGGTGCGGACAACGCTGTCAAGCCCGGCAATGAGTGGACGGCAAAAGAGTTTGGTTTTGACATGAAGTATTATCCGGAAGCGGTGAAAAATCTTCAGGTACGCCTGCGGGGTAACTTTCCTTCTGATTTTGTTACGGGACTTGACTGGAGTGAGTACAGACTCATCTTAAATTATAATTTTTAATTATATAATATACAAAAAGGAGTTTTCATGATGGATAAAAAGACGATAGAGCGGATCAAAAAGAATCCCGACTATCAGGAACTGGTAACAAAGAGAAGCGGTTTTGCCTGGAAACTTGCAATTGCTATGCTGGTGGTCTACTATGCATTTATTTTGACCATTGCATTCAGTCCCAAAACGTTGGGTATACCTATTGGTGAGGGTGTTATCACTATCGGGATTCCTGTTGGTATTTTTATTATAGTGTTTGCATTTTTACTGACGGGGATCTATACCTGGCGTGCCAACAGTACCTATGATGAACTGGAGCGAAAAGTTAAAGCAGAACTGAAAGAGGAGATTGGGGTATGAAAAAGATAGCATGGTTTTTGCTCTTTGCAACAGGTTCGTTACTGGCAAGTGGCGGGGATGCAGGTGTCTCCGGAGAGAGAGATTTAAATGTCGCTGCGGTGGTGATGTTTTTGATTTTTGTGGCTGCTACCCTGGGGATTACCTACTGGGCGGCAAAACGTACGAAAACTGCGAAAGATTTTTATACTGCCGGCGGGGGTATTACGGGGTTTCAAAATGGTATGGCAATTGCGGGAGATTATATGTCTGCGGCATCTTTTCTGGGAATTTCCGGGCTGGTCTATCTGAAAGGGTATGATGGTTTGATCTACTCTATCGGTTTTCTGGTTGGGTGGCCGGTTATCCTCTTTTTGATTGCGGAAAAGCTCAGAAATCTGGGTAAATATACTTTTGCGGATGTGGCATCTTTCAGACTCAGACAGCGCCCTATTCGTATTTTGGCGGCATTTGGTTCGATTGCAACGGTGATTTTGTATCTGATTGCACAGATGGTGGGATCGGGTAAATTGATTCAGGTTCTTTTTGGATTGCCGTATGAAGCGGCGGTTATTCTGGTTGGTGTACTGATGATCGCATATGTTACTTTCGGCGGTATGCTGGCGACCACATGGGTGCAGATTATCAAAGCCGGTTTATTGCTTTCGGGGGCTACGTTTATGGCGATTGCCGTGATGTACCATTTCGGATTCAGTTTTGAGTCTTTGTTTGAAAAAGCGGTTGAGGTACATAAAAATCATGATGCAATCATGAGTCCGGGCGGATTGGTGAGTGATCCTGTGTCGGCGATTTCGCTGGGTATTGCGCTGATGTTCGGTACAGCAGGTCTGCCGCATATTCTGATGCGATTTTTTACAGTAGCAGATGCCAAAGAGGCACGAAAGTCTGTCTTTTATGCGACGGGATTTATCGGCTATTTTTACATTTTGACGTTTATCATCGGGTTTGGTGCGATTGTACTGGTTTCCCAGAATCCGGAGTATCTGGATGTTGCCAAAGGGACATTGCTTGGCGGTAACAATATGGCGGCGATTCACCTCAGTCATGCAGTCGGAGGGGATATTTTCCTGGGATTTATTTCGGCGGTGGCATTTGCGACAATCCTTGCGGTGGTTTCCGGGTTGACACTGGCGGGGGCATCGGCAATCTCTCATGATCTTTATGCCAATGCGTTTACTTCCGGTAAAGTGGATGAGATCAAAGAGATGCGTGTTTCCAAAATTGCCACGGTGATTCTGGGTATTGTTACTATCTTTCTGGGGATTGCTTTCGAGAAACAGAATATCGCATTTATGGTTGGTCTGGCGTTTGCGATTGCGGCATCGGCGAACTTTCCGATACTCTTTCTCTCTATCTATTGGAAAAACCTTACCACCCGCGGTGCGGTGATCGGCGGTACACTGGGACTTGCAACAGCGGTGGCACTGGTGATTCTGGGTCCGATTGTCTGGGTTCAGATTCTGGGGAATGCAGAAGCGATTTTCCCATACAAGTATCCGGCGCTCTTTTCGGTGACAGTGGCGTTTATCGCGATCTGGTTCTTCTCGATCACTGACAAGAGTGAGCAGGCGCAAAAAGAGCGTGAAGCGTTTGAAGCGCAGGATATCCGTTGTCAGACAGGTATCGGTGCTGAGGGTGCATCGTCTCATTAGAGAGAAGTTTTGGGGAAGTGATTTCTCCAGGACTTTGTTAATACCGGAGTCTGCGCAGCGAGGGGTTGCGTAAGGCTCTGTGTGTGTAAAGTTTTTGGGTAAAATGCAAAATAGAATCGTTAAAAAGGAAAATATTTTGGAGTTACTGGAACAGCGTACTTTTATCAGAGGGATTCCTCCCTTTGATCGTGTCGCAAACAAAATTGTAGATAAGATTGCTGAAAATCTTGACATTGCATATTTCAGGGCAGAGGAAGTAGTACTGCAAAAAGGTGCAATGCCAGAATTTTTATATTTTATCATCAAAGGGGTTGTTCATGAAAGAGAAGAGGAGGAGATTCTCTCCATCTATACTTCCGGGGAACTTTTTGATCCTGTCTCATTAATCGAAAAGTATGCCAGACATACATTTGTAGCGGCAGAAGAGACGATTTGTTATATCCTGCCGGGAACTCTTTTTTTGGAGTTGTTACATGAAGAGAGTTATCTGGAGCACTACTTTTTTCAATCTATATCCCAGAAGCTGAGTTCTGCCTGTAACAGTGAACAAAACGCTGTTCTGGCAGATTTCATGATGGCACGGGTGGAAGATGCCTATTTGCAGA
>CAZYZD010000077.1:0-10679 GCA_964651755.1 uncultured Sulfurospirillum sp. | reverse complement strand
CAGACTCTCTATCACATACTCCTGCTCCGCTTTGCCAAGAAGCGGATAGATAGGCAGACTCAAAGCCTCCTGATAGTACCTATCCATCACAGGCATCACCTCATCGCCATAACCCAAACTTTTATAATAGGGCTGTCTGTTTATCGGCATGTAGTGAAGTTGCACGCCAACTCCTTTGGAGAGTAGTTTTTCAAAGAGAGCTCTTTTATCGCTGTTTTTAACTTTTACGACATAGAGATGATAAGCACTCCCCTCATCAAAGCTATACAGAGGCTCTATTGTCTCAGTAGAGTCAAAAGCCTTATCATACCGCTTTGCTATCTCTCTTCTTTTTGACAAAAATCCCTCAAGCCTCTTTATCTGACTGATCCCAAGAGCCGCTTGAAAGTCGGTGAGTCGGTAGTTAAACCCCAGAGTTCTCATCTCATACTCCCAAGGAGCCATCTCTTTACTCTTTACTATGCCGTGATTTCTAAGAGTCAACAACTTCTCATAAAGCTCTCTATCGTTTGTCGTGATCGCCCCACCCTCGCCGGTGGTCATATTTTTAACCGGATGAAACGAAAAGATCGACAGATCGCTATTTTGACAACTTCCGGCTCTCACCCCCTCTCTCACCGCTCCGATAGCATGAGCGTTATCTTCCAAGATCTTCACCCCGTATCGATCTCTCAAAAACTTCAAATCGCTTTGTGCTACAAGCCTTCCCGAAAATGAAACGGCGTAGATAGCCGAGATTTTTCCACCTTTTTTTAGAGCATCTTCGCAGAGATTTAAGTCGATATTTCCATCTTCGGCGATATCGACAAAGATAGGCTTCGCTCCGGCATAAAGGATACTGTTTGAAGTGGCAAGAAAACTATTTGGTGTGGTTAAGACCTCTTCACCCTCACTCAAAAGTGCCAAAGAAGCCAGATGCAAAGCGGCGGTTCCGTTGGAAACCGCTACTGCATATTCACTTTCGCAATACTTAGATATTCTCTCTTCAAACTCTTTAACTTTCGGTCCCGTTGTGATAAGCGGATCTTTTAGCGCTTTAGAGACCGCATCGATATCCTCTTGCTCGATTGTTTGTCTTCCATACGGAATAAAATCAAACATCTTTGATCAACTCCAAAAACGCCTCTTTGCTTAACCACTCTGTATTGGTATCGGAAGCATACTCAAATCCATCTTCTACTGCTTTTCCCTTTTCACCCTTGGCATCGGTTGTAAAATCGACCGCCTCAGTAAAACGGATGGTCGGTTTGATGATATAATGCTTACTAAACTCCAGCGTCCTTAAACTATCCTCTTTGGTGATCATCGCTTCATGAAGTTTCTCTCCTGGACGAATACCGATTACCTTATACGGCTTTCCGCCACTCATCGCCAAAGCAAGATCGGTCATCTTCATCGAAGGGATTTTAGGTACGAAAATCTCACCTCCATGCATTCTCTCAAATGAATCGATCACAAAATCAACTCCCTGTTGCAACGTAATCAAAAAACGTGTCATGCGCGCATCAGTAATCGGAAGATTCTCTTCCCCCTGCGCTAAAAGCTTCTTAAAATATGGAATCACCGATCCATTGCTGCCGATAACATTGCCGTAACGCACTACAGAAAAACGGGTATGCTTTTTCCCTACGACATTGTTTGCCGCCACAAAAAGTTTGTCACTTGCCAGTTTGGTTGCACCGTAGAGATTGATTGGATTTGCAGCTTTATCGGTAGAGAGGGCGATCACCTGCTTCACTCCGCAATCAATCGACGCATCAATCACAAACTCCGCACCATGAACATTGGTGTTGATACACTCCATAGGATTATACTCGGCGATATGCACATGTTTCATCGCAGCAGCATGCACAACATAGTCTACATCCTGCATCGCCTTACGAAGCCGTTTAAAATCCCGCACATCTCCGACAAAAAAACGCATACAAGGCTCAGTAAATGTCTGTGCCATCTCAAAATGTTTCTGTTCATCACGAGAATAGATAATCACTTTATTGGGTTTATAGCGTTCAAGTACGGTTTTGGTAAACTTTTTCCCAAAACTCCCCGTTCCACCAGTTATAAGAATATTCTTATTATTAAACATTTACAATACCTTGTCATAATTATCAAGTATATTTAAGCATAAAGTATACCATAGCTTGTTACAATTCCCTATGCCACGTATCGACAACGACACCTTTTATAAAAATGCTCTGAAAAAATATGGACGCTCCGCCAAGGGACTCAACTGGCATGACGACTACTCCCAGATCAAACGTTTCGAAGTACTTCATGAGATGATCAAAGAAGATCTAAAAGAGGGGGACAGCCTCATCGACGCGGGTTGCGGGTTTGGAGACTTTTACCACTTTATCAACCCCCTTTGCAAGATACGCTATAGAGGGTATGAGATTGTTGAAGAAAATATTGCCATCGCCAAAGAGCACACAAAACAGAAGATCGAGCACAAAGACATCCTCAAAGACCCCCTTGAAAAAGCAGATTTTTACATCGCCAGCGGTTCCATGAATATCCTTAGTCGTTTTGAGACTTATCTCTTTATCGAGCGGTGCTTTGAGCAGTCACAAAAAGGGTTCGCTTTCAACCTCCTTTACGGCAAAGACAGAAGTAAAAGCTTCAACTACTTCCTCCCTCAGGAGATCAAACACTTTTGTAAAAAGTTCGATTGTGAAATAAAAACACGTACAGGATATCTACCTCATGATTTTACGGTGTATCTAAAAAAAATTTAGATACAATCGCGCTAATTTCACTATATCAGGAATAAAAATGGGACAAACGATTACAGAAAAGATTTTCAGCGAACATGTTGGTCGTGAAGTCAAGGCGGGTGAGATTATCCGCTGCGATATCGACATGGTCATCGGAAACGATATCACCACGCCGATCTCGATTCGTGCTTTTGAGGAGAGTGGTGCCGAGAAACTGGCAAAACCGGATAACTTCGCCATTGTTATGGATCACTTTATCCCTGCTAAAGATATCGCATCAGCAAATCAGGCAAAAATCAGCCGTGAATTTGCCTACAAACATGATCTTAAACTCTTTTTTGATGAAAAAGATATGGGTATAGAACATGCGCTTTTACCGGAAAAAGGACTTGTCATACCCGGAGATGTCATCATCGGTGCGGACAGTCACACATGTACACACGGTGCACTTGGCGCATTTTCAACAGGAATGGGTTCTACTGACCTTGCTTTTGCGATGATCACAGGCGGTAACTGGTTCCGAGTGCCTGAGTCCATCAAAGTTGTTTTCAAAGGAAAACCCGGTCAGCATGTTTACGGAAAAGATCTAATCCTTGAGATCATTCGCCAAATCGGTGTTGACGGTGCACTTTACCAAACACTGGAATTTACGGGAGACACTATCGAGCATCTTGATATGGATGATCGTTTCAGCCTTTGTAATATGGCAATAGAAGCAGGTGCCAAAAGCGGCATTGTTGCAGTCGATGATACAACCAAAGCTTTTCTTGCCGACAAAGAGCTTCGTGACTCACCCAAATACCACTACTCTGATCCGGATGCACACTATGTCAGAACCATAGAGATCGATGTGGAAAATCTTGATCCTGTTATCGCATATCCACACCTGCCGTCAAACGGTAAATCTATTCGTCAGGCAGTAGAAGATGATCTGGCAGTCGATCAGGTTTTCATCGGAAGTTGTACCAACGGACGTCTGGGAGATTTGAGAATCGCAGCTGAGATCGTCAAAGGCAAAAGAGTAGCCAGACGCACACGTATGATCGTTACCCCTGCTACCCAAAAAATCCTCAAACAGGCGGAGAAAGAGGGACTCATCGATATCCTCATCGATGCCGGCGCGGTTGTAAGCAACCCGACCTGCGGCGCGTGTCTGGGTGGTTATATGGGTATTTTGGGAGATAATGAACGCTGTATCTCCACCACCAACAGAAACTTTGTCGGTCGTATGGGTGCAAGAAGCTCAGAAATCTACCTTGCAAACTCTGCTGTCGCTGCAGCTTCGGCTATCACCGGAAAGATCACTGACCCAAGAGATTTGTAACTTCATGAAAATCACCCATCCTCTGATCATCTTTGCCGGCGGCAAGAGTTCACGGATGGGAAGAGACAAAGCGCTGCTTCCATTTGGAGGTTATCCAACCCTCACACAATACCAGATAGAAAGATTTAAACCCTATTTTCAGAAAATTTATATTGGCTGTAAAGATAAACGCAAGTTTGATTTTGAAGCTGATTTTGTGGAAGATTTGAAAAGTTACGAAGACTCTGCACCGCATATCGGTCTTATCTCCGCTTTTGAGAAACTTGATACCGACACCATCTGTGTGTTGAGTGTCGACACTCCCTTTTTTGAAGCCAACCATTTTCAAACTCTTTTAGAACAAAACAGCAAAGACTGTGATGCCATCATTGCAAAAAGTCCAAACGGCAATCAACCTCTTTGTGCTATCTATAAATATTCCTCATTACCTACACTGAAACAACTTGCCAAGATAAAAAAATACCGCTTTACACACCTTTTTGAAAAAATCCAAACAACCTTTGTTCCATTTGATGAAGAAAAAATCTTTACCAACCTCAATACACCCGACGAATACACCAAAGCGATACTATAAAATAATACATCTAAGAAAATTTATACTGGATATTGTAAAAGTAGAAGTTATAGAGATAAAAAGCCAAATGTATCGGAAAAAATCCGATACACTTCAACAGTTAACTAAAAAATCCCTCTTGTTCAAGGATTTCTATATTTTCACGAATAGAACCGACTGATTTATCTACTTTTGCTTTCATTTCATCGTCAAGTTCAAGTTCGATGATTTTTTCAACACCTTTGGCACCAAGTACGACAGGTACGCCAAGTGTCACATCTTTGTAACCATACTCACCGTTAAGCAGTACAGATGAAGGCATAACAATTTTTGAATCATCAAGAATCGCTTCAACCATAATCGATACCGATCTTCCAGGTGCATAATACGCTGAGGTTCCCAGATATTTTACGATCTCCGCCCCGCCCTGTTTGGTTTTCTGAATGATATCTTCCATATCTGTTTTACCGATAATCTGCTCTAAAGGTACACCGCCCACGGCTGAAATCTCAGGATATGGAATCATATTTTCACCATGATCACCGATAACGATCGCTCTGGTCTGTCCCGAACCGTATCCTACTTTTTTCTGAATCTGATATGCCATTCTCGCACCATCCAATGCCCCTGCCATACCAAGAATCCTGTTTCTCTCCCAGCCTGTCAGTTTATGGATTACATATGTCATGACATCAAGTGGATTGGAAACACAGAGGATGATTGCATTGGGTGAATATTTTTTGATGTTATCCACAACATCAGTCATGATTTTTGCATTGATCATCAAAAGATCGGCTCTGGTCATCTCACTTCTTCTGGGCACACCCGCAGTGATAACCACAATATCGCAGTTTTTCATGTCACTTGGAGATTCAGCAGCGGTTACAATAGTACCTTTTGGAGAATATGCTGTAGATTGTCCGATATCTATCGCCTTACCTTTTGCTACTTCAGGAACGATATCGTACAAAATAATCTCATGACAACTACCGGTCAACGCCAGCGTATACGCTGCCGTCGCACCTACAAAACCTGCTCCTACTATACCTACTTTTCTTCCAACCATTCAAACTCCTTTTGTCTATTTTTTAGGCTCAATGCCAAATGTAAAACCACCTTTAACCCGCTCAATCAATTCAGGCAGTACATCCTGATACATACCGACGATTCCAAAATCGGCATTGTGAAAGATAGAAGCTTTCGGGTTGCTGTCGATCGCAATAATCGTCTCAGACTCTTTCATACCTGCAATATGCTGAATCGCTCCGGAAATTGCAGCTGAAATATAGACTTTAGGACGCACTGTTTTTCCTGTCTGTCCTACCTGTCTGGCATACTCTGCATATCCGCCGTCTACTGCCGGACGACTTGCAGCCCACTCGGCATTGACACCTTGTTCTCTAAGCGCTTCAACAAGTTCTTTGACAAGTCCAAGTCCATCTATCTCACCCGCAGGTCTTCCCCCTGCAACAATGATATCAGCTTCAAAAAGATTTTGCAAGCCGGCTTCTCCACGAACAGTCTCTAAAATCTCCGTTACAAAATCTTCATCTTTGAGTGTCGGTTTAAATTCACTGACGATTCCTTCTCTTTTTGGATCCGGTGTCGGTACTTCAAATGTTCCCGCTCTTGCGGTTGATATCTGAGGACAGACGAACCCTAAAATAGTTGCCAGTTTACTTTCACCGTATGTTGGACGCATAGACTCCAAAATAGGTGCGAATATCGTCTTCTTTTTACGGTCAATATGTTCGCCGATATCGAGTGCCGTACAGTCAGCTGTAACACCACTGTCTGTCTTTACACCGATACGAGGAGCAAGTTCTCTTCCCGCTGTTGTTGCAGCAAAAAGTGCGATTTCAGGATTTCTCTCTTTGATAACCTGCTCAAAGATAGAAGCATAAGGGAGTACCAGATACTCTTTGAGTCTCTCATCTTCAACAACTATCACCTCATCACTGCCGTGTGCTATCAGATCCTGTGCATAGTTTTTCGCACCCTCTCCACCGATCAACAGTGTCGTTACTTTTGTACCCTCTTCCAGCTTGCTAGCCAGTTCTCTTGCTGGTGTCAAAAGCTCCAGCGAAGGTCGTGTAATCTCTCCGTTTGCGACTTCCGCCCAGGTAAGAATTCCCTTTGCACCGTTTCTGAAATCTGTCACTTCAAAATCCGGTCTGGCACGCCCTTTTTTCGCTTTTTTCTCTTTTGTTTCAAGTTGATTTTTTCCAGCTTTGACATTTTTTACCAGATTGTCAACCAACTCTTTTTCATCATGTCCTTCACTCATGATAACCGGTGCACGCTCACTGACGATATTTTGCACTTTCGCAACGATTGTTGGTGAACCGCTGAGACCGATCTTTTCATCACTCAAGCCGATATCATCGATATTGAGCATTGTAATTTCACTCTCTTTTGCTTTGATAGCACCTTTGAGTGTCGGTCGTCTCGGCGGAATACCCGTCGGTGTGAGAGAAAGCATACATGGAAGCGGTAGTTTCATCATCTGATAACCACCCTCAATAATCCTCTTCGCAACTATATGACCATCTTTCATCTCAGCAACTTCTATAAATGTTGCCTGAGGGATTCCCATGTTTTCCGCAACCTGAGACGGTACGTGTGCTGTATCTCCGTCACTGGTCTGTCTTCCGGCAACAATAACAAAAGGTTCTTTGTTATCTTTGTCAAATCCAAGATGTTTCAAAAGTGTCGAAAGTGCAAGACCCGTTGCATAGGTATCACTTCCGCCCAGTCTTCTATCTGATAGAAGATATGCTTCGTCATATCCCATGGAGAGTGCTTTTTTCAGCGACATCTCAAAAGACGGTGGTCCCATAGAACAGACGATAAGTCTGGCATCCGGGTTTTCCTTTTTAAACTGAAGCCCTGCTTCCAGAGCAAAGGAGCAATCTACATTGATGATCGATTTCGCTTTTGTCCTGTCCATCAGACCATCTTCACCCATACGCATTTCACTTGGCAGGGGTACTTGTTTCATCAAACTTATGATAGTTAAAGCCATTGCAGTTCTCCTTTCCTACATATAATCATATTGCGGGCCGTCGCCACCGTAAGGTGGAACCCAGAGTATTGCATTGTTCGGGGACTTGATATCACAGGTTTTACAATGCACGCAGTTTTCAGCATGAATACGCAACTCTTTCTCTCCGCTCTTCTTGTCGGTATGCACTTCATACACTTCTGCCGGACAGAAATATTGACACGGTCCGCCATACTCTTCAATATTTTGTTTTACTTTTGCTTCATCCACTACCAAATGACAAGGCTGTGCTTCGTCATGATTTGCCTTGGAGTAGAAAACATCGGTAACTTTATCGAACGTCAGGACTTTGTCAAACTCCAGCTTACCGGCGAAACGCTCGGCAAAAGGTTTTTTGTCACCCATTTCACTCAATTTTCTGAGTGTCTGATTGTCCGGTACTGTTTTAAGATCACCCGTCAGACATGCACCTTTAGTTATCAACTGTACACCGAAACGCAGTGCGCCGGAAATCAGACCATTTTCAAAAGATTGTCTGAAATTTCGCACAGGATAGAGCTCTTTGTAGAGTCGGCTGTTGTCAAAGTACTTCTGTACGGAAGAGAGTTCCGCTTCGCTGGTATCATCTTTAATCAGTGCCGCTGCTGCCGTTTTAGCTGCATTGATCCCTGACTGTACTGCCAGATGCACACCTTTAAGACTTGCTGTTGCCAGCATCCCCGCACTGTCACCAACAATCAGGAAATTGTCTCCGTAAAATTTCGGAATAGAGTTGTATCCGCCTTCAGGCAATGTCTTGGCACCAAACTCCATAATAGAACCGCCTTCGAGTATCTTACGCACAAACGGATGCTGTTTCCAGACCTGCATAGCACCGTGAATATCAAATGTCGGATCTTTATAATCCAGTCCTACAACAAGTCCCAGAGCAACACGGTTGTTACTCAAACCGTAGATAAAACCACCACCGAACTCTTCACCGCTTGCAAGCGGATATCCGGCTGTATGAAAAACTTGTCCCTCTTTGATATTGCCTTCAGGAACTTTCCAGAGTTCTTTGACACCCAAAGAGTAGATTTGAGGATTTTTACCACTGTCAAGATTTTTCTTTTCTATCAATCCTCTTGTCAAACTTCCTCTGGTACCTTCTGCAAGAATTGTAATTTTTGCCTCTATCGATGTACCTTCCTGATAATTGGGCATTTTGTTGCCGTTATGGTCGATTCCGGTATCTTTGGTTTTCGCACCGATAACTTTACCATCTTCATCATAAAGTAGTTGATCTACACTAAAGCCTGTGTAAATTTCTACACCTTTCTTTTCGGCAACTGTTGCAAGATATCGGCAAACTTGTCCCAAAGAAGCTATTTTGTTACCCATATTGTTCATATAGGGCGGATGAAAAGGAAGATCAAATGATCCATCATCTGTCAGAAAAACCGTAGTATCCTGCACTACATCAGAATCAAAAGGTATATCTTCCACTCCTGTATAGGGAAGAAGATCTTCAAAAACTTCCGGCTTTATCACCGCACCTGAGAGAATATGACTGCCTATCGATTCGCCTTTTTCGACAAGCAGGATTCTCGCACTCTGTCCTTTTTCGCTTAGTACATTCGCCAAATAAATAGCTGTACTAAGACCCGCAGGACCACCGCCGACGATCAACACATCAGTCGAAACTGTGTTAGCGTTATCCATCACTACCTCACTTTCATAAAAAATTCACCCCTCTGCCGGAAATTTTATCATAATTATAATTATTTATTATTGATTTAAGACAATTTTTGTACTATTTAAAACTATAACTTCACCTTAGATTTACCCATTTTCGCTAAAATAATCCCAACTTATTTACCGGAGTATTCATGAGTGAAAAACTAACTGCTATCAAAAACGAAATGCAAAAAGTAATCGTCGGACAGGACGAGATGATCGACGCACTGCTTATCGGTTTGCTGTGCGACGGACACATCCTCCTGGAAGGTGTACCGGGTCTGGCAAAGACTACCACTGTCAATACACTGGCAAAAACTCTTGGACTGGATTTCAAACGTGTACAATTCACCCCGGATCTGCTTCCAAGCGACATCATCGGAACGGAGATATACGATCCTCAGAAAAACAGTTTCAAAGTTAAAAAGGGACCTATTTTCACCAATCTGCTGCTCGCAGACGAGATCAACCGTGCCCCGGCAAAAGTGCAGTCAGCACTACTTGAAGCGATGCAGGAGCGTCAGGTAACGATTGCAGATGAGACTTTTAAACTGGACTATCCTTTCCTTACTCTGGCAACACAAAACCCGATAGAGCAGGAAGGCGCCTACTCCCTTCCGGAAGCACAGTTGGATCGTTTCATGTTAAAAGTAGTTGTCGGATACAACACCAAAGCGGAAGAGATTGAGATTGTCAGCCGCATTGCCGAGGGTAAAAGTGATGAAGTACAACGAGTCGCCAGTGCAGAGGAGCTTGATCAACTCAAAGCAGAATTGAAAAATATCCACATCGATGAAGAACTTAAAGGCTATATCGTTGATCTTGTTTTTGCGACCCGTGAACCGGAGCGTTTCGGACTTGAAGAGATCAAAGAGTACATTCAGTACGGTGCCAGTCCAAGAGCCTCAATCAATCTCTATAAAGGCGCGCAGGCACATGCATTTTTACGCGGTAAAGATCATGTCACACCTGTAGATATCGCTGCAATGGCAAAAGATGTCCTCAGGCACCGTGTGATCCTCAGCTATGAAGCGGAGGCAGAAGGTGTGACAAGTGATGAAATTATTGAAAAAGTATTAGAGGCAGTACCATTACCTTAATGTCTACGCTTAAAAAGATTTTGATCAAGACTCGTCGTCAAATTTTTAGTGAGATTGCGGGTAACAACCCTTCCATCTTGATGACGCAATTTGAGCAAAGCCCAAATCTCTACGCTAACGCTTTGTTTTCCTCGGCGGAATGCCCGCGCGTGGCTTGCGCACGCTTGAAGAGGGGTTTTCATGTCTAAACTTAAAAAGATTTTGATCAAGACGCGTCGTCAAATTTTTAGTGAGATTGCGGGTAACAACCCTTCCATCTTGATGACGC
>CAZYZD010000076.1:0-10717 GCA_964651755.1 uncultured Sulfurospirillum sp. | reverse complement strand
TTCAGATTGAAAAAAAGTTCTCTCTGCGCAGATGGTCTGTTTAAAGAGCTGTTGTCAATATCAAGATAACCCCAGACAGAAACCCTTTTCCCATGATATTTTTGATAGTCATTATTATCATTTAAAAAACCACTGTCAGAAATCTCTGCCAGCGGATGATAGCCTTTGATCACCTTTAAAGGCATATAAAAACACCCGGACAAAAAAACGGCTATTGCACAATAACTGAAAATTCTCATATACTTCAAATCTACACACCGATCTCTATTATCCTGCCTGTTCCTCCCTGAATAAAATGCTCTCCAAAAGCTGCGCTGAACATCTCAATTGCAAGGTCTCCGCTACAGTGGGTAGGAGCGACATTTTCAACACCAAGCTGCTGCAATGTTTCAATAACAGAGGAAATATGCTGCTTATCTGAATACATAAGATGAAAACCTCCCATCAAAAGCACAATCGGTTTTTGCAGAAGAGTAATCGCTTTTTGTGCAATATGTTCTATACCGGGATGGGCGCATCCCGTAACTACTATAAGTCCCGTTGCAGTTTCAATGATGAGAGACTGCTCACCTATCTCTCCCATTGTACCGGTGGTGTAAAAAGAGGGATATATCTCTTCTGGCGCTTTACCGATTACCCTCACTTGTCTGCTTAACTTTTCCAGATCATGTACAAGATGTCTGGAGAGTGAAGCAGGCACATAAAGGTCAAGATTATGATTTGCTTCCAAAACCGAATCTATTCCGCCGATATGATCCCAGTGTGGATGAGAGATAAATAGTGTATCTGCTTTTTTCAAATCAATATCAAGTTTCTGCATATTTTGCAACAATACGCGACCATTGCTACCAGTATCGAAAAGCAGCGTGTGTGTATCAGTTTCTATAAAAGCGGAAAATCCCCAGAGTGTCGGAAAATCCGGAAGATATCTGTAATTATCGAAAACAATGGTTATTTTAACATATTGTGTCATCGTAAAGCTCCTTTCTGGCATTTAATCACAACAAAAGCACCTTCACCATATCCCTGTTTAAGTCCACCACGCATATTTTTCAGATCATCTCCAAAAAGTGTCTGTACCGTCGTGCACTTTTCAAAACCTGCATTTTTTAAAAGTTCCAAAACCTCCTCGGTACTGAAAAAACGGGCTGTTTTATAAAAACGGCTCTCCCCTTTATGCTTCTGGTAACGTCTGCCAAGAGGGGTGTTTTTGTCTACAAAACCAATAATCACCGTACCGTTGTCTTCCAGGATACGTCGGATTTGGGTCAATACTTTTGCAGCATCATCTACGAAACAGATGGTTGTAACCATCAAAACAAGATCATAGACACCATCATTCAGGGGCATTTTCTCTGCACTGCCAGGAATGATTTCAATACCTCTTTTTCGGGCGATTGCTGCCATTTTTGCAGAAGGTTCCAATCCTTTCTGAATACCCAGAGGTGCGGCAAACCGTCCTGTGCCTACACCGATTTCTATCGCATTATGAAAATGAGGCATCAATGATTTAACCGCGGCAAGCTCCTCTTTGTAGATAGCACTATGCTCCTCAAACCACGCATCGTAATGTTCACTCTGTATCTCAAACGGTGCAATATTTGCCATAATATTTCCTTATTTTTCTGTCTTACATTTACAATCTTTTCCATTTGCATGCTATCAAATCATAAAAAACGATACTTTTGTTTACTATTACATACCAAAATAAAAAAACCGCTTAAGAGTTCTCCTCCTGTATAATATCTTTTATTATAAGGATAAGCATCATGAAACTCTCTTCCAAACAACTTGCACAATTTCAAAAAGATGGCTTTTTACGCTTGTAAAACTTCGTACCACAAAATCTTTGCAATGAAATTCTAGAAACAGCATATGAAGAGATTGCAAAGATGAAATCCCTTCGAAAGTGAAGAGGAGTATCCTCTTATATTAGGGCGACTCAGACAGGTTTGACACCACAACTCTATCATGATAAAGATGCCCGAAACAAGCACTCAAACCTGCTGGCATCAGGATATCCGCTACTTACATTTTGAAAAAAACAACCTTATTAGTGTCTGGCTTGCAGATGGAGAAGAAAAAACTTTTTAATGTTTTCGTACCGCTATCGCAGCTTTTTTCATACGGTACTTTTCATATGTTTCATTCCAGAATGTCTCATATGCCAGCAGATCAAATCCCTCTTCAAAAATCCCGGGTAACTCATCTTTTTTGAGCAGAAAATCAGGATTTGAGTCTTTTTTTTCGTTAGCATCATCTTCCATATAGGTCTCGACAATAAAAATACCGCCTTTTTTAAGCCCTGCTTTGGCACGTTCAATCAAATCACGGTCAAGATAGTTTGTTTTGACAATGAGATCATACTTACCATACTCCGGCATATAACTATCCAGATCTGCTTCATACAACGTTACTAAAGAAGGATTAATTTTTGATGTCAGTCTCTTCAGTGCAACAGAGGAAATATCCACAGCATCTACATGAAATCCAACTCCACTTAAAAAAAGTGTATGTCTTCCTCCGCCACAGGCAAGATCAAGTGCCTCTTTGCCGGTTCCATTTTGTGCAAAGCGCTTGACAAGAGCACTTGGAGGACGGGGAGCAAGCAAGTCGGGCATCTCCTGAAACTTTTTATTCCACTTCTCTTTGTCTTTGAGGGACATCAAAACTCCTTTCTCTAAGGGAAAATAGCACAGTAATCTACACCATACCGAAAAAGCGCTGTATAGATCGGATCTTCTGCAGCCCCCTGATCGGCAAAACAGTCATATTCATACATATACGAAGGTTTTATAACTGCGGCATAGTCACTCCACGGTTGATCACTGCCATGGATATCATAGTACAAAAAACGCTCGCTTTCATGATAAAAACTGATTTGCATTAAAGCAAGTAACGGCTCTGTCACACCCTCCAGTGCAGAGAGTGCCGGAGTTCCTCCGGGATAGTTGTGTGACGCATTTGGATTTTGATAAATATAAAATGTTTTATGATTTTTTGGTATGTGTGAAAGCATACTGTAAATGGTCATTGGAATACGTATATCCGTACTCATATCTTCCGAAAACAGGAGAGTCATAAAATACGCTGTTTCAGGCAAACGCTGCATCTCTTTCTCTCCCATATCAAATGCAAACCATGGTGCCATGGAGAGGATAAAACTACCATTTTTACCCCATCCTTTCTGCGTAAAATAGTCAAAAACACGATATGCTTTACCACCTCCGGAAGAGTGTCCCACCACTCCCAGACGGCTGGTATCAAAATAGCTGCGCAATTTACTCTTTTGGTAAATCGTTTCAAACTCTTCTATTATATGATTAGAACCATATTCATCACCATATTCGGGAGCAAAGAAGACAATATTTCCTTTTTGAACCATAAAATCTATCAATGTCCTGTAATCTTCCGGATTTTGGGATCCCCAGCCCGGAAGGAAAAGTATGAGGGGAAGTTTTTTTACTGTTTTGGAAGGATACAACAGAGAATAAGCACCAATTTTTTCTTCTGCTATTACTGATTCAGGAGAAGATGAAACAGTAGCAGCAGATGTATCATGTGCATCCGTTTGGGAAGATTCATTCGGATAGACTGTTTTTACAGAGGAACTGCTCCCTCCGCATCCTGAAAGAAAAAGTATCATCACTATTGCGATATAACTTAGTATCTTGTTTTTCACAATGAACCTTAAATATTTAAACTATATTTATTATAGCCAAACAAAAAGCCGGAACCAATATTTTTTCTCTAAAAAAGAGAGAAATAGAAAATGGTGCTTCCTGAAAACACTCTTTTTGTTTAAAGGTGCTTCATAGCAAAAAAGAGTGCCAATTTTTCCAGTGTGATATTATAGTGTTGAATTTTTTTCTCAAGCTGCTGTATTTGGAGTGAATTTTTTAAAGACTCTACATCATAGCTTGTTTTGGTACCTGCACTGTACTCATCTTTTACAAAACGGTAAAGTGCATCATATCGTTCAATCATCCGTTTGGAAACTTCAATCTTTTTTTTACCCGCATCGATTGCCGAGATATGTTTTTCATACTCGCTCTCCAGCTCTTTTTTACGATCTTCTCTGGCAAGTTTACTGCTTAAATAGGTCAGTTTATTCGCTTCTAAATCTTCGTTTGTATTATAATCCAGAGGCATAGAAAATTGTACACCGTATCCATATTCGTCTCCATCATAATTTTGAAAATCCCCGCGGAATTTACTATATCCATAGTTACCATTCAAACTTATTTTCGGAAGGTAGGAAGAGCGTACCGCTTTGTATTTGGCTTTATCACTCTCTATCTGTTTTTTGTAACGAAGCAATTCAAGATTTTTAGCCAGATAATCCTCTTTATCAACCAGCGGAATTTTAGGCAGTGTCAAGGAAGAGAGACTCTTGCTGCCATAGAGTTTTCGAAGCTCATACTTCTCTGTTGCCAGAGCATTTTCAAGGGTAATCAACTGATTTTCAGCCTGATCAACCTGCAGCATCACACGGCTCAGGTCACTGATATCTGCCTCTCCGGCTTTATAACGCTCTTTGACAACATCTGCATCGATCTCTCTGTTTTTAAGTGTTAGTTTTGCCTGTCGCAATTTCAACTGATCCCGTTCATACTGCAGCTTCAAAGTGTAAAGCCTCTCCAGTTCCCGCGCCTCTTCAATATCGATTCCCAAAGCCTGTGCTTCGCCCAGTGCTCTGGCATAATCAACCGCATACCAGATCCCACCGCTTCGGAAAATATCCTGTCTTAACGAAATACCAGCCTTAGTGCTGGTTCCATCAAAATTACCTGCATTTACACTACGCTGCCAGGATGCTGAAAGTTGTATCGGTGAAATCCAGCTGTTTTTGAGTTTAGTAGTTTCGACACTCTGTTTTTGACGTTTAAGATTCAACAATTCCGCTTTTTCCGAGGAGAGCGGCAAATCCCCGTAAAGCAGGGAAACCATAAGCAGAGAAAAAAGAATTTTTTGCATCACTCTTCTCCTATCTCAACTGTCACGACTTTTCCAAAGTCGGCATCTCCCTCTCTGACAAGTTCTACACGGTAAGAGGAGAGATACTGCTCATCCGTTGTTTTTGCCGCTTTCTGAATCACATATCCATGGTCACTTTTACCGTCGACTATGATCTTTTTATTTTCAATATTCTGGCGATCTTTTGCATCCAAATAGAGAATAATCCTGCTGCCGCTGAGATCTTCCACATCCATCAGTTTCATACCTGGAGCGACAAAAGCGCCCTGCCGGACATAAAGTTTTTTGAGATAGCGGTTTTTGAGAGAGATCTCCTTTTTAGCAATAATATCTTCCAATTTTGCAATCTGATTTTCAAGATCGCTTTTTTGCATCTTCAATGCCAGCAGTTCGCTTTGATAGCGCTCTTTTGTAAAAAGGCTCTGTCCTTTAAGTGTCCTGATCCGATTGTACTGTCCCTGTTTGATGATGATCTGCTTCTTTAACAGTTTTAGTTTAAGCCGATCATTTTTAAGTTCCTGAGACTCAAGAGCGTGATCGATCACAAGAACTGTTTTATCAACTCTTTTTAGTTCATCATTTTGATCTGCTTTAACAACTTTACCTCCATACTGGGCAGAGATTGTCACACGCTCCAGCGGTTCAATTTTTGCCTTATATGTACCTGCCAGAAGCGGCAATGTAAAAAATAGCAGTAACAGAGATTTCATGAATCACTCCTTGATGGTTTTATTTTATTGACAACGGCATAAAGTGCGGGCAGATAGACAAGGTTCAGCACTGTTCCCCACAGCAGCCCAAATCCAAGAGATATAGCAATAGGCTGTAAAATCACAGCCTGTCCAGTCGCATAGAATATCAGTGTAAAAAGTCCCAGAAAAGTAGTAATAGAAGTAATCAAAATCGGACGCAGACGCAGTTTTGCACGCTCATAAAATGTATCTGCATTATGTGTACCGTGCAGAAAATCCAACATGATAATACCGTCATTGATTACAACACCCGCCAGTCCCAGAAGTCCGATAATAGAAGGCATAGAGAGGTTAACCCCCAAAAGCTTGTGCCCCAGCAGTGCGCCCAGCATTGAAAAAGGAATTACCGACATCACAATCAATACATAACGCAATTTTGAGAAGATTAAAAGAAGGGTAATCATAATTAAAAAAAGTGCAATTACTGTGGCTCGTTTCATATCATTTTTAAGCTGTTGATTTTTCTCATTTTCTCCCAGAAGATCTACGGTTACACCCTCTTTTTTGATTTTTTCGATCAAAGGCTTGATTTTATCGAGTACTTCCAACGCAGTAATTTTTTTCTTATCAATATTGGCAAAAACAGATTTGACAATCTTGCCGTCACGCTTTTCGATTTTTTCATAGTCTCTCTTTTTGACAATATCCACTATATCTGTCAAACGCACCAGTTTTCCCGATGGGGTGGCTATCTCAAACTGATAGAAGGTACTTATATCGTCTTTTGCCAATGCTCTGGTTTTTATCTCCATAACTCCTGTTTCGCTGAATGTCATCGCTTTACGGTTATCGAGAAAAAATCCCGAAAGTGCTCTTGCAATAGCTGTCTCCGTCAACCCTAGCTGTTCACCGTAGTCGTTGATATGCAGTTTATACTCCATCTTTCCAAGCTGGATATTGTCACTGACATCTTTTACATAAGCTATAGTACTGAGATTTTGTTCAAGCAGTTGAATGGCATCCATAATTTTCTGCCGGTCTCTGCCACTCAAATTGATCTGAATATCGCTTTTGATAAGTCCTGGTTTATCCTCTTTGACACCCAGTTCCTCAAGACGATATTTCTCTTTCAGCGGCGCAATAGCTTTTCTCAGTTTTTTTGCCAAATCATAGGTATGCTCTTTTCGGATAAAATTCGGATTGTCAAAATCAAAAGTGAAATTGAGAACCGGATTGATATAGGCATTGATAAAACTCTGCGGTTTCAAGTCGTAAAGTTCCAGGGTAATATAGAGCATATTGTCGCCCTTTTCATTTTCTCCTGCCAGGGAACGACGTGAACCAATAACTGTGGAAGTCGCTTTGAGTGCATACTCCTCTTTATGTGAAAGAATATATTTTTCAATCTCCTGCGCAATTTTTTGTGTCTCTTCTATGCGTGTATCTGTCGGAGCTTTTGCCGTTACATAGAGATAGTTTCCATCAAAACTGGGGAAAAAGGTAAAATGCATCGACTTGAGCGTTATTACCGTAAAAATGGGAACGAGTACCAGAAAAGTCAGCAAAAATAGATACTTATAACGAATCATCTTGTGCAGTAAAGCTTCATAAAGATTTTGCAGAGGTTCCCAATCCATAAAATTTTTCTGTTTTTTCAAAAACTCTTTTGCATGAAGCGGCAGAAAGAAAAAACTCTCCAGCAAAGAACCAATCAGTATCATGACAACAGCAATCGGAATGAGAATAATAAAATTTTTGATCTCACCAGTCATCATGAAAAGAGGTAAAAATGCTGCAATCGTCGTCAGTGTAGCCAGGGAAACAGGTAAAATCATCTCTTTGACACCCCGCAATACCGCTTCCTGTTTTGCAATACCCATATTGATATAGCGCTGTATATTTTCCGCCACTACGATTGCATCATCCACTACAATACCAATCACAATCAAACCACCCAGCAAAGAGATAATATTGATCGAATAGCCTGTATAGTAGATAAATATCAAACCTATCGCAAATGAGAGGGGAATCCCCATCGTTACAATCAAAGCGATACGAAAATTGATCAGAAACGCCATCGACAAAAAGACCAGTATCAATCCGAACATCAGGTTGGAGATAACAATATTGAGACGATCTTCCACCGGTTTGGAGGTATCCTGATAAAAATTAAAATAGATATCGGGATAAAGCTTTTGCAATTTCTCTTTTGCATATCGGCGAAGTTCGCCGGAAAGCTCTATAGCATTTCCCTCCTCTCCTTTGGAAATAACCAGCGTCACATTTCTGCGCCCGTTGAAAGTTGAGAGTGTTTTATTTTGAGGATAGGTAATCAATACTTTCGCAATATCTCCCAAACGCACCTCTTTGCCCGCTATATGAAGAAGTGTAGATTCCCACTCCTGCTGTGTTGCTTTACCCTGTGCCGTAGAGAGAAAAATATAATTCCCGCTCTGCTCGATATCACCTACCGGATAGATATAGGAAAGTGAAGAGATCGTCTGCGCTACAAGAGAAGGATCAAGACCATAAGCTTTGATCGCTTTGGTATCAAGCCTTACAGAGACTTCACGGTCAGCATCACCGTAAATCTTGACCTCACTGATATAAGGATTTCTGGCGATGATAGATTTGATCTCTTTTGCCGCTTCTATCAACTCCCCTTTGGAGAGTTTGTCACTGGAGAGCGAAAGCGAAATCAACGGACGGTTATGCACCATAATCTGTGCTACAGGCTCAATCATATCCGGAGGAAAATATTGTCTCGACTTGGCGATAGCATCTTTAGCTTTATTCAAAGCGTCTATTTTATCCGCACTGGTAGTCAAAGAGAGTACAATCGTAAAAGTTCCAGGACGAATAACGGTTTCTATACGATCGATTCCATTGATGCTTCCAAGTTCATCCTCGATATCCGCAACAACCATTTTGTTGAGTGTTTCGGCACTTGTTCCGCTATAACCTCCGGTAATCATGATTTTATCAAGTGCAATTTCGGGAAAAAGTTCTTTTGGTATCTTTTCATAGGCATGATATCCCAGAAACAAAACAAACAGCAGCAACATATAGTTTAAGCGTTTGTTTTCAATAAAATATCTGATCATGCGCATCATCATTTTTCCTTCACACTAGCTAATTAAAACTTCTATTTTACGCAAATTTACCATAAACTGCTTTGATCATACCCCAAAAGCACTTTTGAGTGTGCTTTTTTCTATTTCCAAGTGGTCTTACATAAAATCTTAGCTATACTTTTAAAATCAAAAGAATTTATAACTAACCAATCGATATCTCACATATTTATATCATTCGGTTTTATTACAGGAGTATACATGGAACAAAAAATAGGAAACTTTAAAAGCAGTATTGCCACCCTCAAACTAAATGAGCGAACCCTTATGGAAAATACGCTCATTCTGGGAGAGACAGGCTCCGGAAAGACACACCTTTCCAATAAAATCAGAGAGTTTGTCATCAACTCTGGCGTACCGACTATCTATTTTGATTTTTCCAATCCCGATCTTGACAAAATAGAAGACCGTTTTAAAACCTCTACCCATTTTCACTATATGTGTTTTGATGAAAGTCTGGAGTTTGAAAAAGCGCTCGATGAAGCGATAAGCGAAAAAAAAGATATCTATATGGCTGTCAATCCGGAATTTTTTTCATCTAAAAAAGAGTTAAAAAGTCAGCTTTCCGAAGTGATTCAGAAAAAAGAGCTTCTGGAAAATTATTACTATTTTATGCAAGTCATCGTCAAACCGGAAGGCTTTTTTACCAAATTTGAAGATTTTGTTTTTTACATATTTGACATTATCAATATGAAAAAATATGGACTCACATTCGTCAGTCAACCAAATGAGATTTTTGAAAATACACGTATCAAACTGCTTTTTTCATTTTTGTATCTGGGACGCTGCTCCAATGCCTACTACTACAACACTGCCATTTTACGGAACCTGAAACCACACCATTTTGTACATCAGGTACGTCTGGATCACCGTACACTCCTTTTCAACCCTATCAAAACCGATATCGTCTGTATCGACATTCAAGAGTAGATGGTATCTTTCTGAGGAGATTTTACTCCTCAAACACCCCATCCACATACCACCACTTTCCCTCTTCTTTAAGAAAACGACTCTTTTCTGTCAACGCACCATTCTCAAAACGGGCTCTGAATTTGACAAATGCTTCTGCATCACCATCCAAAAATTCCAAAATTTCCAACTCACGAAATATTGTATTTTTGCAAAAGGTATCGATTGATGCATACCATTTTTCAGTATCTGTTGTAAAATCTGGATTTTGGGGATGAGTGGTCTGTATGATATATTTGCTCTCTCCTGCCGCATAAGCACTATAACGACTCTTCATGAGTGTAAGCGCATCTTTGGGTAATGCACCCTGATGGTAGATTTTACAACACTTTTTATACTTTTTTCCACTCCCGCAGGGACAGGGTGCATTTGGAGAGAGTTTTTTCATAAAAAAGTTTAAACCTCATCTGAAAAATTCTGCAACAATTGCCAGCCGATATCCTGTAACTCAAGATTCGGAGGGTCGATACGGGTGAGTACTTTTGTCTCTGTATCAGTCAATGTCCTAACAACAAAGAGCTGTCCATAAACGCGTCCGGGATGGAGTACAAAATCTGCCAGTTGAAATGTTTTACCGTCATATCCGATCTCATCAGTCGAAAGCATATCACACAGCGGTTCAAGCAAAGCACTCTCCAACACCCCATACTGATCCAGTTCTTTACTGCAATCGTAATAACCCAGCGATAAAAGGGATGGATCAATATCCCCCGCCTCTATATCACTCTCAAAATCCCACACTGCATCTCCGGTTGTCAGCGTTGCAAAGAGTACTCTCTCTTCCTCCATCTTCGTGAGTTCATTTATCAGATGAGAGAAAGTTTTATTTTTAAGAGTAATATCATCCGGCGCCACAACTTTCTCGCTACTCTCTCTTAATGTAATTTCACAAACCTCCGGATCGATTCCGTGTACATGAAGTAGCATATCATCATATGCCCCTATCTC
>CAZYZD010000075.1:0-10814 GCA_964651755.1 uncultured Sulfurospirillum sp. | reverse complement strand
TATTTGTTATATAATGTATCGATGCAGAAAGTGGCTGTTGGTTGTTAAAACCAGATTTGCAATAATTACAAAAAAGGAGGATAGCTGTGGATGCAGTTGATACGATAAAGATTTTAGGTAGTTTGCTGGGGAGTGGTGGACTTTCCAAAGGTACAGGCGGTGATGTGCTTGGAAATATTTTAGGCAGTGTACTTGGTGGTGCGCAAAACCAGAAGACACAGGGAGGAGATATGCTTGGCAATGTTCTGGGAAATCTTCTTGGCGGTGGACAGTCTGGTTCTAGTGGCGGTATGGGTGATTTACTGGGGTCATTGCTTGGTGGTGCAAAAGGTTCTCAAAGTTCCGGCGGTGGATTAGGTGATTTGCTTGGGAGTGTACTGGGTGGTCAGTCCGGAGGAAGTCAGACAGGCGGAAATATGGGTGATCTTTTAGGTTCACTTTTAGGCGGCGGTGATACTAAGAGCGGTAGTGGTCTTGGCGGTGAAAGCGGGCTGGGTGGTCTTCTTGGAAGTGCACTGGGCAAATATGCACAGGTACAAAACCCCGATATGCCAAATCCGACTCCTGATGAAACAGCAAATCTCCCTGAAGGACTGGAGCTTGAAAAAGCAGCTGAACATGCGACGCTTATTATCCGTGCAATGATTAATGCTGCAAAGTCTGATGGGCATATTGATAAAGAGGAACAGGAAAAAATTATCGCAAAACTTGGTGATTTGAGTGAATCGGAGATTGAATTTTTACGAAACGAATTTAGTGCACCTTTGGATGTAGAAGGATTTATCAACTCTATTCCAAAAGAGATGCAGCCTCAGATTTATGCAGTATCATTAGCGGCTATCGATCTTGACAGCAACAAAGAAGCGCAGTATCTTGCTGCATTGGCACAAGGATTTGGATTTAGTCCGCAGTTTGCAAACGAATTGCACGAGCGTTTGGGTGCGCCGAAAATTTTCAACGCCTAAAGTGTTAAAAAGAAGAGGAGTTTATCCTCCTCTTTGATTATTTTGCTTCTTCTTTTTGTTGTGCTGCATATTCCGGCGTACAGAATATACCGCAGTGGCAGACACCTTTTTCAGGAATCTCCTTCTCAATAGCCGGTTTACATGGACAGATACGATCATCTGCACTTTTATGTTTCCCTGTTTCAGGATCTTCTACTACCATAAAACATGGGCAAAAACGTTTGCCGTAAAGTATTTTATGGCGTGCAAGTCCCATGATCACACCTTCATTGACATCTTCATTGGGGTTATATACCCAGCCAAATTGTTTGTTTACTTTGTCTGTAAATTTTTTTGTTTTTTCAAGCTCTGTTAAAAACTCTTCCGAGTTCATATCTATTTGTTTCATCATATTGTACCTTCTAATTGAAAAATTTTATTATTTTATCATAATTCTCTGATATGCCAAGGCAAACCTTGCTTATTCAGCTCTTCCATAAAAGGATCCGGGTCAAATTGTTCCATATTGTAAACTCCCGGCTTCATCCATTTTCCTTCCATCATCAGTTTTGCTCCAATCATCGCCGGCACACCTGTGGTATAACTGACTGCCTGTGAGAGAGTCTCTTTATAGGTCTCTTCATGATCGCATACATTGTAGATATAGATACTCTTTTCTTTACCGTCTTTGATTCCTTTAGCAACGATTCCAATATTTGTTTTACCTTTTGTACGTGCTCCGAGTGTTGCAGGGTCAGGGAGGAGTGTTTTTAAAAACTGTATGGGTACAATTTTACAGCCGTTGTGTTCGACCTCTTCTATCCCCAGCATACCAACATTTTCCAGACACTTCATGTGTGTTAGATACGACTCTCCAAAGGTCATGAAGAAGCGGATTCGTTTGAGCCCCTTGATATGTTTAACCAGACTCTCCATTTCCTCATGATAGAGTAGATAGCTATCTTTGGGACCTATTTCGGGATAGTCCCAGACCATTTTAATTTCCATAGGTTCTGTTTCGATCCACTCTCCATTTTCCCAGTATCGCCCTTTTGCACTTACCTCTCTGAGATTAATTTCGGGATTGAAGTTAGTGGCGAAAGGATAGCCGTGGTCGCCGGCATTGCAGTCAAGTATATCGATAGTGTGAATTTCATCAAAGTAGTGTTTTTGCGCATAAGCACAAAAGACGTTGGTTACTCCCGGGTCAAACCCGCTTCCAAGCAACCCCATAATACCTTTGTTTCTGTAACCTTCATCAAATGCCCACTGTTCTTTATACTCAAATTTTGCGGTATCGGGATGTTCATAGTTTGCAGTATCCAAATAGTGTACGCCTGTTTGCAGACATGCTTCCATAATTGTAAGATCCTGATAGGGGAGGGCGATGTTTAAAACCATATCAGGATTGACAAGATGAATGAGTTTGACCAGTTCTTCCACATTGTCTGCATCGACAGCAGCTATTTCGATATCTACACCATAACGCTCTTTCACTTCCTGACGGTAGAGTTCACATTTGGAAAGTGTTCTGCTCGCAAGTGTAATCTTTTCAAAAATATCATGATTTTGTGCACATTTATGGACTACAACTCTGCCCACTCCACCAGCTCCGATTATCAGTACATTTGCCATTTTCTACACCTTTTTAAAAATTAAAGGATTATACCAAAAATGTAACTATATGAAAAAGAAGAGGCTGTTTGTTTGCTAAAAGGTAAAAATTAATAGACAAAAGTAAAAATAAGTTGTAGACTTGGAATAGTTTATGCTACAAGGGAGCTTTCATGCAAAAGATACTGATACTCATAAGTTTACTGCTTTATGGGGTAGGCTGTGGAACTACCGGTCAAAAAAGCAGCAGAACAGAGATAAAAACATTTTCTGAGGAGACAGTTATAACGGCAAAGCATACGCTTGAACATATATCTGTTATGGAGATTAGTGCATTGTCTCTTGAAGGAGTGGCTCTGGATATTGTTGTGGATAAAAATGGAGGGTTTGCCTATATCGCTTCTGGTGATGCGGGGCTTCAAATTGTAGATATTCATGATCCTTACAATCCTAAGTTTACGGGACTTTATGATACTCCGCAATACGTCAACCGTGTTGATATTATCGATGGTGTTGCATATGTGAGCTATCAGGCACAGGACTGGAGTGAGTATATCTCTGTTACTGCTTTTGATATTTCCAATCCTTATGATGTAACATCGCTGGGACACTTCGAAGGCTCTATGAATAATAATCATAAGCTTTATAGCAAAGATGGATTGGTCTATTTTGTAGATCAGGAAGGATTTAAAATAGTCAATGAAGAAGATTACAGTGTAATTGGAAGATATGATCTTTTTGATACGGCATATGCATTGTCTATAGTGAAAAATTTTGTTTTTGTGGCAAATGGCAGAAATGGATTGACTGTTTTGAAAGCAGGTGAAGAGAGTTACCGGGCAACATTAAGTGAATAACTATTTTAGTATTTTTCTAAAATGTGAAGATGTTCTTCTGTTCTTTTTGCTTTGTGCGGACGGTTGCTATCTGCTTTGAAACGTTTGTAGGAAGTAGTAACAAGGCTATATTTTCCATAACGTTTCAGTAATTTTTGCAGTTCATGCTGGGGTACCATACCTTCGTTATTGTAACTTAGAAAAATATATCTGAAATCAGCGTTTTTAATCAGGTCGTTAAAACTGTTATATACTCTTTTGGTTTTACAATACATAGAACGATTGTAATCAGCTTTGGTGCCTGTCTTTCCTTTTGGTACAAAGTTTGTATTGTAGGTGGCAATAGTATTTAAGAGATGGTAGTTCGCACCGTATTGACGACCATTATAGGGAGGGTCAAGATAGAGAATATCTCCGGATATTTTTTTAATCAGCTCATTGCTGTCTTCATTGTAGACTTTATGTGAATTGTCGTTGTATTCAAATAAAGCGGGTTCAAGTTGCAATGGTGCTTGTGCTGTCGGCTTAAGATGTTTTAAAAAAGAGCCGTAAACTGATGCGGTATTTGAAACTTTATCAAGTGATTCCAGAAGAGAAGCGAGTAAAAAGTAGTAGAGGTTTTCATCTGATTTAAAGTGTTCGATTTCCTGGCGGATAGCATCGATTCTGGCTGCGTTTTCCCCACTGAAATAATTTCTCCCGCTTCCGCTTTCAAGACAGTAGTGCTGGTAAATAAACCCCTTTTTACCAGGTATTTTATTTAGTTTTTCTATGATTTCTTCGTATTTTATCGGTTGATGGTTTTGAATATAATTGCGATTAAGCACATAGCTGTAGTATTCCAGATCATTGCTGATAACTTCGGCGACTTTACTTTTAAAAGTACGACCTACAATACCTGTACCAGCAAAAAGATCACAAAAAGTTTTATCTTTCAGTGAACCGACTGTATCTGAAATGGTCTCAAATAAAAAGGTAGATAATCTGCGCTTGGAACCAATATAATTCATACTTAAGATTATAGCTTGAAACTATTTAAGGGCATCTACTTTATAAAGATGTTACAATAAATCAAATAGCTTAAAGAGAGAGGTAATGCAAGGATTTATACGAGTTGCAGCAGCAGTTCCCAAAGTAAAAGTTGCAGATGTTCCTGCAAATGTTGATGAAATCGTTTCACTTGCCAAAGAGGCAGAGGAGGCGGAGGTTGCCATAGTTGTATTTCCGGAGCTTTGTCTAAGCAGTTACAGTTGTGCTGATCTCTTTTTTCAGGAAGCATTGCATAATGCCCTTTATAAAGGACTTATGGATTTACTGGAGCGAACAAGTGCATTGCAGACAGCATTGATTGTAGGAGCACCACTTTGGCATGAAAACAGACTTTATAATTGTGCACTGGTTTTACAAAGAGGTAAAGTGCTTGGGGTAGTTCCCAAAAGTTATCTCGCAAATCATAAAGAATTTTACGAAAAACGCTGGTTTCAAAGCGGTAAAGAGATTGTAAATAAAACGATTCATATTGTTGGAGAGGATGTGCCTTTTGGTGTGGATCTGCTTTTTAACAAAAAGGTACGATTTGGTATAGAGATTTGTGAAGATCTCTGGAGTATTATACCTCCAAGTTCACAACAGGCGATCAACTCAGCTGTTTTGCTTTTCAATCTTTCTGCCAGTAATGCACTGGTTTCCAAAGCATCATATAGACGGGAACTTGTAGGTCACCAAAGTGCCAGGACAGTCAGTGCTTATATTTACACTTCTGCCGGTGTTCATGAATCTACGACAGATTTAATTTATTCCGGGGCAGCGCTAATTGCAGAAAATGGCACTATTTTAGCGGAGAATCCACGTTTTCAAAGGGAAAGTGGACTTATTACAGCAGATGTTGATGTAGAGAAGTTACATTATTATCGTATTGTAGAGACATCCTATGCTGATACAAAAATGAGTTCTTTTAGAATTGTACCAACATTTCCACTAAGAGAAATCACCAGTATCAAAAGAGAGATAGATCCGCTTCCTTTTGTTCCTAAAAGAAAAGAGTTGCAGCGTGAAGTATGTGAAGAGATTTTTATGATGCAGAGCAGCGCACTTGCCAAGAGAATAGAGTTTATAGGAAAAACCCGACCTGTGGTTGGTATTTCCGGAGGACTTGATTCAACATTGGCTCTTTTGGTGGCAGTGAAGGCGATGCATCTTCTTGGACGTGAAAACAGTGATATTGTAGCTGTTACAATGCCGGGCTTTGGTACCACTTCCAGAACGTATCAGAATGCGGTAAAATTGTGTGAATTGCTGGGTGTAACATTTGAGGAGATTGATATCAAAGCAAGTGTGATGCAGCATTTTGAAGATATTGGGCATGATCCTCATATTCATGATATTGTTTATGAAAATGCCCAGGCCAGAGAACGTACGCAAATTCTTTTTGATATGGCAAATAAAGTAGGCGGGATTGTTATTGGTACGGGAGATTTGAGTGAAATTGCTCTTGGCTTTGCAACGTATGGCGGCGATCATCTCTCTATGTATGGAGTCAATGCTTCAATTCCAAAAACTTTGGTGCGTTATATTATAGATTTTGTTGCAAAAGATGAAGATCCTGTGATAGCAGAGATTTTGGAAGATATTATCGATACCCCTGTTTCACCGGAATTGCTGCCTAAAGAAGATGATAAAATTGTTCAAAAAACGGAAGAAATTGTAGGACCGTACGAACTTCATGATTTCTTTTTGTATCATTTCGTCAAATATGGGGCAGCGCCTTTGAAGATTTTAGTGTTGGCTCAAATTGCATTTGAAGGGAAATATGAAAAAGAGATAATCAAAAAATGGCTTATTATATTTCTTAAACGTTTTTTTGCTAATCAGTTCAAACGCAGTGCGATGCCGGATTCCGTAAAAGTCGGCTCGATTGCTTTAAGTCCAAGAGGAGACTGGCGTATGCCGAGTGATGCAGAGGTCAATATCTGGCTGAAAGAGTTGAAAAATGCTTAGCCTTTTTAACTAGAACAAGAGTTAGTGTTGTTACAACAATCTTTCTCTTGTTTTGTGAATAACGGTTTAAACATAAAATAAAATACCATACCCCATAAAAATATGCTGCCTAAAGATGCAAATAATCCTGCATGTTCATTCATATGTACCAGGGCTTTGGGGTCAATGGCATTTTTATCAAAAATATAATCCAGCCCCAGCCCAAAAAGAATACTTCCGACAATAATGCTTCCCAAATAAATATACAAGGAACGTGTTCCCAGAATTTTTTTGACTACTCCGATTGTTACGGTATTTGTTGCAGGTCCTGCACTCAAAAAAACAAATGCAGCACCTGCACTGACACCTGAGAGTATTAATCCTGCTGCAATTGGCAAAGAAGCAGTAGCACAGACATACATTGGTACAGCAATGGCGATAACAATAAGATAAGAGAGCCAGTTGTACTGCTGCAAAATTTCACTTAGGTTATCAGGAATTACCACTGTAATGAATGCGCCAATAAGCAAACCCCAGAAAAGTGCTTTGGCAATATCTCCCAGCAATGTAAAAAAACCATAGCGTAGTGCTGCAGTTAAGCTGAATTTTTTATCCGGTTTGTTTTCGCATCCGCATTCTGAAGTGCAGGAACTCTCTTTTTCTGATGGGATATTGTTTGGTGTAATTATAGTAGTTTTTGCAGCTGAAAAGACGGCAGATTTGGATGAAAATGCTGCTTTTGATGCCTCTTGTTCCTTGTCCCAGAGATTGGTTAGAATTCCTGCTATGATGGAGATGATCATAGAAGTAATGACACGATAGATTGTAAAAATCCAGCCAAATATACCGTACGTTGCCATAATAGAATCTATTCCCGTAATGGGTGTGGAGATAAGAAAGGAGAGGGTTGCCCCTTTGCTGGCACCACTTTTTTTGATTCCTGTTGCCAGGGGAATTACGCCGCATGAACAAACAGGAAGAGGCACTCCGAAAATTGTTGCTTTGATAACAGAGCTGACACTCTCTTTCCCTAAGTGTTTGGTAACAAGAGAATCTGGTACAAGTTCATGTAAAATACCTGCAAAAAAAAGTCCAAAAAGAATATATGGTGCCATGGCATTGCTCAGATTTACAAGAGCATACCAAAATTCTATAATGTATTCCATACTATTTTTCTCCTATTTAAATTTTATAGCAAACTTGATGTGATAAAGCTTAACAACTACAGTAAAAATGATATATGTCGATTATTTTCAGAAGATTATTTTTATAAAAGGTAGTGACAATATATGAAACAACAATATCGATATTCATTTATAGCATTAACTTTGTTGATGTTTGGCAGTGTAGTTACAGGGTGCGGCAGTAGCAGTGGGAAGAGTCTTTCTGTAGCGCAACATGTAAGAGAAGAACCGGATCAACCTGTACAGCACATTGGGCATTATTCACGCAATTTGGAGCAGAAAGATTTTAATCCAGATCGTACGTGGGAGTATGACAATCTGGAAGGTCTGAAAATGGATCTTACTGAAGAGTATCTCTATCTACAGTTTACGCATAACAGCAATGCTGAAAATATTCAGTTTTTTCTTGATATCGATAATAATGCACAGACCGGTAACAGTGATGAAGGCGGAGCAGATTATATGGTAGAAAATGGTGTATTGTACCAGTCTGTCAAGCCGAATGAGTGGAGTTGGAAAGAGATAGGTGCTGTTGAAAGTGTTATAGAAACAGGAAAAAGTGATACGATAGGTATTAAACTTGAAAAACTGAAAAATAAAAGCATTGTATTTAAAGCGAATGCTCAGGCATTGGATCAAAACTGGATTCCTGTAGTTATGTCTCCTGCTGACGGTACCAAATCTGTATATAGTAAAAAAGTAAATATCAACTGGGAAACAATCAGTGCCTATAGTGCCAGTAACAAGGCTGAATTGAAACTTTTTACAACAAAAGAGAATCTTTATATGCATTTGGAAGCAGATAAATTTCCGGCGCATATTCAGATTTATATTGACAGTGATTTAAAAATGAAAACCGGTTATAAAAATGATAGCTGGAATAATTTTGGTGCAGATTATCTGGTGGAAGATGGTTATCTATACCGGTATACAGGTAAAGGTGACTGGGGCTGGGAAGAAATAGATGTTATCAGCAAGTCCAGAAGCAAAGGGGAAAAATCTGTTTTGGAAGTTGTTGTTCCAAAGAGACTTCTTTCAAATTTGACAGATAAAATAAAAGTTGGTGTTGAATTGAATAATAAAAAATGGACAGATACACAGTTGCTTCCGCATGGAGATTTGCCTACGTATGAATTGACACCTGATTCAGAATCTAATCAAGTAGAGATTAGCGAAGTTATGGCTGCCAATACCCATACGATACTGGATCCTGATTATTTTAATTTCTCTGACTGGATTGAATTGCACAATAGAAGTGACAAAACTGTAGATATCAGCGGTTATCAGATTAGTGATGAACTTAATACTCCAAAATGGAGATTGCCAAATGGAACAATATTGCCTCCGGATGGATATCTTCTTGTCTGGGCAGATGAAAAAGACAAACAGAAAAAAGGGTTGCATACAAATTTTAAACTGAAAATGGGTGGAGAAGCTGTTTCTCTTTTTGATACTAGTGGAAAGTGTGTCGATGCATTTGAGTATTTAAAACAGTTGCCTGATGTCTCTGTAGCATTTCAAAATGGCAAAGAAGTATATATGAATCCTACTCCCGGTAAAGCCAACAGCCAATATTTTCCAAGTGCTATTCAAATGTCCGAAGTAGAGTTTTCGCTTGAAGAGGGATGGTATGATGTACCTGAGTTATTGACACTAACTACAAAAACGGGTGGAACTATCTATTATACTACAGATGGATCGATCCCTACTCCGGAGAATGGTACCAAATACAGTGCCCCGATTAGCATTGATCGTACAATGACTGTTCGTGCAATTTGTACAGGAGATGAAAAGTTCAGCAGTCCTGTTGTTTCAAAAAGCTATGTATATGGTGAAAGTATCAATTTACCGGTAATGATGCTTAGTATAGACGACAAATATCTTAATGATGATAAAATTGGTATTTATACTACGGGAACGAATGGTAAAACAGTCGAATGTGAACATCCAATTACTGGAAACTTTATGCAAAAATGGGAGCGTCCGGCACATATAGCCTATTTTGATGTTAGCCATAGTGTTGCTTTTACTCAGGATATCGGATTGAAAATCAGTGGAGAATGTTCACGAAAATATGAACAGAAATCTTTTTTACTTAAAGCAGATGGGAAATATGGTAAAGAGAAGATAAAATACCAGCTTTTCCCGGACAAGCAAGCGAAAAAATATAAAAAAATTAAATTACGCAACGCAGGACAGGATGTATCCAAAGCACATTTACGTGATGTATTGGCACACATGATTATCAAAGGGCAGATGCATATAAATTATGAGGCGTATCAGCCTGTAGTCCTTTTTCTCAATGGAAATTACTGGGGTATTTACAATATGCGTGAAAAGATGGGAGCAGAGTTTATCAAAAGTAATTATGGGTTGAGTAAAAAGAAAATCGATATGATTGAAGATGATTTGAATGTAGAAGCAGGAAGCTCCGAAGAGTATGAAACATTGATAGAGTACATAGAGGGTCATTCACTGCAACAGGAAGATGCTTATCGGTATGTTGCATCGAAAATTGATATAGAAAACTATATAGATTATATGATTACAAATCTGTATGTCGCAAACAGTGACTGGCCGGGTACAAATCTGGTGTACTGGAAAGAGAAAAAAGAGGGTGCGAAATGGCAGTGGCTTTTACATGATATGGATTTTGGATTTGCCAACTATCCTGAAATCTCAGATGTAGATTATGATGCCATTGCAAAAGCGACAACTTTAAATGGTTCGGATTGGCCAAATCCGCCATGGTCAACACTTTTGTTTAGAAAATTATTGGAAAATACAGAATTTAAAAAAGCCTTTAAAAATAGAATGTTACAGCAACTGGAGACCACTTTTTCACCTGTACGTGTGAATAATATTTTGGATCAGATTGCCGGTAAAATTGATCCTCAGATAGCAAGACATTTGGCAAAATGGCCTTTAAGAAGTTCTGTACAAAATAAAGCAGACTGGGATGAAGAGATTCAACGTATCAGAACATTTGTGAACCAGCGTCCTGATATTTTAAAACAACAGCTTAATAAACTGTAGGAGTCTGGCAGGAACCAGGCTCTTGTGTAAAAAAACACCAACTATATTAAATTAATTATATTTATATTATTATTCTGCTTTTTTTAAGGAGGATATACAAATGCAATATTTCGGAGAAATTTTTAAGGACAGAAAAGAGGTATCTGTTCGATATGATGCAAAATATCATGCGGTCTGGCTCTATCTCAATCCTGCAGATCGACCGAGGTATTCTTTGCAGATGC
>CAZYZD010000074.1:0-10920 GCA_964651755.1 uncultured Sulfurospirillum sp. | reverse complement strand
TTATACGTCTAACTCTTTCAATCGTTCTTCTTTGACTGTCCAGATGAACATTGTCGGGATGAAGACGAGTGTCATGAAAGTTCCGACGATGAGTCCTCCGATGGCTACGGCTCCCAGTGGTGCGAGTCGTTCCAGTCCTATGGCATTTCCCTGGGCTACGGGGAGCATGCCTACTGAAACGGCGAATGCTGTCATGAGTACCGGGCGGGTACGGATTTTGATCGATTCAAGCATTGCGGCGCGTTTGTCTTTGCCTGCTTTGATCTGTTCGATGGCGAAGTGTATAAGCAGGATGGCATTGTTTACGATGACACCGGAGAGGAGCATAAAGCCCATCATGGCAGGCATTGAGACGTGGTAGCCGATCGCCAGCATGGTCCAGGATGCTCCGATGATTGTCAACGGGATCGAAAAGAGGATCATGAGGGAGATTTTGATGTTGGCAAACATGACGATCAGCGTGAAAAAGATCAGAACAACAGCGACGATAATCGCACCTACCATACGTTCTGCCGAGGCTTTGAACTGTTTGATATCGCCTGTTTGTTCGAGTGTTACATCTTTGGGAAGATTGACGTTTTTGAGTTGCTCTTCAAAACTTGCCATGATGTGTGAGATTGCTGCTTTGTCACGATTGCCGTAAACTTCGAGGGTGTATTGCAACCCTTCACGGGTGATGAGGCTTGGCTCTTTTTGGGAGCTTAGCGAAGCGATTTTGTTGAGTGGTATTTTCCCTTTTGGTGTATCGATAAGCATTGTCAGGATGTTTTCAAAGCTGTCGATCTGGTCAGTCGGCAGCCATGCGCGTACGCTGTAATCCATACTGTTTTGTTTTGGGAAAGTTGCCACAGGTGCGCCGCGGAGTGCCAGTTTGAGCTGGTTGACTATATCGGCTCTCTGGAGTCCGTAGCGTTTGGCTTCACGTTCGTCGATATCGAGGTTGTATACTACTTTGTCGATATCCCAGGTTACAGAGGTTGAGACGACGCCGCGTGTTTTGTCGAGTGCTTTTTGTACCTCTTTGCCTGCACTTTGCAGCTGGTTGATGTCGTCACTGCTGAGCATCGCGTCTACATTGGCACGGATACTTGCAAGTGCGGTAGCGCCGTAAGGTGCGATATCGAGATATTTGACATTGGCTACTTTGGCGATTTTGGTACGCAGGTTTCTGGAGATATCCCAGATGGTTTTTTTACGCTGGTGTCTGTCGACATATGTCGCTACGATGGAGATATGGTCGATACCGCTGCCGCTTCCGATACTCAGTACTCCCGGTTCACTTCCGATACTCGCCGAGACACGTAAGAGTTTGCCTTCCTGCATAATGATTTCGTTGACTTTTTTCAGGATCTCTTCACTCTTTTCGATGGGTAGATTGGAAGCGGTAGTGATTTTGATATTGACCGCTCCTGTATCCATCGGAGGCATTAACTCCTGACCGACTACCGGCATGACCAGTTTAACCGAAGAGATAAAGAGTGCGATCAGCACAACGATGGAGACGGTACCCCAGATTTTGGATGCGGTGATTGCGCGTACCAAAGAGGCGAAAAATCCCTGGATATAATCATTCGCACGACCAATAATGGCATGAAAAAACTGTTCTGATTTAACGAGCCATTTGTAATCGAGTGCAAGAATATGCAGTGAAAGGAGCGGTACTGCCAGAATAGAGATGATGTAAGATGCCAGCAGTGCAAGAAGCAGTGTTCCTACCAGCGGTGCAAAGACTGTTTGCGGGTAGCCGCCTACGAAGAGCATCGGGGCGAGGGCGATCATGGTGGTGATTGTCCCGCTGAGGTCTGCGAACATGATCTCTTTGGTTCCGTCAAATACCGCGCTGTGGATATCTTTGCCCAGTTCTTTGAAATGGCGTTCGATATTTTCCATCACCACGACGGTATCATCGAGCAGAAGTCCCAGTGCAAGGATGATTGCCGTGAGTGTGACGACGTTGAAGTCGATGCCTACCAGCCACATCAGTGCGATGGTGGAAGCATAGACCAGCGGAATGGTAACGAGTACTACCAGAATCTGTCTGAATGAAGCTAAAAAGAGAAAAACAACAATCGTGGACATAACGATTGCATCGCGCAGGGATTCGAACATGTTGACGATACTTTGTTCAATTGTTGTTTTCTGGGTATCGCTGATTTCAAAGTTGATATTTGGGTATTTGGCACGGAAAGTTGTAAGTTCATTTTCCACTTTTTCGATTGTTTTTATCACATCTGCGGTGATGGAACGCTGAATGGAAAGGGCGATGGCTGCTTTACCGTTACCGGAGTAGGCGGCGCTGTTTTCATAGTGTCCGAAATAGACTTTTGCAATATCGGAAAGTTTGATATCCGGTGTAAGAGGGAGGTTTTTGAGTTTGTCTACCATCTCCCTTTTCCCCTGTGATTTGAGCAGATAGCGGTGCTCTTCGTTGGTGATGAATCCGATGGCATATTCGTTGTCATTTTTTTGCAATGTTGCTATGACTTGTGCAAGAGAGAGGTGGTAGTTGTCAAGTTTCTCTTTGTCTATAATAATCTGAAGCTCTTTTTGATAACCGCCGAAGATATCGACATTGGCGATTCCTTCTGATTTCAGCAGTTTATGTTTGATCTGGGAAGAGGCGATATCGCGGATATCTTCAAGAGTGAGGGAACTTCCCTCTTTGGGAGACATTGCTACGACAAGTACCGGCGCTGTTGCTTCGGTGATTTTGATAATCTGGGGTTCTTTGATGTCGGTTGGCAGTTTTGCTCTGATTTTGGAGACGGCGTTTGCGACATCATTGACAGCGGTATCGATATCTTTGCTGTACTCAAACTCTGCGCGTATGACTGTAACTTCATCGATTGTGGTGGAGTAGGCACGGCGAATCTCATCCTGTGCATAAAGTTCCTCTTCGACAGGAACAGCGATGTTGCTTGCCATTGTCTTGGCGGAAGCTCCCGGTTCTACGATAACAACCGCTACTTCAGGATAGTTTGAGTTGGGAAAGAGATTCCGGTGGATTTTATTGTATCCGGTCAATCCCGCCAGGATAAAAAGAGCCAGAAACGAGATGATGATATGGGGCTTTTTGAGAACCTTCTCCACCCACGTAGGGGATGTGTTATTCATCTTTTGCTCCCACAACGGTAATCTCTTTGTATGCACCTAATGCAGAGAGTCTTACTTCACTGCCTCTGGCAACATTGTCATGAGGGCAGGGTGAGACGAGGATTTGAAAGTTCTGGTGCATTTTGACATCTACTTTAAGCGGCTGAAAATGGTTGTTTGTATAGACCATAACATAGGTTCCCTCTTTTTTGTGGATAAGAGTGTCGTCAGGGAGGATACATCCTTTTGCCTGTTGTGTCAGGATGTGGATATTCATGCTGCTTCCCAACGGCAGGTCGATGGATTTTTCCAGTTTGATTTCAGCCATGACAAGACCGTTTTTGGCAGTAGGGTAGATAGTTTTGAGTTCGCCTATTTCACTGTTTTGGGTGTCAAAAACTTTTTGTCCGGTTTTGATCTTTTTCAGATATTTTGGAGCAAAAGAGAAGATCAGTTTTTTGATATTGTTACTCATACTCAGGATCGGTTTGCCTGCAGCTGCAAGATCACCTTCATGCATGAAAAGTGTGTCAACTTGTCCGTCAAACGGTGCTGTAATTCTGAGATAGGTAAGCTGATGTTTCAGCTGTGCAATCTTCTGGGTGGTATTTTCAAGCTGTGATTTTTTGGCACTGAGGGCAACACGGGAGAGGTCGAGTTTCTCTTTTGCCAGACCTCCTGCATCGTATAGTTTTTTGTTTCTGTTGTAAATGCTTTTTGCAACGGCAAAATCACTCTTTTGTGTGGCAAGAAGTGCCTGAAGAGAGTAAAGGGTAGAGTGCAGTTCAGTGGCATCGATCTGTACAAGCAGGTCTCCTTTGTGTACCATCTGGGACTCTTCAACATAGACTTTTTTGACAAAGCCTGCCAGTTTGGTGGAGAGTTTGATACTTTTGTCGGATGCAACTTGTGCGGTGAAAGATTCTTTGTTTTGAAGTATTCCTGTATGCGGTTTGACAAGTTCGATACTCATTGCTTCGGTTTTAGGCAGAGAAGCTTCGGCTATTTGCTGCTGACGCTCTTTCAGAAGTGATTTTCCCTTGATGCCAAGCGCTACGACTGCGGCTATGGAAACGATGGTGATGATGGTTTTTTTCAGTTGCATTTAGTGTACCCCTTTTTCTAATAGATATTCCAGATAGTAGATATTTTTTTGATAGTCATATTTGCCCTGGATCAGTTTCGATGCACTTAACTCCACTTTGGCTTTTGCAAGCAGTAAATCGTTAAGTGTTGAAGCTTCGTTTTCGTAACGAACCTGTTCTATTTTTGCACTCTGGCGTGCAAGTGTATGCTGGGCTTTGTTTCCAAGATAAGTGGCATAACTTTGTTCGATTTTGGCGATAGCCTGAGTGATCTCTTTTTGGATATCAAGCAGGGTTTGTTCTTTTTTCAGTTTTGCCTGAAGACGGCTGATTTTGGCTTTTTGGATACCTGCGCTGCGTTTTCCGAAATCGAGCAGGTTGTATTTTGCATTGAGACCTACCTGCCAGAGTGTTTCGCCGTCCCATTCATCTCTTTTGCTGTCTTCACCGTAATTTCTGCCGGCGGAAGCATTGAGTGCAAGTTGCGGATAGTTGCCTGCCTTGGCTTTCTGGATCATCTTTTGTGCTTTTTGCAGCTGCATATTTTCCACTTTGACTTTGGAGAGAGAATCGACTTCTTTCATGAGCGTATTTAGATCATAGTGTGGTGTTTTGAGGTTGATTGTGACAGGGGAAAGGGTAGTGATTTTCTTACCCGTCAAAGCGCTGAGTGCAGCTTTGGTGATCTTGATATTTGATTGCAGAAGTGCTTCGCCTGTTTTTGCATCCTGGAGAGAAGTTTTGGATTTTAAAAGATCGATTTTGGCTTTTTTCCCAAGGTGTACCTCTTTTGCGATTTGACTGGTTAGCTGCTGGAGTGCATTGACATAGGCATGCTGGGCTTTTTTGATCTCCTGCAGGGAGAGGATGTTCAGATAGAGTGTCCGGACATTGTATGCCAGTTGTTCTTTGGTGAGTTTGAGTCTGACATCTGCCATCTTTTCAGCGATTTTGTCCATCTCGACTTCTCGTGTCTGGGCAAAACCGGTAAAAAGGGGCAGGTTGTAGTTTATTCCTGCAAAATAGAGATCTTTACTGGTGGTAATCGGCTGTCCGCTGGCAATGACAGTCGGCGTAAGCGGTGCAAGCGTTCGATCGAGATTGTAGTGGGTTACACTGCCGACAAGATCAAGTTCGCCGTACATCCCTGCCTGATTCTGTTTACGGTTAAGCGTAGCAAGTTCACTTTGGACTTTTGCCTGTTTGACAGCGGTGCTGTGTGTGGTGGCATACGTTACCAACTCATCCAGCGTTTCAGCGAAAAGCGGTATAGCTAACGCGAGTGAATAGAGGATTTTTCGCATAGTTATGGACTCCATAGAGATAGGGCATAAGCCTTTGTATATTCAATATATCATAGATGTATGAACTGTGTGTGAATCTGCTTTCATACTGATAAGTTCCAAAGATGGAAACTTAAATCTTTTTATGCGATAATCTCACATTCAAAGGCTTGACATGAAACGTATAGTGCATTCGAGAATAGTTCACTTTATTACTGTTGTACTCTTTTTTTATGCTGCCTTTGTTGCTGCTGCACATCTGCATGCGCCGGAGCATGAACAACATCATGCCCAAAACTGCAAAATCTGTATCATTGTGCATAACTTTGTTGCACCGGAACTTCCTCTTCCTCAAAGTCAGGAGTCTGCTTTTTTTGTCTCAGAAACTCCGCTACTTTGTTTGAAAATCTTCTGCGATACACTTTTTCAAAAAAACTTTTATTCCCAGGCTCCCCCGGCATACCTTCTTTGATTTAATTTTATTTTCTCTATTACAAAACCAAAAATCAGAAGGAGTATTTTATGCCTGTAGTAAAATTATGTATATTTTTGTGTAGTGTGAGTATAGCGTTATTTGCACACGATACCATTGTGGACACTTCTGTCCAGTTTTTAAATTTTTCCCACTCTATACAGAAAAAAGAGGGGAAAAAATATACCCTCCACCTGCGCCATAACAGAGGGAGCGAGCATTATCATATTGCTTATGAAAAAAGCGATACAGATACTTTCCAGCCGCCGCTTCCGCATGATCTCGAAGTAGATAAACTCTATCTGCATTATGCCCACAGTTTTTCATCCGGGAAGAGTTTGCATATGCACTATGCTGTCATAGAGGACAATCTTGCCAAAGAGACAGACGGTGGTAAGATTTATGGAGTTGGGTACAGGTATCGTCATTTTCACTTTACCCAGTATTTGAGTGACTACCGCCATTTTGATGTCTATCAAAGCGATTTGCTTTATAAAATCTATCGAAAATTCTCAAGAGGAGACCTGCGTATGGTATTTGTTGCAAAATATATACATCTTGTAGATAAAAAGAGTAATAGTTTCAGTAAAAATGCAAAAAGTGACTATTTTACGCCCGGTATCAACCTCCATTTGCAAAAATCCGGTTTTTTTGGAGAAGTCGGCGCCTATTTCGGAAAGCGTGTTTTTGCCGTTATGCAAAACGGATTTGCCGTACAGCATCATGCAATGGAGTTTACAAAGAGTTATATGGTGGGGATTGGTAAAGTTTTTAAGCGTTATACCATACAGTTGCAGTACAACTATTTAAAAGCGAATGAATTACCACTGAATAATGAGAATGTCACTGTCGGGAATCTGACACTGAGATTTGTCTACCGTTTATAGGTTGAGGGAAAGCGTCTGATTGGATAAAGTGAAGTTTTATATTAGCTCTCTTTTTCCATTGCATCTTCGAATGGAATACTTATCAGCAGCATAACAAACAGATTGACAATCAGGATAGCGGAGAATGTTATATCCCATATATTCCTTTTCATGAGAGTGTATCCTTCATTATAAATTAACCATTTGAACTGGTTTTCTGCTGCTAAAAATATATACTTTTAGTTTATTATGAGAGAGACAGTCAATAAAACTGTGTAAATCACCTTTTGCCCAATCTTCCTATCTGCAATAGTTTATCATAATTTTTTGTAAAAATCTATTAATAAAGAGGTGAATTTTAATATCTTTTATCGATTTTTGCGGGGTACTTTATTTAAAGTACCCTTTCTGATATTGGTGTGTGATAAAAAAGAGTTTATTGTCTTGTTGTTTCGAATTTACCTTCAATGTGGTTGATTAGCATATCTGATTGCAAATCATTTTCATTAAAATCAAATCCTCCGTTGGCATTTTGCAGTTTCTCTCCACTTAATTTGCCGTATCCACCGCCGCTGTAACCGTTTTGGGAGTTGAAATCAAACGTCGCATCACTTCTGATACGACCACCTACCTGAATATCATAACGCTGAAGTCTGTCTTCAAATTTCAAATTTCCATCTACTGTACCTGCTCCCAGATCAAACTGGAGGCTGACATCATTTTGTGCATTTTGTTTGATAGTACCGTAGGTTGTGGCGCCTTCAGTGATTGTCCCTTTGTAAAGTGGTCTCTGGGTACCTACAATCTCCCTCAGGTTATCGAGTGTGCCCGGTTCTTCAGGAAGTGGAGCGTTGTTTTCATCCTGAGATGTTTCTTTTTCATCTTCTGGTTCCTCTTCGTTTACGGTCTGCTTTTTTTGTATAACTTCTTCGCTCTGTGTCGGTTCTGTATCGACTACAGGTGTTGCGGTTCGTGTTGTTGTCTGTTTTGCAGCAGGCAATGGTGTCGGATTTTGGGAAGTATCGCTTTGTTCATCCAGTTTTTTAATAACTACAGGGTTTACTTTTTGTGCAGCTCTTGGCGATTTATCTTTGATGACAACGGTACGTTCTCCTTGATTGACTATAACAGAGCCTTGTGGTGTAGTTACGACGATTTGTCCGTAAGTACAGGCGATAATGTCAAGTTGAGGTGAAACTTCACCGATAATTGTGGTGCCGCGGACACCGATAGTGGCATTGGCAGTTTTGACTTTAAAATGGCTGGGTGCTATTTTCCCGATCTTGCCGGTGATAGATTTGAAAAATCCTTTAGTGACGGAAAATTTTGCTTCTACCTTTTTTGCTTCAAAAATATACTCATCGACACGAAAATCACTCTTTTGTCCCAGTGAAATGACTGTCTTGTCATTGAATACGATTTGTAGTTTACTGTTTTTCCCAGTATGGATGATATCATGTTTTTCGAGTTTTGTCCCGGTGACTATCTGCTTTGTTTCGGAACCCCTGTGAAGTTCTGCTTTTCCATGAACAGCAGTAATCTCTCCAATGCTGGCAAATATGTTTGCCGCAGAGATGAGTAAAAGTATAAGTATCTGTTTCATCTTTGTTCCTTTAAAAGATATGTTTATATTCCAGTGTATAGTTGTTTTTATGGTAACTATAGAGATTGACGTTTGAGTCGTTGAAGGTATGTTGGTATTTTGTTTTAACAAGTGTATTTTTATCCAGTTCTTTGGCAAGCCAGAGGCTGTAAATGGTGCGTTTGTCTTCTCTTTTATATCCCATCACCGGATCCAGATCGGTGTAGTAGTGATAGCTGTAAGTCAGGTTTGCCCCGATGTATAATTTTTGATAAAATTGATACTCTGCCTGAATGACACTCTCTGTAACATTTTTACTGATATCGTATCTGCCACTCTCTTTTTTGGCATAGTGATCATAGGAAAGGTTTGCAAATGAAGTCACCTTATTGTCATGATAACGGATTCCCATACCTCCTCCAAGTATACGGTAATCTCTTTTAGGTGCATATTTGGTGTGATTGTCTGTAATATTTATCTGTAAAGTGGTATCGATTTTGGTTGTTGTTTTATGGATGAGAGTTGGGTGAGTGTAATAATTATATCCTACTGGTGAAGAATCAAGGTAGACACTGTTGTAGCCTACAGGGAGCAATAAAGTAAAATAGCGCCACTTCTTCATAAATGTAGAGCTGATATCGATATAGTTGAGGTCGTCTCCTTTTGCGCTGTGCAGCAGTTCGTTGTAGCTGTAGAGTTTGTTAAAAAGTTCATAATCAAGCCCTTTGTAACGATGAGAGAGTTCAAATGCTGCTATGGCATAACTGCTTTTGGTTTTGTTGGTATCGTTTTGCAGACGGTATGGACCATAATCGGTAAATTTTTTGTCGGTAGTGAGGTTGATGTTGTCATTATATCCTGCACCATAGGTCAGCGTAAAATGGAAAAAGTGTTTATCTCTTTTTTTGGAGATAGCACACAGATAGGGTTGTATACGTTGTTGCAGACTTTGTGGGATGGAAGCTTTTTGTAACTGAGCAAAGGTTTTTAGACTTTCATCCAGAAATCCCAGTTTGGAAAGTGTCAGTGCATAGTAAAATTTCGCTTCATAATCTTCCGGATCAAGAATCAAAATACGGTCAAAAAGTGCCAGTGCATCTTCATATTTTTTATGTTGATAGTTTTTATATGCCTGTTTAAAAAGAGAAGAATCACCTTTTATAATTTGAAGTTTTTGTGCACTTTTTTTATTGAGTTTAATGATTCTGGCATTATAAAATTTTTTTTGGATTTTTTGAAGTTTTGTTTTTGCTTCTTGTATTGAGGATGAAGGATTGCTAAGAAGCGTGTAATATTGTTCTAAATAGACAATTTTTGTTGGAAAATCTGTAGCAAGCGATGCTTTTCTTGCCGATTGATAATCTTTATATGCACCAAGTTCTACAAAATATAACGGTATTTTATCATAGGCAAAAAGTGTATTGGTACATAAAAAAATTGCCATTATAAAAATAGATATAGATTTTCTTACCATATCAGTCAGCCCCTCAGAAACAAAAACTTTAGATTTATATATCGGCAAAAATAGTTTTTTCTGTAAGTTATGTGTAAAAAGAGTAGTTGATTAAGTTAATATATTTGGCTGAATTTAACTAGTTAGGATATAATCACGTCATGATAAACAGATACCCAACCAAAAAAATATATGTAGGCGATGTGGCAGTAGGCGGTGACGCTCCAATCTCAGTACAGTCGATGACTTTCACTAAAACAGAAGATATTGAAAGTACGCTTGAACAGATCAAAAGGCTCCATTTTGCGGGATGTGATATCGTGCGTCTGGCAGTTCCCGATGAAGCCGCGGCAAATGCGTTAAAAGAGATCAAAGCACAGAGTTCATTACCGATTGTGGCGGATATACACTTCAATTACAGATTGGCGTTGATTGCAGCAGAGTCGGTGGATTGTATCCGTATCAATCCGGGCAATATCGGCTCCAAAGAGCGTATCAAAGCGGTTGTAGATGCCTGCAAAGAGCGCAATATCCCCATCCGCATCGGTGTAAACAGCGGAAGTCTGGAAGAGCAGTTTGAAAATAAGTATGGACAAACGCCCGAAGGGATGGTTGCTTCTGCGCTTTATAATATCAAGCTTCTGGAAGATTTCGGTTTTACCGATATCAAAATCTCTCTCAAAGCCAGTGACGTACAACGTACCGTTCAAGCTTACCGGGATTTGCGTCCCAAAGTTCCCTATCCGTTTCATCTTGGGGTAACGGAAGCTGGTACCTTTTTTCATGCAACGGTTAAATCTTCGATCGCACTCGGTACGCTTCTGCTGGAAGGGATCGGCGATACGATGCGTGTTTCCATTACAGGAGAGCTTGAAAAAGAGATCGAAGTGGGCAAAGCGATTTTAAAAGATTCGGGAGTTGTACATGAAGGGCTCAATATCATCTCATGTCCGACCTGCGGACGGATTGAAGTTGATCTGGTCAAAGCAGTGGCTGAGGTAGAAGAGCGTACCAGGCATATCAAAGCGCCGCTGGATGTCTCAGTGATGGGATGTGTGGTCAATGCCATCGGCGAAGCCAAAAGTG
>CAZYZD010000073.1:0-10998 GCA_964651755.1 uncultured Sulfurospirillum sp. | reverse complement strand
GAGGATTTACAGGCATTACATGATGATATTACCGAGTTCGTCGATAGTATAAAAGGTAAGCTGTAAGAAAGGGGAAGATTTTTCCCTTTTTCAAGAATCCAAAAATATAAAAAATAGAAGGAATAAAACAATGAGACAATATGAAACATATAAATGTAATAAATGCGGTAATGAAGTAGAAGTACAACATGTAGGCGGCGGTACGCTGGTATGCTGTGGTGAAGAGATGGTTTGTATCACAGAAAATTTGACAGCAGTCAATCTTATGAAAGCTTTTGCCGGTGAATCACAGGCAAGAAACAAGTATGAATTTTTTGCCGAGATGGCATATGAGGAAGGGTTGCACAGAATCGCCCGTTTCTTTCAGGAAGCAGCGGACAATGAAAAATACCATGCAATGGCAGAGTTCAAAGCCTATAATAAACTGGTCAACGATGTGGAGTTAGATACAACAAAAAAGAATCTCCAGTATGCTGCAGATGGTGAAAGATATGAACATGAAGAGATGTATCCGAATTTCGCAGCAATTGCAAAAGAGGAAGATCAGAAAGCGATAGCAAGACTTTTTACTGCCATAGGGAAAGTGGAAGTAGAACATGAGGCAGAATATTTAGCGCTTAAACAGGCACTCATCGATGAAGGTTTTTTTGAAAGTGATGAAGAGGAAGAGTATGTCTGTGAAGTATGCGGTCATGTACACCGCGGCAAAAAAGCACCGGGAAAATGCCCGCTTTGTGGTGTGGATAAAGAGTATTTCAAAAAACGAAATAAAGATGTAACCGTCGGCTAAACAGATACGAGATTTTTCTCGTATCTTGTTAACTGGATGCCGGTTTTGCGCTTCGCAATATCAGGTATCCGACAATTCCCGATAAAAATGATCCAAGTAAAATAGCCAGTTTGTCTGCAAAATGATAAATCTGAGTATCGTTAAATGCCAAAGAATCTACAAAAAGACTCATCGTAAAACCAATACCTGTTAAAACAGCTACCCCATAAAGCTGCATCCAGTTGCTCTCCTGAGGCAGTTTTGCCAGACCCATTTTGATAGCAACATAGGAGAAACCAAATACACCGACTTGTTTTCCAATAAAAAGTCCCATCATGATACCCAGAGGTACACTGCCTGTCATCTCATTCAGTGAAATACCTTTTAAATCTACGCCTGCATTGACAAAAGCGAAAAGAGGAAGGATCATAAAAGCTACCCAGTAGTGCAGATCATGTTCCATCTCTTTTGCCATAGAAAAACTGTTGCCTTCTTTATCTTTTGAAATCATAGGAATCATAAATGCCAGAGCTACACCTGCAAGTGTTGCATGGACACCGGATTTTAAAACACTGACCCACAGGACAATTCCAACAAGAATATAGGGGGCTTTTTTTGCCACGCCCATGCGATTCATGATAAAAAGTATAGCAAGTGCTGCCGAAGCAACTCCAATGGAAAGTGTCGAGAGTTCACTGGTATAGAAGAGAGCGATGATAATAATCGCACCAAGATCGTCGATGATTGCCAGAGCCATCAAAAAGATTTTCAAAGAGAGAGGAACACGTTTCCCAAGAAGAGACAAAATCCCAAGTGCAAAAGCGATATCTGTTGCAGTTGGAATTGCCCAGCCGTTAAGTGCAAATGAATCCCCTCCATTAAAAGCAATGTAAACGAGTGCGGGTACGACCATCCCGCCCAGGGCTGCAATACCCGGCAGTGCAATTTGCCCTAAAGAAGAGAGATGTCCCTCCAGAACTTCTCTTTTGACTTCCAGACCGATCAAAAAGAAAAAGACAGCCATCAAGCCATCGTTTACCCACAGCAGCAGAGGTTTTGCAATTTGCAGATCCCCGAAACGGATCTCTACATGGGTATGTAAAAAGCTGGTGTAAAATTCAGAAAGAAAACTGTTTTGCAGTATCAGTGCAAGAATTGTAACAACGATGAGCAGGATTCCTGCACTTGATTCTTTATGGATGAAATCATTGATCAGTTTCATGAAAAGACCTTATATAAAATTTTCAAATAATACTACTTGTTATAGGTTAATATAGTGTAACATATTTACAATGTGTTGCTTCAGAGTTCTTTAATTAAAAGATTATTGCTCTGAAGTACCTGCGTGTGTATTTTTTATACTCCACCAGCTTAAATGCATTTTATATCCCTTATACAATGCACGATAGGTTATCTTGTTTTTGGTTGGGGTGCTATCTTTTATGCCGTCATCATCTGCATCCCAGTTTTCTCCTCCCTTTATTTCAAACTGATAGAATTTTTTAGGGTGAAGATCTTCAAGATGTGCTTTAAAATTTCCTATTTGTTCCAATGTGTTACCTGTGCTGGTTTTTTCACTAAACAAAAGTATCTTGTTCCCCTCTGAAACCTCATATATATTGACTGTGGCATTTGCGAGGTATCCAAAAGATGTTTTTGCACTTGTGTTGATACTTCTTCCTTTATAGGTAGATGGAGTATCTGGAATCTTTTTAGGGGAAGTTTCGCCACATCCTGAAAAGAAGATCATTATTGTACAGCAGAGAATAAAATATTTCATAGGAGCTCCTTAATTTAACGGTACTGGGTTTGTACACCAGTTGATAATATCTTTTGCCGGAACAATACGTACTTCAGGTTTCGATAATGCGTAATCTATAAACTCACTGATAGCAGCACGCATTTCCAGATAATTCGCATTTGGGCTGTGTGCGTCTGCCCATGCTTGTGTGTAGTACTGGGTATGTGCACCGAACATCAGTGGAGCATGGTTCCCTTTTAGTCGAAGATCCAGATTATATTTCAAAATACCGAGGACTTCCTCTTTGTTCAGTTCTGCATTGTTCCAGAGATTATAGTCAAAGCCTGTAATTTTATAGTCTTCCAGATAGGGGAGCTTCTGCTTAATACGTTTCCAGAGTCCTTTTTTGATACCATAAGCTTTACATTCTGTATCTTTTGGAATCATAAAAAGGTGGTTAGGTAACTCCCATAATCCCGGGATAGAACCGATTTTTACAAAGTTTGGATTTTGACTATTCCCATACCAGCTTTCGTTATGTCCTGGAGAGCCTTCATTTAATTGATATGGCCAGCGAAAATTGGTTCCGTCAAATTTTTCGGCAGCACCCTCCTCGATAGAACAGTCATAGAGGAAGCCTTCTTTTTTGAGTTGATTAAAAAGATTTTGATTGTAAAGCAGATATGGTGCACGAAACCCGCTGATTTCGCTTTTTGGAACAGATGCATACTCTTTGAGATCATTTGTTGCTTTTTGAAGTTTGGTTTGCCACTGCGCTGAGGTAAGTGCATTGATGGTTTGTGTGAAAGTATCCCAATCATCATTTTGAAGATCGCTATGGTGACCATATGTGTGATTTCCTATTTCATGATCTGTATTTTTAAGTCTTTTTACAGCATTTAAAAGTTCGGCAGGATCATCATCTATCCATTCATGAAAGCCTTTTGTATTCATATAAAAACTGACTCTAGCATTGCTACCGTCGGGATTTTTTTTGTTCGAAAAAAGATTGATAGCCCAGTCTATTCCTTCCGCTTTTGTATTGTCGTCAAAGCCGATGGTAACAAATTGGGGGCTTTTGGATACGGCAATACCTTTGGGAGGAAGAGAAGATGGAACAACATAATCGTAACAGCTGCCTTGACTAATTTTCAAATCATCCATGAACAATTTTCCTTTTTGATTTGACTCCATCCATATCCATACTTGTAAAGCATGTGTATTTTCAGGTGAAGTAGCATTTAGAATAAATTTTTGATATGTAGTAGCTTTTTTTAGAGAAATCTCCTGCGAGGAGAGTTCTTTGCCATTTTCATCATAAAAAATGATTCCTACCCATGCTCCCTCGATGTTTCCTTCTGTTTTATAATAACCATAAAATTGGTATGTATTGGTTTTATGGTTTAAAAGCTGGATAGTTTGATCTAGTCCGCCATTTTTCAATAGTAATGCTTTTTCACCATTATGTGCGTTTGTGTCAAGAGTATATTGTGCATAGAGATCCCAGTTGTAAAGATTTGTTTCAAAGTTTCCGTTCCTTAAAAGATTACAGGGGTCACTCTGTGGTTCTTTTATGATCCAATTGAAAGAGTATTGGGCTATAGCTCCATTATTGTCAGTAACATCTATACGCACTCGATAATTTCCCGGTTTGGATGCTACACCTGAAATCAATCCTGTTTTGGGATTGATGTTAATATCAACTTCTTCGTCAAACCCGTTTAGTGCATATATGAGTATATCCCCATCTTCATCCTGAGCATTAACTTGAAGTGAAATAGTATCGCCAAGATTATTTTGTTGTTCTGCAACAGGTATAATATGAGGAGTATGGTTGTTATTGTTTTGTGTTTCTTTCCGGAGTGAAAAAAAATCAAAATAAGTTTTTCCGCCATTTGGAGCATCTGACCAGGTCCATAAAGTAAGATACCGACTATGTGCGGGTGCAGTGGTAATATGTAAAAAAGGTGTATAATCCTCTTCTCTTGGATTCAATGAAAGTTCACTCTCTCCTACACTGTTCCAGTTTTCATCCATATAGACAAGACCGAGCCATATGCCTTCGACAGAACCAGTTGTTTTATAGTAACCGGAAAGAATGTATTTTTCCCCAGGTACAATAGCAACAGAGTCTGCTATATCCTGATCTATGCCACCTGTTTGATAGCACAAGGCTTTCTGACCGTGAAAACTATCGTTAGTTAGTGTTTCCTGAGATCCTTGTTCAATAACCCAATAATTTTTACCGGATTCAAAGTCACTGTTGCGTAATAAATTTTCTGCCTGTAAAGGAACAATGTATATCCAAAAGGTGATAAATATAAGAGAAATTTTTTGTTTCATGATACATCCTGTATTCTATATCATGAAATATCGGTATAAAATTAAAAAAATATAGTTTTAACGTTCTACACCGCTTTTTACAGGAACAAAAAGGCAAGATTCCAGTTTTTGTACTTTGATTTTATTGCCATTTTTGACAAACCGTGTTATTACCTGTTTACCATTTTCTTCAATAGGAGCAACCAGAATGCCTCCATCTGCCAGTTGATCAAAAAGATGAATCGGAGGCTCTTTTGCTGATGCAGAAAAAAGAATACGGTCATATGGTGCGTATGTTCGCCAACCTCGATTACCATCATCAAAACGGGTATTGATATTTTTTATAGCTAGTTTGTCAAATCGTTCTTTTGCCTCAATCAAAAGTTTCTCAATTCTTTCTATTGTGAAAACACGACGAAAGAGTTTACTGAGTATAGCTGCCTGATAGCCGCTTCCGCAACCGATTTCCAAAACGGAGTCTGCCCCTTTTGGAGAGAGGGCTTCTGTCATCTTTGCGACTGTTAAAGGAGAACTGATCCACTGGTTTGCAGAGAGGGGAAGTGCATCAAGTTTGTATGCGTGGTGCTTAAAACCTGTTGGTACAAAAATCTCACGTTGGGTTTGTGCAATGGCTTGTTTAACTTCGGGGGATAGTGGAAAAACTGCATTGATCTCTCTTGCTAGTTCTTCACATTTGTGCATATCGATAGTACCGTTTTGAAAGTGCCTTCTGATCATGTAAGTCCTATGTCCATATATCTTCGCATTTTTTTAATCTCTTTTAAATCGGCAAGATGGGAAATATATTTGCTTGTATCATCACGATACTCTTCTCCAAATGGTGTAATAATACCTGAGCTTTTTGCCATATCGTCATTGGCACTATCTGCAAGGATGACAAATGCTTGATTGAGTATTGCCATTGATCTGGTGATAGCTTCCAGCTGGGATTTTCGTAGTTTTCCCCAAAGTGCGGGTATCATGATAATATCAGCTCCCTGTATTTGAAGCCAAAATTCGATAAATCTTATCTCAAAGCAGATTAAAATAGCGTAGCGAAGCCCGTTTATCTCAACTATTTGGATTTTTTTGCTATCTCCTGCTGTAAAATATTTATCCTCATCTCCAAATGCAAATAATTTTACTTTTGGTTGAGAATGAATCTCTTTTCCCTGAGAAAAGATTTTTGCAGAATTGTAAAAATGATTTCCGATTTTTTCGGTCATAGTAAATGCAATAACTCTGTTTTTTGATAATTTCATAATTTCAGGTTTTGCCTGTTGACCAAAATGTGCTGCCTCTTCCATTTTGTCAAAGCTGAAATTTGTCAGAGAAAGTTCAGGTGCAACTACAACTGAGTCTTCAGGTGCTTGTTTTATCAGAGCAAGCAGTGTATCCAGATTTTGGGCATAGTTCTCTTCGTAAAAAGGGAACTGAAGGGCGACGAGTTCTTTTTTAGAAGTCGTCAAAGTTCAGGCTTCCTTTGGAGTAGTTGGTGACATTTCCTTCAAAGAAATTTGTTTTTTGATCATTAAATTTGGAAAAATTATCTACCCATTTGATTGGATGTTCTGCGTTATAGAGTTTTTTCAACCCTACAGCATGTAGTCTCTGATCTGCAAGATATTTGATATAGTTTTCGATAATATCATTTGTAAGTCCTAGAATCTGACCTTCTGTAATATACTGCCCCCAGCCGATTTCCAGATCAACCGCTTTCTCGAACATATCGTATACATCATCAATAAGTTCAGGAGTGAAAAGTTCAGGACGTTCTCTTTTTGTAGCATTGATCATATTTTGGAAAATCAAAAGGTGTGTAATTTCATCTCTTTGAATAAAACGAATCATTTGCGCAGAACCAAGCATTTTACCGCTTCTGGCAAGCGTATAAAAAAATGTAAACCCACTGTAAAAATAGATGCCTTCCAGAATTTGATTGGCGAACATCGCTTTGACGATCTGTTCATCGGATGGATTGGCGGCAAGTTCTTCATAAACCTTTGCAATGTTGTCATTTTTATGTTTAAGTTGTGCATCTTGTCGCCACATATCGTAAATCTCATCACTGTTTTGAGAGATACTGTCGACCATGACTGCATAACTTTGTGAGTGCAGTGCTTCTTCAAATGCCTGTCGCACCAAAATGAGGTTTATTTCCGGTGATGTGATATAAGGGTTGACATTATCAATCAGGTTATTTGTCTGTAGTGAATCCATAAAAATAAGCTGGGAAAGTGCTTTGTCATATGCGTTTTTTTCAGATTCTGTGAGTTGTTTATAGTCTCTTACATCTCCCGTCATATCGACTTCTTTGGGAAACCATGTATTGTTCAGCATTAAATCCCACAGATTGTAAGCCCACTGGTATTTAATGTCATTTAATTCAAAAATCCCGGTTGGATTACCACCAAAAATTTTTCTGTCATTAACATGCTCTTCTGAGTTTGGATTGTAGATTTTTTTTCGTTCTATCATTCGTTGGCACTCCCTTGATAAAGTAGATGATTATACTTTTTTTTTACTGAAATATTTGTGGGTTTTAGAAATCATATCCTGCGCCAACATAGAGATAGTTTGTATCAAAACTACTTTTAACCATGCCACCTGAACTAAACTCTGCAATATTGAAAGTATTTATCTTTGCTTCATCCATATCCCATTTTTTGTAACTGTAACCTATTGTAAAAAAGAGCTTCGGATCGAGACGGATCCAGCCCAAATCTTTCGTGCTGCTCCATGGTGTAAAACGTAACCCCAGATCCAGAGTTGTATAACTGCCATCTACATCGAAGGAAGATTTTATCCAGTCATTTTCGATTGTTCCTGTTTGTATGCCTGTTGAAAAGCTGCCATATATCAGTAGTTTTGGTGCCATTTCATAATTTAGGTGTATGATTGGACCAAGTTTATAGGTGGTAATACTTGTTTCTGTTTTTTCTAACATTCTATATGTAACTTCTGCACTTTGCTTCATGTTTTTCATCTTCATAACAGGAATAGAAATTCCTGTATTTATCCCTATACCTATAATACCTTTGTTGTTTTTTAAAACATCATAGCCTATACCAAGATTCAGATCAAATCCTCTGATTTTATAATCTGCAGGTACAGGAATGGAAGTATATTTTGCAACGGCATCATTAAAAGAACCAAATACTGGAAAGTCATGTGTTAATGGTCTTGTAATAAATGTTGTTATCTTATCCATATAATCAGATTGATAAATATCTGCATTGTAAAAATAATAGATTTTTGAATCACTGAAGTTATTATGTTGTTCTGTAATTGAGTAGATATTTGTATCGAGATCAAAGTTACAACTCATAAACGGCATGCTCATTTCCCAGTTAAAAGTACCGGAGCTGACGCGAAATTCCATAGCTTGTGAAAATGAAACGATCGTGACTAAAGATAAAAGTATTTTATACCTCATGTAAGAATCTCCTTAAAACATTTGTTATAATCATAACATAATTTGTAAATATAAGGAAAAAAATGCAAAATATTAAACAAGAAGAGTTTGAAAAGTTGCTCTCCATAATACCGCAATATCCGGGAGTGACACTGTTTCATATGACGGATGAGGGAACAGAGTTTTGTAAAATGCTGGATCAGTTTTGCAAAGAGAAAGAGTATATCTATCATCTTGTTTCTGCCAGTGAAGATTTTATAACAAAAGCACATGCGCAAGGCTTGGGAAAAGCAAGAAAAATTACATATAAGCAACAGCGGTATAATCAGCACTCTAAACTATATGACTATATCTACATAGAAGTTGATCCTGAAAAACTGGAAAACCCGGAGTTGTTTTTGAAAAAGATTTATGCTATAGCCAAAAATGCTGCAAAAATACTCTTTTTTGTACCAAAAGAGAAAGAGAGTTTTACCAAACTGGAAGCACTTTTGGAAAAAGGGAACTTTGTAGCCATTAATCCTATTGAAGATATGTTTGAAAATTATAAAGTTTTAAGCGCGCAGAAAATGCATGGATGGGGTATCTATGATATGTAAGTTATTCTACTTTTCGCAGAATTTTGTCGAGTAAACGGGTAGATAAGAGACGTTTGGCATACCAGAAAAAAGTTGTGGGTTTTGTTACACGGTATCTGGCTCTTGGTCTTTTTGACTCCAGTGCATCTTTGAGAGCTTTGTATACAGACTCTTCACTTAATGTAAAAGGAGCGTCTTTATCACTTTTCAGGGAGTGGAGTTTCTGGATATAATCCTCTTTGTACGAGGAGTGTTCACGGTCAATATTTTCCAGAAATTTTTGCAAGGCATTTTTGCGAAAGTCGCTTCTGACAGGACCTGGTTCGATCAAACTGATGTGAATATCAGTTCCCATCAGCTCCAGTCGCATGGTGTCGCTTAAGCCTTCAAGCGCATATTTGCTGGCATTGTAGGCACCCCGAAAACGAAGTGAGATAAATCCCAGTACAGAGCTGTTTTGGATGATACGTCCGTAGCCCTGTTTCCTCATCATCGGCAGTATCAGAGTGGTTAGCTCATGTGTGCCGAAGAGGTTGGTTTCAAACTGCTCTTTTAAAACATTGCGGCTGAGATCTTCTACTGCACCGGGTTGTCCGTAGGCACCGTTGTTGAAGAGGGCATAGAGTTTTCCGTTTGTTCTTTTTCTGACTTCCTCGACTGCTTTATGAATAGAGTCTGAATTGTTCAGATCAAGTTTGAAAGATTCAAATCCTTCCTCCAGGAGACTTTGGACATCATCCTCTTTTCTGGCTGTTGCAAAAACCCTGTAACTATCTTCTTTCAATCTTTTTGCACAGTGGTAGCCTATACCGCTTGAACACCCTGTAACAAGAACTGTTTTTTGATTCATTTAGGACAGTTTTCTATGCAAATCTTTTTTTCGATAACTTCACCGCCGCAGGATTTAAAACAGTCATCATATGCAGAGAGACATTTACAATCTATCCTGCAGTGTTTTAGCTGGGCATTCATGATCTCCTGCTGAAGTGTCGGTTTGACCGGTCTGGGAATCGAATAGGAAGGAGAAGGTCCCAGTATCAGGCGGGCACCGAAAGGGCTATAAAAGCCATATCCCCGACGATAGTAGTAAAAGTCGTCATACCAGAAAAGCTCTCTTTCAAGATTGTACATCTCAACTCTTCTTGTATACTCTTCAAGTGCTTTATAATAGTTTTGCAGTTTCTTTTCGTAGTTGCGCTTGCCAATCTTTTCAGCCTCTTTTGTGCAGATTTCAAAGTTTGATTTGCACAAAGCTCTGCAGGTTGCAAGTTTCTCTTTACAACTTTTGACACACATTTGTGTTTGCGGTGTTTTAGGTTCTTTATAGCTGTAAAGAGTTTTATATTTCGGTGTACAGGCAGTGAAAAAAAGCAGTAACAGCATGAGTAGGATATATCTCATGATAAACTCCTGTAAATAGTCTTGTATTGAGTGTAACATGATTTTTTGAGGATTGCAATTAAAGCAGGCTATTAAAACTATTTCTATTTAGCCGATATAAAATAAAAAGGTTGTTTTAAATGAGCAATTTTAAACTTTTTCTCGGTCTATTTATCATAACAGCATTGTTTCAGGGATGTAACACAACCACCTCTTCCTCTTCAAATGATATCACAATCAAATCCACTGATGGTGACAAAACAGATAATTTGACAACATTGAGTGTAGAAAATACCGATATCCATGCCTTTCTTATGGAGGAAAATTGGAAAAGTATTAAAGTAGATATCTCTGCTTTTTATGAAAGCAGCAATTTGCCTTCTGTTCAGCATGCTTATAGTATCGATATGCAGTTTACGAAAAAGAGTGTTGTTGCCTATGCCGACTGTCAAAAAGTAAGTGCAAATTACAAAATCATTGGTAAAGAGATCTCTTTTTCAAAAATCTCTGTTGCTCCTGCCATAGAATTGGCAACTTGTATAGAGTCAGAGTATGCAGACAATGCAGTACTGACACTTTTTGAAAACAGTTTTGAAGTGATGAAAATTACGGAAAACAGACTTACCCTCAAAGCGCTTGATTTTGATACAACGGTGGTGCTCGGACGCTGATTTAGATCAGTCCTTGTCGGAAGTTTGCCTAGAGAGTTTTTCTTTTATTCAAAAAGATTAATTTATCTATTTGTTATATAATGTATCGATGCAGAAAGTGGCTGTTGGTTGTTAAAACCAGA
>CAZYZD010000072.1:0-11211 GCA_964651755.1 uncultured Sulfurospirillum sp. | reverse complement strand
TCAGCAATTTTTACAGAAAGTTTAATCTCTTTGACTTCAATTCTTTTCTGTTTTTTCTTTGCTTCTTTCTTCTTTTTCTCTTCCTGGTATTTAAATTTACCATAATCCATTATTTTTACAACCGGCGGCTTGGCGGTTGGTGCGATCAAAACTAAATCTAATCCTTGTTCCCGTGCAATATTAAGTGCTTCCTCAGATGATATAATTCCATACTGAGTACCATCATCACCCATACATCGAACTTCAGGGATACGAATATCCTCATTTAATTTTGTTTCGTCTTTTTTCTTACCTCTACCTCTATTCAAAAGTGTACCTCATCCATTTTCTCCTTTACTAACGCATAAAATGCTTCTTTGTCAAGTGTGTATTGTTCCCGACTTCTTCTGTCTCGAACTGCAACACTTTGATTTTTTACTTCCTCATCACCTAACACCAAGATCATTGGAACTTTTTGCTTTTCTGCATTGCGAATCCGTTTGTTGAGACTCTCATTTCTTGCAGATATCTCAACATCTATACCCATTGCTACCATTTCAGACTGAAGAACTCTGGCATATTGCAAATGTGTTTCCGCTATTGGCACTATCACAATCTGTGTCGGTGCAATAAAAAATGGAAACTCGCCTGCCACATGTTCAGTCAAAATCCCAATGAATCGCTCAAATGAACCCAATATAGCACGATGCAACATTACAGGACGTGCTTTCATATTGTTTTCATCAGTATATTCCAACTCAAATCTTTCCGGAAGATTAAAGTCTACCTGAATTGTACCACATTGCCACTTACGCTTAAGTGAATCTTTTATTTTAATATCAATTTTTGGACCATAAAAAGCTCCGCCGCCTTCATCAATTCCATAATCGATTCCATTTGCATCAAGTGCATCTTTCAGTCCCTGAGTAGCTGTTTCCCAAATGGCATCTTCACCAATCGCTTTTTCAGGCTTTGTGGAAACCTCTAACTCATACTCAAATCCAAATGATTTCATAATATCATCGACAAATCCTAAAACTTCTATAACATTATCACGGATTTGATCAGGAGTACAATAAATATGCGCATCATCCTGTGTAAATTCTCTAACTCTGAAAAGTCCATGAAGAGCACCACTCATTTCATGACGATGTACCACACCATATTCAAAAAACTTTAATGGCAAATCCCGATAAGAACGTAATTCACTCTGATATATTTTAATATGTCCAACACAGTTCATCGGTTTAATACCATACTCAACAATCTTCGGATGCTCTTCATCTCCCTCGTTGATTTGAGTAAAATACATATTTTCACCATAATTATCGTAATGCCCACTAACCTTCCAGGCTTCGCTTTTTAACAATTCAGGTCCTCGCACAGGTTCATAACCTCGTTTTCTATGGGCAGTATAAAGTAACGTTTCCAGTCTGCTTCTTAATCTTGCTCCAGCAGGCAACCACAGAGGAAGCCCTGCTCCAATACTTTCATCAAATGTAAAAAGCTTTAGCTCTTTACCTAGTTTCCTGTGATCTCTTTTCTTCGCTTCTTCAATAAATTTCAAATACTCATTCAAGCTCTCTTTATCGGCAAAAGCGGTTCCATAGATACGTGTAAGCATCTCTTTGTCACTATCTCCTCCAAGATAAGCACCAGCAACACGCGTCAACTTAAAGTTGTGTAAAAATTTTGTATTTGGTACATGAGGTCCACGGCAAAGATCTTCAAAATCACCCTGTGTATAAGTTGTTAACGTATCATCTTCAATACGTTTTAATACTTCTTGTTTTAAATCATCATCGCCAAATTTTTCATTAATCTCATCTCGGCTATAACTATGTTTTTCAATCGGATACTTTTTCTTAATAAGTTCTTTCATCTTTTTTTCGATTTTTTTCAAATCTGTATCCGTAACAGGCTCACTGGTTCTAAAATCATAATAAAAGCCATCTTCAACTACAGGACCAACAAAAAACTTTGCTTCAGGATAGAGCGCTTTAATTGCCTGTGCCATCAGATGGGCTGTAGAGTGTCTGATGATTTCCAATGCTTCAGGTGAATTATCATAGAAAATTGGTTCCCCTTCAATTCCGTCCAGAGCAGCAGTTTGTGTATCGTAGATCTTTCCATCTTTTTTGATGCCAATGATAATCTCTTCCAAAAATTCCTCGCAAAATATAAATTTACTAAAATAGTTTGTTCATAATTTCATTTGAAACAATAAACTGCCTCTCAGTTATGAAAACATCAACAAAATATTTCTATTATCAGGGATTAAAAAATGGTGGCCACGATTGGACTTGAACCAACGACCACCACCATGTCAAGGTGGTGCTCTACCAACTGAGCTACGCGACCACAAAAGAAGATATGTTATCGAAAACATTTTTCATGTTTTCTTAGAAAAAGAAGTATTTCATAAGTATTTTATAAAAAATGTGCAGAATTATACACATATTTTCATAAAATAAAATAAAATATAGAGACTATGCTTCTATTTTCACTTTTCTGTCATTTCTAAAGCTAATAATCAAAATCAGTAAAACACCTAAATCAATCATAACATCTGCAAAGTTGAAAATTGCAAAATCAAAACCACAATGCCAATACACATAATCTACTACGCCACCATGAAGAAAACGATCCAATAAGTTGCTAATACCGCCTCCCATCAAAAGTCCAAGTGCCATAGCATACTCTGTGAACTCTTTTCTTTTCCAAAAGATATATCCCAGAACACTCCCAATTAACACAACCTGAATAAATTTCAGATATTCACCCAAAAAGGCAAACATGGAAAATGCTACACCTTTATTGAGCGTAAAATTTAGAGAAATGCATTCGCTGTTCCAGTCATATCCATTCAAAAAAAATGATTTAATTACCTGGTCTACAATAAAGACAAAAATAAAAGCTCCAAAAAACTTGAAGAAAAATTTATCCATTGAGTGCCTTAGCAAAAAAATCCAATACCTCTTTCATACGTTCTTCAACAAGAGCGCATTCTTTACCTTCAAGCAAAACACGTAATAAATTTTCTGTACCAGAATAACGGATTAATGGGCGAATATTTTCTGCCTCAAGCTTTGCGATCAATTCATCATAACCTTTAATTTCATGAAGTGGAATCTTCTTTTTAATCTTTATGTTGCGTAACAACTGAGGATAAAGATCAAAAGGGTTAAGCAACTGACTTGCTTTTTTCTTTTTTGTTAAAATATACGCAGAAACTTGTAATGCTGCTGCCAGTGCATCTCCTGTTTTTGCAAAATCACTCAATATAATATGTCCACTCTGCTCGCCACCAAAATTTAATCCCTCTGTCTGCATAGTTTCCAAAACATATTTATCACCTACATTACATCTGTAAAGGGCAACTCCCTGCTGATTAAGATAATCCTCAAGTGCCTGATTACTCATAACAGTAGCAGCCACACCGTTATTGGCCAAATTCCCTTGCTCTTTCAGATGGTTTGCCAATACAGCCAAAAGCTTATCGCCATCAACAATTTCTCCCTTTTCATCCACTACAACTATCCGATCCGCATCACCATCAAAAGCAAAGCCAATATCTGCTCTCAATCTCTTTACTTCCTCACTGAGTCTTTCCGGATGTAAAGCCCCGCATCCCTCATTGATATTTTTCCCATCTGGTTCATTATTCAGTACAAAGACATCTGCTCCCAGCTCTTTAAAAACAGTAGGGGCTACTTTGTATGCTGCACCATTTGCCACATCAAGTACAACGCGTACACTATGTAATGTCATAGAGCGAGGAAATGAATTTTTAATATGCACAATATATCTACCGATTACGTCTTCAATTCTTTTGGTTTGACCAATATCCATATGCGTAGCCTGATATCTGTTAATCATTTCATCATCGAAATAGATTTTTTCAATTTGCTTTTCTATCTTTTCATTCAGTTTATTCCCGCGCTTATCAAAAAATTTAATTCCGTTATCTTCATATGAGTTATGACTTGCAGATATCATGATACCAGCATCACATCTTAAATCTTCTGTTAAAAATGCAATCGCAGGCGTTGGCATAGGACCTATTTGTCTTACATCATACCCTACAGCAGTCAACCCTGAAATAATTGCATTTTCAATCATATAACCGCTTTTTCTTGTATCTTTACCTACTAAAATTTTATTGGTAATGGAGTGTTTTCTAAAATAAATCCCTGCAGCCATTGCTAAACGCATTGCAAGCATTGCCGAAATTTTTTCTCCTGCCATACCACGAACACCATCGGTTCCAAAAAGCTTCATCTAATTTTCCTACCTTTATAGTTAAATATCTTTAAATAAATTCACATACATACTATATCGACATGCTGTTATATTATATTAACTATTCTCTTTTAGTTTTATTTTTGCTCATTAATTACTAATTTCTACCTTAAATTAAGCATTATTTTAGATTCTTTTCAATATAATCGCTCACTAAAAAATTATATAAAGGGCAAAACTCATGGCAAACCATAAGTCAGCATTAAAAAGAGCCAGACAAACTATCAAAAGAACAGAGAGAAACAGATTCTATAAAACAAGAATCAAAAATATTACAAGAGCTGTAAGAGAAGCTGTAGCAAGCGGCGATGTTGAAAAAGCAACTGAAGCGCTTAAGTCTGCAAACCAAAACTTCCATAAATATGTAAGTAAAGGTGTTTTAAAGAAAAACACTGCTGCCAGAAAAGTAAGCAGACTTGCAAAATTAGTCAACGCAATGAGCAAAGCAGCGTAACCCGCGCTTTGCCCTCTTCCAAATCAAATATAATATATGCTAAAAGAAAAACTTCAACCTTTCCTTGATCGTTATAATGAGATAAGTGATCTTCTTTCCTCTCCGGAAATTGTTTCGGACATAAAGAAGATGACAGATCTTTCGCGCGAACAAAAAAATCTCGAACCTATTAAAGAAAAAGCCGAAGAGTATTTCCAGGTTTGTCAAGATATCGAAGACAATAAAGAGATGCTGGAAGATAAAGAACTTGGAGATCTGGCAAAAGAAGAACTCAAAGAACTAGAACCCCGCAAAACGGAAATCGAAGAAGAGATTAAAGTTCTAATGCTGCCACGCGATCCTAATGACGACAGAAACATCTATCTGGAAATGCGTGCAGGCACCGGTGGTGACGAAGCAGCACTCTTTGTAGGTGATCTATTCAAAGCATATGTCCGATATGCAGAAAATAAAGGTTGGAAAGTTGAAATTGTTTCAGCCAGCGAGGGTACAGTAGACGGATACAAAGAAATTATCGCTTTGATTAAGGGTGAAGGTGCTTATAGCAGACTAAAACATGAAGGCGGTACACACCGTGTACAACGTGTTCCTGCAACTGAATCTCAGGGACGTGTACATACCTCAGCTATTACTGTTGCAGTAATGCCGGAAGTAGATGATGTCGAAATAGAAATCGATCCCAATGATCTTAAAATTGATGTTATGAGATCGTCAGGCTGTGGTGGTCAATCGGTAAATACAACAGACAGTGCCGTACGTATCACACATATTCCAACAGGTATTGTTGTTACAAACCAGGATCAAAAATCGCAGCACAAGAATAAAGACAAAGCAATGAAAGTTCTTAAAGCGAGACTTTATGAACTTGAAATGCAAAAAAAGCAGGAAGAAGAAGGAGCTGACCGTAAATCTCAGGTAGGTACCGGTGACAGAAGCGGACGTATCAGAACCTATAACTATCCGCAAAATCGTATCTCTGACCATAGAATCAATTTAACTCTTTACCGTCTTGATGCAATCATGGAAGGTGGTCTATTTGATGAAATTATCGATCCTCTTATTGCACATTATCAATCTGAACAAATGAAGGAAGCAGGACTTTAAAGCCTCTTCCTAAATCAAAAAAGAAGAGATTAGTCCTATCAATCCCCCAAAAACACCACCCCAGATTACAAGCCATCCAAGATGCTCTTTCATAAGATCCTTCATCATCTCTTTTACCATTTTTGGTGTAAGCTGATTTAATCTATTCTCAACAATCTTTTCTATAGAACCTATTAAATCATCACTTAACGAAGAGTGCTGTATATGGTGTTCGAGTTGTGCTTTAAAAGTTTCAGAACTTACAATCTTTGTAACAGCACTCTGCAATTTTTCTACAAAAGGTTCTCTTAACTTTTCAAGTGCTGCTTCTCCTCCAATCATATTGATCATCCCTCCAAACTGAGATTCCATCACAGTTTTCGATAGCGCATCAAAAGCAGGAGAAAAATCTGCTGTCTGTACCAAGGAGCCAAGATCTATCTTTCGTTCTTCTTTCGCAAAAAAATCATTAATCTGTTCTTTTGTAAAAAATTGCTGCATCATCATTTTTTTAATTGCTTGTTTAAAAGATTCAAACTTTAATTCAATTATTCCCGATCCATATAAAAATGGAACTTTTTCAAAAAGCATATGAATTGCAAGTTCATTGGTTACAGCACCCGAAAGAGCAAAAAGCCCTGTGTATAATAAAGGCTCTTTTATCGATTCTCCTGCTATAAATGAAATACCTATAATACCTATGGAAACTAAATTCGTGATTGTTGTTTTAGAAAATTGCATAACCCTATTCTAATATATTTAATATTATATTTTTACAGAAAAATCTTCTATTTATTTTTATTTATTTTCAAAAATGCCGATATCTATATTATGAAATTTATACAGCATTTAAAAACATACCAAAAAGCCTTGTTCCTCTTTCTTGTTATAGAGTTATTTCTATATTCAATTTTATACATCAATATGCAAACACATGTAAAAGAGTATCTTAACGATACCACTGATACGTTAGAAGCCGAATATCATGTAGTTTTAAACGCATTTGAGGACAAAGCACAAATTGTATTTGAAACAACTATCAATACTCCTGAGATAAAAGCAATTTTGAAAAAAATACAAAAAAGCTCAACAGAAAACAAAAATAACTACAGAACAGCTCTTTATACCCTTTTAGAAAACAAATTTTATAAACTGCAAAAATTTGGATTTAACCAAATACATTTTCATCTTCCTGATAATCATAGTTTTTTACGATTAAATACTCCTCAAAAATATGGCGATGATTTAACAAATTTTCGACATACAGTTGTATATACCAACAAAACACATCAAAAAATAAGTGCTTTTGAAAAAGGTATATCCAGTAATGGATATCGTTTTGTTTTTCCTATATACAGCGATGATAATCAATACCTTGGAAGTGTAGAACTCTCTTTTTCAGCCTATACGCTTTCTGAATTTCTTACAGGAAAATTCCTGGATACTTATTTCATTATTGCAAAAGATACAATAATAAAAAATCATGAAAACTATATTACAAGTACAATAGACGATGCATTTGTTATAGATAAATATTTTCAAAATAAAAAAATCTTACTGCCTCCTGATTCAAGATTCAGAAAACATTACACAAATGAGAATACAAAAAGTTTTTCACTATATAGCACAATCGCTTCTAAAAACTATATAGAAACATTTATCCCTATCCAAAATCCTATTACAAAGAAAACTGATGCATATTTAATTATACTCACTGATGGAAAACATCTAGCACAAATCCAAAATACTTTATGGATACATTTTGCAGGTCTCAGTGTAATCATATTATTGTTATTTTTACGATATATAAGAGGTAAAAACTTTCATAAAAAAATCAAAGAACAAAATATTGCTCTGGAAATAGCCAACAAGAGACTCAAAACAATTATCAATTCACAGGATAATATGATCGTTATTACGGATGGTAGTAAAATTATTGATGTCAATGCGAAAGTACTTGAATTTTTTGGGTATAACCATTCTGAACAGTTCTTAAAACGTCATCAATGTATTTGTAACTTTTTCCTAGAACACAAAGACTATTTTCATATGGGCAAACTTCCAAAAGGTCAAGATTGGATAGAATATCTGGAAAGTTTACCTCCGCAAAAAAAAGTCATTACCATGGTTGGAACAGATATGGAAGCAAAAGCTTTCCATATCAATATCAACAAATATGGCAGTAATGGCAGTTCAATCATCACCTTGAACGATATCACCGATATGATAATTCAGCAAAAAATTTTACAATACAAAGCACAGCATGACAGGCTTACAGATATCTACAACCGTCAAAAAATAGATGAAGTTCTGGAAAAAATCTGTGGTTATTCTAGCAGACGCAAAGAAGAAGTCGGCATCATTATGTTTGATATTGATCATTTTAAAAAAGTCAATGATCAGTTTGGACACATCATTGGAGATGAAGTTCTTAAAAAAGTTGCTTACATGATCAGAAAAAATATTCGAGAGGAAGATATTTTCGGACGGTGGGGAGGAGAAGAGTTTCTCATTATTTTACGTCATACCTCTATAGAAAATACACATAAAAAAGCTGAAATGCTGCGAAAATCAATAGAAAATATGAACTATCCCAAAATTCCTCATATTACTGCCAGTTTTGGAGTAACCCAAATATCCAGAAATGACACACCCCAAACTCTCATAAAACGTGCTGACCTGGCACTTTACAAAGCAAAAACACAAGGAAGAAACCGAGTTGTCCTATCCTCTTCTACTTCTACACTCTCTCAACTTACATTGGTCTAGTACCAATAGTTAGCAAATTACGATACTTTTAATTTCAGTAAATTCTTCAAGCGCATATTTAGGTCCCTCTTTACCGATACCACTGAGTTTACTGCCCCCATAAGGCTGGATATCAAACCGAACGGTTGGAATATCATTAATCACAACACCTCCACATTCAAACTCTTCAATCGCCCTTTTCGTATGATCTAAACTGTTGGTAAAAATAGAATATTGCAATCCATAAGGGGAATTGTTTATTTTATACAACGCCTCATCAAAATCTTTCACCTTTACAATACTTACGATAGGCGCAAAAACTTCTTCACAGACAATATTCATTTCATCATGTACTTTATTCATAACCGTTGGAGGGAAAATATTTCCATCTCGTTTACCACCACAAAGCAATTCGGCACCCTCTTCAATAGCACTTTGTACCCATTTTTCGGCACGAATGGCTGCTTCTTCATTGATCAACGGTCCCATAAAAGTCTCTTCATCATAAGGATCTCCTACGATAAGTTGTTTTGCTTCTCCCGCCAAAAGTTCAGCAAACACATCGGCGACCTTTTCATGTACATAGATACGTTGCAAAGAGATACATACCTGACCGGAATTTGCAAATGCACCAACTGCACATTTCTTCGCAGCTGTTTCAAGATCAGCACTTTCATCAATAAAAGTAGCAGCATTGCCGCCAAGCTCCAAGGAAACTTTTTTTATCCCTGCCTGAGACATAATAATCTTACCAACCGGTACGCTTCCGGTAAAGCTTATCACTCTGGGAATCGAACTTTTTACCAATGCACTCCCTACTTCCGCATCACCGTACACAACATTTAACGCATTAGGAGAACGATGTTTGCTTCGGATAAATAATTTTGCAAATTTATACGCAGTCAATGGTGCTTCTGGAGTAGGTTTCAAAACTACCGCATTTCCACTAATAAGAGCTGGACCAAGTTTATGAGCAATAAGATTAAGAGGAAAATTAAAAGGAGTAATCAATGCAGCAACACCAACTGGAACACGTTTGAAAAAAGCGACTGTTTTTCTTCCGCTGGGCATTGCATCTGTATTGAATGTTTCACCATGCTGTTCTACTGCAGCTGTGATACTTAAGCGAAGTGTTTCTATACAACGATCTACTTCTACCCTTGCAAGTGCAATCGGTTTTCCCACTTCATCGGTAATTGTTTTTGCAATATCCTCTTTTTCTTCTTTTAATCCTTCTATCACATCTTCCAGCCATGCAATACGTTGACTGAGTGGAATATTTTTATTCTTTACAAATGCTTCCCTGGCGATCTTTAAAGCCTCTTTTGCATCCTCAGCATTACATTCAGGAAAAGTTGCCACAACTTTACCATTATAGGGACTTCTAATTTCACCAATCTTTGTTTTTGTAACTTCAACATCCCCAAAAAAAATCTTTGCATCCATAGTCAAACTCCTTCATTTCCTTAATTTTAACACATAGTTTTTGAATATTGACGATATAGAGATATAACAGAAATAGAGGTATAATTATTTTTATGGAAGAACAGAATATTGTCGTTGTAGGTGGTGCGAATATAGAATATATCATTACCAGCGAGACTGAAATCATACCGGGTGCTAAAAACAGTGTAGAAATTAAAGAACAGTATGGGGGTAGTGGTGTCAACTACACTCTCAGACTACTGCACACCGGTGAATCTGTGTATCCATTACTATATGTAGGAAATGATCATGCAGGACGTCAAATTCAGAGAGAAATTGCCTGTGCAGTTACAACAGATAACCCCAAAATACGTTATTTTATAGAGGAACCATCTTTTTTTATCCCCTCGGTTGATACACCAAAATCAACTATTATTGTAGAGGGCAGCCACAGAACAATACTCACTCATGACAAAAATTGTAAAAACAGTTTTCGTACATTTGTAGCCGAACGTTTGAAACAAGTTGAAAATATAACTTCTGTTATTATCGGACATATTCATAACGACAAACCCTCTATCACCAAAAATCCGGAAAATCTCAGCACTATTTTTACTATAAAATATTTTCAAGATAAAAATATTTTGATATATGCCAACTTTGGTGCTTCTCAGTTAACGCACGGTTTTGATTTCTGGAAAAGTCATCTTTCATCAATTGATATTTTACAACTTAATATTTATGAAATAAAAAGTTTTTTTCAATATAAAAACGAATACCCAACACTGGAAAAAATTGTTAAAATAATACAAAGTCTGGAAATATCAGCTATTATCACACTGGATAAATTTGGTGCACTCGGTATATTAAAAGATCAGAAAGATATGGTTTTTCTTGCCAGACCAGTAAATCTTGAAGATAGATTTGTAGACTCTACAGGCGCGGGAGATGCTTTCTGTGCAGGAATGGTCTCTGCACTCAATGGGAAAAAAGAGATTACAGCTCATGAATTTAAAGAAGCTATGCAGCTTGCCCGAAGCTGGGCTGTCTATGCATGTATGTCCTATGGAGGTGCGAGCAACTGTCCCAGCGCTGAAGCAATAGAAACTTTTCATAAGCAGATTGCATATGGCAATGAAGTACTCCAATATCAGGGGAAAAGAATTAAAGATATTTTTGCCTTGATTGATGTCACTATGGAACTACATAACACATGAAAC
>CAZYZD010000071.1:0-11342 GCA_964651755.1 uncultured Sulfurospirillum sp. | reverse complement strand
TATAACTCAATTGAGGATATGCCGATCCAGCCGAAAGGGGCGGCAGGGGTTGAGGTAATATGATCAAAGCGTTGGAAAAGGAGCCGTAATGGGTTTACAAGAGACTTTACTTTTTATCGTACTAAGCAGTGTATTTATCTGGACATTTTACAAACTCTACAAAATGGATAGCGATATCGAGCATAAAGAGGAGTAGCCTAAAGAGAGGAGCGTAGTGCCCCTCTTTAGGCTTTGAGGTGTAATTTTACTTCGCCTCTGCTCTCTTTTTCCAATAACGCTTTCGCTTTTTTGACCTCTTCGACGCTGCCCTGGACGATGATAAGGTTCTTACCCTGTTTGAGCATGTCTTCGTAGTGTTTGGCTTCGGCTTTGGTCATGCCCAGATCCATAAACCATGCGACCATTGCGCTGAGGGCAGCGCCTACGGTCGCACCTGCCGCCAGTCCCGAGAGTGAACCGATCAACGGACCAGATGCGACCAACGGACCAAATCCGGGTACGAAAACCAGCAGTCCGCCCAGTAAAAATCCCCACAGCGCACCCCAGAAGGCACCCTGCTCACCCCAGAATACGGCATCTTCGTTCTCTTTGTTGAACTCAAATTTATCATACTCCTCCTGATCTCCCTTTCCCAGTACGGTGATGTGAAATTTATTGATGCCACCCTGTAGAAGGGTCTCTACCGCCCATGCGGCGTCATCGTGGTTGTCGTAGACTGCCATGAGTGTATTCTCTTTCATCATGTGCTCCTTGTTATCAAATTTTTTATAAAAATTATAATGCATTAAATGATTTGTGTCTGTTTGCCAGGTTACAAAAAAGGGGTCTGGATGTAATTTGTTTTATATGGGCGGGTTAGTTGATGATAAATTTCATGATATTACAAATATTAAATATATTTAATAAATTCTTAATAATTTAAATTATTTTAATTTTATTTTAACTATAATGATTTGTAAGCCAATAAAAGAGAATCTTATGCAACAGCGTGAAAATAAGCTTTTTTTCTGTCAGACTATCCAGGAAACAGTAGCTTTGCATTTTTTGTTGCCTATTCGGACGCTCTCTCTTTCGTCTTTGGAACAAGTTTTTGACTATTGTAAAAAAGAGTCTTTTTTAGGGCTCGATTATAGTAACAGAACGACTTTTATTTCCGGTTTGCGGGATATTTTGGAGTATATTCCCTCTTTTTTATTTCATGAAGGAGCTTTGCTGCCTGATCCTTTTTTAAAAATTTTAGCGGAAGTGAAAAAGCCGCAGATTCGTTATCTTCGTGACCAGGTTTATTTTACAAAAAGTAGTTTCAATCCATTTTTTATGGCTGCTCTCGATGAGTATGGTACTGTAAAAGTATTGAAAATGGTTTTTTATCTTCATTTGATTTTTGAGTCTGAAAAATGGAGTGAGAATGTACTTTATGATGTAAAATTTTTCAATTTTAGTTATAGGTTCTTTTATAAAGGTGAGAATTTGTATCTTATTGGACCTGTGATGGCAGAAGAGCTTTTTCTCGATGATATGAAGCGGCTCTCTTTTATTAAAAATATTAAGCACTATTTCTCTTTGAATTTGCATACGTATGAATTGCTGAATATGCTTAATCAGAGAAATGTTATGAATGAAGAGCTTTTTACTTCGGTCGCGCAGGAGATTAAAAAAGTTCTTTTTATTACGCAGAATCGATATATTGAAAAAAGCTATAAAAAACATACCCTCAGGGAGCTTGCGACACATTTTATTGCCCAGGCAAAAAACAAAAAAGTGACGAAAATTGAAGGTTCTATCCATAAAAATGTCACTTTTCACAAAGTTTTGTCCAGAATACGCAACAATCAGATTTTGCGGGATCTTGAAGCGCTGGAATGGTTTAATGATTTGATTTTTCAGAATCTCTCTTTTGAAACTTCAGGTGATATAACGCAGGATACGGTATTGAAATATCTGGAAAAGAAATTGCAGGCACAGGGGTATGTGCTTTGTCGTTTCGATCACTACAGGGAGCAGCTCTCTTTGATGGAAGTAAGTCCTCTGCTCTCCCGTTCCTTTCGAAAAAGTGTACTTCAGACACTGGAGCATCTCAATGAGGAGAGGGAGATGCTTTACAAATCTTTTACCTATGAAGTGATTCAAGACTACACGGAGCATAAAAATCCTATTAAACTGGTTGAAGATTTAAAAAGTACCAATCATCCTTTTTGCCGGGATAGGGGTGTAGAGTCTGTGTTGAGTATACCGTTGGTTTTTGACAAGAGAGTTTTTGCGGTATTGCATTTTATCGGTTTTCAAAAGTTCAGATTTGATGAAATAGACAAACGTTTTTTGCTTAAATTGTCTTCTGCATTGAGTAAACGGTATATTGAGAACAATCTTAACTATTGTATCGATCGTACTGTCTCTTTGCTGGAGGGGCTTAATAAAAAGATAGATCATCACTATCTGAAACAAAAGAGTGATGAAGTGTGCGAAAATATTGCCAAGGCGTTTGCCTGTGACGGAGCGATTATCTGGTTCAACAAAAAGGAGGTCTTTCAAACACCCAAAGAGGTAAATGAACTCTCCATACTTTCACAAATCAATTTTTTGGATGATGAAGAGATAGAGCATCAGCAGCTTTATACCATCGGCAGTGAAGAGGAAGATAGTCTGATCACACAGAGTGCCCACAAGAAGGATGTGGTTGTTATTTATGATATTGCCACAGAGTGCAGTGAGAAGAAAGATGATACGGGTTATCTCTTCATGAAGTACAAAAGGGAGTTTGTTAAAAAAGGGATCAGTTCGATTATGTTTATTGCGATTAAAAACTATGAAGGAAAACTTACGGGGGCGGTGATGGTATTTGATGCTGCCAATCGTAAATATAGTCACCTTTCCAAACGTATGTTAAAACGTATATCGGTATATATAGGGTCGATACTCAATACCGTTACCTATGCCAAATATCGTGATCAGCGTCTGGATGAGAGTGTACTTCATGAAAGTTCACAGTATCTGAATATCATTAAAGGGCGTGCTCTTGATCTGGAGAGAAGGGTACAAAATTTTGCATTACCGGACTCTTATGACAAGCACAGGCTTTTTTTAAATATCGAAGATATCAAAGATTTTACAGAGTTTATGCGCAATTATCTCTTTGCTATTTTTAAAAACGGAAAATCTGAAAGTTTGCCGAAATATGATGAGTTATTGTTACAGAGTATTCAAAAAGTACGTCAAAACGGTACGTATACCTCTTTGCGTAAGAGTGTCAACCAGGTTTTGGCAGTGCATTCGAGCAAAATGCATCTGATGCGTAAGATGGGGTATAAAAACTTGTTGCAATACCATTTTGAGATCAAAATTCCTGCACAGTTTCTTCATGATGTTTTGGGAAATTTGATTAATAATGCGATTAAGTATGGTAAACAGGGGAGTCATATCAAAATTACCGATGAATTTACCCCCTATTTTTACAATATCTATATCGAAAATATCGGATACCAAATCAGAAAGGAGGAGAAGGAGAGAATATTTGAAAAGGGTGCAAGGGGTTATGTGACTAAGAGTGTACTCAAAGAGAAGGAGGAGTTTCAGCAATCGCTTTCAGAAAATAAGGGGCTTGGGCTCTATTTGGCAAAAGGGATTATCAAAGATGGCTTGAATGGCAATGTGGTTTTAAGTGAATCGATCTCTTTGCAAAATACGCTTTTTGAAAGACATATTTTTGCAATCAAGATACCGACGGAAAAGATAAGGAAGGTGCGATGAAAAAATTGGTGTGGTTGGACGACAGTCCGGAGTCGATATCTTATGAAAAGGATGTTTTGGTACCGGAAATATTGAAAGGATATGAATATAAGATCAACTTTTTTGAAACGATTCGGGAGTTGATGGAGTTTTTATATCATCATGCAGGGGAAGTGCGTGACGAGGGGATTTTTGTTATTGATATTATGTTGATGGAGAATGAGATGATATTGCCTAATGGCAATGAGGTTGAAATTCCGGATGAGCTGATGGCAGGAACAATTGTCTATATTGACTATTTACGGGATGCTTTTCCGCAAACCCCGGTCATTTTATATACTTCCCGCGAACATGAAGGGGAGATTTTTCAAAATATCATTCACGATCCACGTTATGGAGAGACACTCTTTTTAGTAGATAAATGGAAGAAGGATGCGGATTTTATCGGCGTGATTGCCAAACTTTTAAAGGAGACGTAACAATGCTGGCTGCGATAACAACACCAATGACACCAGAACAGATTGAGGCATTTATGAATGCGAAACTCCTGGCTAATGTTGAAAATATCAATTCGACGATTTCCAATATGGTTACATTGCTTGGTGTTGCTATTGCACTGATAGGTGCGATAGCAACTTTTACCATTTTTCAGAGGAAGAAGATTGTCAGTGAAGTAATGGCAGAGGTGCACAAAGAGCTTGATGAGGAGAAACAGCGTATTATCCGGCAGGCAGATGAAAAAGCCAATGCAATGATTCATGAAGAGATCTTGGAGTATAAACAAAAAGCTATGCTTGAAGAGTATTATCGCAATATGATGTTTAAAGATTTAAGCACATTGTTAGCCGATGAGATTCATATCAACGATACGAATAATCTTGCTGAGGTTTTTGCAAAACATGCCGATCGTTATGAAATAGTGGCAAAGTTGACAAGTGGAAAAAAGAAAGAGACAAGAGAAGCGCTAAAACGTCTTGTAAAAGGGGACTATAAGATTATTCGGCTTGAAGCGTTTAAAAAATATATAGAGATTCTGGAAAGACAAAAATATGATTTATATATAAATGAACAATTAAGAGCGTTAAAAAAAGTTATGGAAGAGAATGTAAATTAGAAGTGGTACCTAGGGCCGGACTCGAACCGGCACGGCATCGCTGCCATCGGATTTTGAATCCGACGTGTCTACCAATTTCACCACCCAGGCGTACCATTTTAAAAGGTTTGGTATTTTACCAAAAAATACTCAAACCTTGCTTAATTATTTGGAAGCAGCTACTGCTTCTTTCAATTTCTTACCTACTTTGAATTTTACTGCTTTCGTTGCAGGTACTTCTACTACTTTATCTGTTCCAGGTACTCTTGCTGTTCTTGCTGCTCTGTCTGCAGTAGAAAAGGTACCAAATCCGATAAAGCTAACAGTTTTACCATCTACCAAAGCCCCCTCGATAACTTCTAAAGCCGCGTCTATAGTGGCTGCAGTATCTTTCTTGGATAGACCTGTTTTCTCAGAAATTGCTTGAATTAAATCAGCTTTTTTCATTTTTAACCTTCCTTTAGAATTGAAATCAGCGATAATGTTACACTTTTTTCCTTAAAGAAACAACATTTTAACGAAAAAACTACATAAAAGGATTTTCGAGACGATATTTACTCCTAGAAAGCTGTTATATAGCTGAAAATAGGGAGTTAAAGATGCGTGTCACAAGCCAATATCTCTACAACAATTTTAAACAGGATCAGCAAAAAGTCAACCAGGAACTGAAGCGTGTGACTGAGCAGATTGCATCCGGGAAAGAGATACAAAATAGTTATGAAGATCCGGGTATCTATGATGATACACTCAGATTGGATTCTCAGATTAATGATCTTAAGAGTGTTCAGGGACGTGTGAGTGAAGCGCAAAATTTTACCAGTGCTACGGATGATACACTACAGAGTTTTACCGACTCTTTACGTACTTTTAAAAGCAGGGTGATAGCAGCTGCCAACGATGCAGTAAATCAGGATAACAGAGAAGCGATTGCCGCAGAGTTGGAGCAGGAAAAAGAGCATATGATGCGTCTTGCAAATACGCAGATTGGCGGAGAGTATCTTTTTTCCGGTTCCGCAACTTCTGTTAAACCTATAGATGATAACGGGCATTATCAGGGAAACAGTCAAAAACTAGAGACAGTGATAGGGGAGGGTGTAACTACTCCCTACAATATAGATGGTGTTTCACTCTTTCTGGGAAGCAGAGAGAGTACACATAAAGAGATTTCCACCAACGTTCCGCTCAAAAACAGTGAAACAGGTGAGATTTTAACAAGTGAAGATAAACTGAAAGATCTGGTTGGAGGTGATGGTACGGTCAGTTTCAAACTCTCAGGTACCCAGCATGACGGAAGCCTTGTAAAACAGAAGTTTGATATTGAGAGTGATGAGACTATGGGAATGCTTCTGGAAAAGATAGGGAGTGCCTATGGTAATACTTCTACTACACAAAGCGTTAAAGTTGAATTGAATGATGCCGGGAATATTGTTGTAACTGATCTCAAAAGCGGAAAGAGTCAGCTGGAAATGAAACTGCGTGCGACATTTGATAATGAACCTGTAGATTTTATCAAAAGTAATTATACATTTGCAGATGCCGATAATGATGACAGTGCTTATTTTGCAAAAAGCGGGTCAGTATTAAAAGGTAATGTTACCTTAATGGCAGATGGCAAACTGGCGGACAATACGACTAAACTTCATGATATTGCCAATGGTACGCTGGATAGTACATCTTTTACTATGAAAGTAACAGATATCAACGGTGATAATTATCGTATCAATCTCAGTCTTGATGATGATTCAACATTTGATGTAACAGATCAAAATGGGACTACTACTTCCTATAATATATATAATGCGGATGAGAGTCAGACAAAAGCAGATGATATGACAATGGGGCAGTTAAATGATATTATCGCCATGGTAACTTCTCATGAATTGCCGGCTACTACAGACAGTGCCGCAGATTTTAACGCAGCAATTGTAAATGCAAGGGAAAAAGTAGATGTAAGTGTCAATCAGAGTGGAAAGATGGAAATTTTGGACAAATCCAATAATCTGAGTAAAATTGAATTTGCAATGTATGATACGCTTGGTGCAGATTTTAATGATACTTCGCCATCACTCTCTTTCAATTCCAACAATGCTGTTACTACCCAAAAAGCGGAGATGGACTTTTTTGCGCAGTTGGATGAGATTATCACTGCTGTACGAGAGGGGAATACATCACTTTCATCCGATAATGCAGATCCTAGGAATATTGGTATTCAGAGTGCGATTGCACAGATTGATCAGTTTGATACACACTTCAATACCCAGCTTGCCAAAGTGGGAACTATTGAAAAGTCACTGGTGAATGTACAGGATCGTGCACAGAGTATGGAGTTGAGTCTGAAAGAGTTGAAATCTGATTTGACGGATGTAGATGTTGCTGAGGCGTATATGAACCTAAATCAACTCTCTTTAAACTATCAGGCGATTCTTTCAAGTGTCACGAAAATAAATTCTCTGACATTGTTAAATTACATGAAATAGAGTATCTCTTACATTATATAAGAAGAAAAGGGCAAAAGATTGTTGTCCACTTCTCTCTTCTAACCAAATAAAAATAGTTTTTTGCTATAATCTAGCTAAAAAATAGATACAAGGTAAAATTATTTTAAGAACTATACTTTTTATTATCACTGCCCTTATTTTTGTTTTTATCGGGTTTGCCACTCTTATGCCGGAGGCATCAGGGAAGGTAGGCTCTGTAATAGGCTTGTACAACAGGGTATTTTTTGGTTATCTGGCTTTTGTTTATCCTTATCTTTTGATTATACCTGCCTATTTTGTCTATAAAGATCCGCATATGCGTTTTGAAAGAACACGTATCTGGATACCAGCGGGTATCCTTTTTGTTGCAATACTGATGTTTCAGGCGAAAGTTGTTAACAGTAGTTATCTTGGGATTATGGGATCAAGAATAGATACTTTTTTGACAAAATATGTTGGCAGTGTTGGTATTTGGGTAGTTATTTTTGGTTTATTACTTACTTCTGCTGCCTTTTTGGCAAATGCTACAATTGAAAATTTTACTTTTAGTTTTGGGTTAAAAGACTATTTTCGCCGGATAAAAGATGAAACTCTGGAAAAAATTGAAGATTTTCGTAACTATATTCGATCACATCTTGGATTTTTACATCGAAAAGAGGAGACGATTGATTTTGATGTGCCTGATACACCTTTAGAAGAGGTAGTTCCTCCTCCTAAAAAGAGTCCTGTTGTTGTTCCTGTTCATGAAGAGGAGTCTGTAGAGGATGATGTCCTTGAATTTCATAATAGTATTGAAGAGATTATCGGGCAGGATGCAACTGTGCAGGAGAGTACTTCTGTAAGTGCGAGAGAAAGTATGGATGATACGCTTCAGGCGCTGAAAGAGGAGACTAAAGAGCTGGAGATGCTGGTTGGTCAAGTTAGCACGCAGAAAAAACCGGTTGCAAAAACAGTTGCAAAATCGAAAGCGGCAAAACCCAAAACAAAGCTTGTAACAGAAATTAAAGAGAATAAAAAACATCTTGCAAAAACCAGTAAAAACAGTAAGATCAACAAGCCTAAAAATTTTAAACTTCCTTATCTTGATTTTCTGGAGTCTGCACCGAAGAAAAAATTTCATATTAATGAAGCGGAGATTGATCAGAAGATTGTTGATCTGATGGAAAAACTGGCTCAGTTTAAAATCACCGGTGATGTGGTCGCTACCTATTCCGGTCCAGTAGTTACGACGTTTGAATTTCGTCCTGATGCGCATATTAAAGTTTCCAAGATTCTTACATTGCAGGATGACCTGGCGATGGCGCTTAAAGCGCAGACGATTCGTATCCAGGCACCGGTTCCGGGGAAAGATGTTGTCGGGATCGAGATACCAAACAGTGAGATCTCTACGATCTATCTTAAAGAGATATTGCAGAGTCCTGTTTTTCAGAAAGCGGAGTCTTCTCTGACGATGGCGGTTGGTAAGGATATTGTCGGTAATCCTTTTGTGACAGATTTGAAAAAACTGCCGCATCTTCTGATAGCAGGTACTACCGGTAGTGGTAAGAGTGTGGGAATCAATGCGATGCTGGTTTCTCTGCTTTACCGTAACTCTCCGGATGATTTGAAATTGCTCATGATCGATCCAAAAATGCTGGAATTTTCGATTTACAATGATATTCCTCATCTTCTGACCCCTGTTATTACCCAGGCAAAACAGGCAATCGTTGCATTGGCAAATATGGTTGTAGAGATGGAAAAACGTTATAAACTCATGAGTAAAACCAAAACCAAAAATATTGAAAACTATAATGAAAAAGCAAAACGTGAGGGGTATGATCCTTTTCCATATATTGTAGTTATTATCGATGAGCTTGCAGATTTGATGATGACCAGCGGTAAAGATGTAGAGTTTTATATTGCCAGACTTGCGCAAATGGCGCGTGCGAGTGGGATTCATCTGATTGTTGCGACGCAAAGACCTTCTGTGGATGTTGTGACAGGTTTGATCAAGGCGAATCTGCCGAGTCGTATCTCTTTTAAAGTGGGGCAGAAGATTGACTCGAAAGTTATCCTCGACTCTACCGGAGCAGAGTCCCTGCTGGGGCGTGGTGATATGCTCTTTACCCCTCCTGGTACTTCCGGATTGATCCGTCTGCATGCACCGTTTATCTCAGAAGAGGAGATTGAGACGATAGTTGAGTTTTTAAAATCACAGCGGGAAGTGGTTTATGATGAATCTTTCCTCAATGAACCGGGATCGCTGCATATTACCGGGGCGGAAGATGTCAAAAAGAGTGCAGAAGATGATTTTGATGAACTTTATGAAGAAGCGAAATCTATCGTTCTTTCGGATAAAAAGACTTCTATATCTTATTTACAGAGACGTTTGCAGATCGGTTATAACAGAGCTGCAAGGATTATAGAACAGCTTGAGCTTACAGGTGTTATCTCCGCACCAAATGCAAAAGGACAGAGAGAGATTCTGGTTTGATATGGAAATGAGACTTTAGTCTCTCATGTTGAATATATGTATGTTAAAATAAATAACTAAAAGCGTCAAAGGTTGCATTGTAACGAATTGTAACCTTGTAAATATTCTGTGTAACTATACGTAACACTAAAATTGATTTAAATTCAGATTCGTGTATAATCTACTAAATATTTTCTAAGGAGATTTTAATGGGCTTAATCGAAGAGTACAAAGCACACACTGAAGAGCGTGCAAAACTGGGGGTTCCACCACTTCCTTTGACAGCAGAGCAGACGGCTGAACTGGTAGAGTTGTTGAAGCAGGATCCGATTCCTGAAGAGGAGTATCTTCTTGATCTTTTTAAAAATCATATCAATCCCGGCGTAGATGATGCAGCATATGTAAAAGCGGCATTTTTAAATGCTATTGTTACAGGTGACGCAACTTGTAAAGCGATTGACAGAGTAGATGCAATCAAAATCCTCGGTATGATGCTGGGTGGTTACAATGTCGGTCCTATGGTAGAAGCACTGAAGAGTGAGCATGTTGAGGTTGCGCAGGCAGCAGCAGACGAGTTAAAACATACAATTCTTGTTTATGATGCTTTCAATGATGTCAAAGCGTTGATGGATGAAGGAAACGCTTTTGCAAAAGAGGTAATCGAGTCTTGGGCAAATGCTGAGTGGTTTACTTCAAAAGAGCCTCTGGCAGAAGAGATGACTTTAACTGTATTTCATGTACCCGGTGAAACAAATACAGATGATCTTTCTCCTGCTTCTGAAGCATTTACAAGATCGGATATTCCTCTTCATGCAAACTCTATGCTTACTGCGAAGATGGATGATCCTATCGGGACAATTGCAAAACTGAAAGAGAAAGGGCATCCTTTAGCGTATGTAGGTGATGTTGTCGGTACAGGTAGTTCCAGAAAATCTGGTATCAACTCTGTACAGTGGCATCTTGGACATGATATTCCGGGTGTTCCGAATAAAAGAACAGGTGGTGTGGTTATCGGTTCTATTATTGCGCCTATTTTCTTCAATACTGCGGAAGATTCAGGTTGTCTGCCGATTGAAGCAGATGTCTCTTCTTTGAAAATGGGTGACGTGATTACGGTCAAGCCTTTTGAAGGAAAAATCTACAAAGATGGTGAAGTGGTCAGTGAATTTGAACTACAGCCAAATACTTTACCGGATGAGATGAGAGCAGGTGGTCGTATTCCTTTGATTATCGGTAAAGGTTTGACTGCAAAAGCAAGAGAAGCTTTAGGACTTCCTGCAACTGAGCAGTTTATCCACCCTGAAATGCCGGAAGATGACGGTAAAGGATTTACACTGGCACAGAAAATGGTAGGTAAAGCGTGTGGTATGGAAGGTGTTAAGCCTGGAACATACTGTGAGCCTGTCGTTATGACTGTCGGTTCCCAGGATACAACAGGTCCTATGACAAGAGATGAGATCAAAGAGCTTGCAGCGTTGAATTTCGGTGCGGATCTTGTACTTCAGACTTTCTGTCACACAGCGGCATATCCTAAACCTGCTGATATCAAACTTCAGCATGAGTTACCACCGTTCTGGACAAGCAGAAAAGGTGT
>CAZYZD010000070.1:0-11438 GCA_964651755.1 uncultured Sulfurospirillum sp. | reverse complement strand
CCCATATTGCCTGTTGTATCAAAAGCAAATGGCTTATCTGTCAGATTAATAGTAAATTCTTTTTCACTTTTATTACCTGCGCTGTCTGTAGCAACAACAGCTACATGATAGGTACTTTTTGTTTCATAATCTGGTGTATCTTTAAATTTTAAAGTTGTTTCATATACTGAACGTACTCTGGTATTTGTCAGTTCAAAATAATCTTTATCTTCACCTGCAAGAGAGAATGTTACAGCACCTTCATCACTAACACGTATAGTGGCTACTTCTAACGAACCCTCTTCTTCTATATTATAGTTTGACGCTAAGGTTTGAGAAAATTCTGGTGCTGCCGCATCTACACTCTGGTTATTTTCACTCCCGTTACCTTTTGGATCAACTTGAGGTGTACTATCTCCTCCGCCTCCACCGCCGCATGCGGACATACCAAGTGCGATAGCTAATAACAATGACAATGTAATACTCTTCGTAGTCATCTTTTTCCTTTCTTATTTTAGTTATCACCTCTTTTGTTCGTGTAGTATAACAGATTTAAAACCTTTTTAAAAATTACAATTTGTTAAGATATTTAATATGTTTAATTTTTAAGACTGAAAGCAAAGAAGTAATAAGTGTTATTAAAGTTTTTTGTATAATAGTTTTAATTTAGCTTGTAATTAATTAAATAATTTAAATAGAAAGCAAATCTTTTAATTTTTTTTGAAAAAAAAGACTGATTTTTGATATTCTGCTACAATTTGTAACATTATTGCTGGTTTTTATCTTATTTATTTTTAAGAAAATTCTAATTTTTTATCAAATACTTAATTTTAGAAGAAAAAAGTTTGAATATTTGATTATTATTTCTATTTTTATTTGTATTGGAGTATTAATCGTAAGATTAATAAAAATATTAGTTATATTTATTTTGTAATATTTAAAATATTAATTATCTGAAAGAATATTTCAAACTAGATAACAAGGAGTATAACTACTCCTCGTTAAACTTCAGCTTCACTTTTTGATCTTTGTACATACCTGTACCAACTGGTATCATACGACCAAGAATGACATTTTCTTTCAAATCTTCAAGATAATCTGTTTTACCTGCAATAGCAGCTTCTGTCAATACTTTTGTAGTTTCCTGGAAAGAAGCGGCTGATATAATAGAATCCGCATTAATTGCTGCCCGTGTTACACCAAGCAATGTCGGTTCTGCAATGGCAGGTTCTCCGCCTATTTTGATAATACGCTCATTCTCTTCTCTTAGTTTTCTTCGGCTTATCAGGTCGCCGGTAATAAAATGCGTATCACCACTGTCAACAATTTTTACCTGTCGCAACATCTGGGAAACAATAATTTCGATATGTTTATCGCTAATAGATACACCCTGACTTCGATAAACCTGCTGGATTTCACTGATCAAATAGTAATGTAACGCTTTTTCACCCATGATTCTTAAGATATCATGACTTGATATCTGACCATCTGTCAACTTTTCACCAACTTGTACATATTCACCTGCATGTACAAGGATTTGTCTGTTTTTATCTACAAGATACTCTTTGATTGTACCATCATCAGCATCAATAATAATTCTCTCTTTTGCACGAAGCGGTTTTCCAAACCTGATAGTACCTGATACTTCTGCAATAACAGCCGGACTTTTCGGACGTCTGGCTTCAAAAAGTTCACTAACTCTTGGAAGACCACCGGTAATATCTTTCGATTTTGCAGCTGCTTTTGGAATTTTCGCCAGTTCGTCTGCCTGCTTCACTTCAGCACCATTTTCTACCAAAATAGATGTTTTCGGCTCCAGTGTATACTTTTTCAACTCACCACTCTCTGTAGCAAGCACTATAGCAGGCTTATACCCTGATGGAATATATTCATTGATGACCAATCTTACCTGACCAAGCTCATCAAGCTGTTCTGTCGCCGTATGTCCAGGTTCGATATCTTCAAACGTAACAACACCATCTTCTTCCGCAATAATCGGTGTAGAGTATGGATCCCACTCAGCGATGATTGTTTGTTCATCTGTTTCAGGACGTGCTATCTCATCTGAAGCTGTTACGGTCGCATTGTCTTCAAACTCAACAATAGATTTTCTCGGGATATAATGTCTGACGGCTTCTCTTCCCTCATCATCTGCAATGATTGCAAAAAGACCTTTTTCGTTAACTTTGTGACCTTTTTCAATATTTTCAAATCTTTGTAAATAATCACCTGTCAACTGGAAGTATTTGATCACACCATTTGCTTTTGCAGTAATTTTCTGAACAACAGGTTCACCGTCCGCAATACGTACAATACTACCATACTGAATACGATTTGGAATATTCCAGCCCTCTTTGATTACTTCAACGATACTTTCACCCTCTTCTACTTCAGCATTGCCTTCATATGGAAGATAGAACTTTCCTTCCATCTTTCCGCTGATACCAGCAAGTTCATTTGGTTTTGCTATATCATTTTTACGCAATACAAACTTTGCTGTTTCCTTGCTGCCTATAACACTGACAACCATCTCTTCATGTGCATAGTCAACTGTTACTTTACCGGCAAATGGCGCTTTAATTTTCGGTTCAACCAAAAGTACTGCAGCATTTCTACGATTCGCAACAATTTTTTCACCATTGGAATTTGTATAAGTTTTCAAGTTATAGAACCTGATAAAACCTTCTTTTTTCGCTACAACTTGTTTATCCTGCTGCTCTGTTGAAGCCGTACCACCGATATGGAATGTTCTCAGCGTCAACTGGGTTCCAGGCTCACCGATAGACTGCGCAGAAATAATACCTACAGCTTCACCTTTTTTAACAAGTTTCGCTTTTCCAAGATTGAGTCCATAACATTTAGCACAAACACCTTTTGGTGATTTACAAGTAATAGGTGTACGAATAACTGCTGATTTAATACCTGCTTCTTTGATGCTCTGAGCTGCCTGTTCATCGATCAATGTACCTTCTACAAAAAGTACTTCATTGGTAATAGGATCAATAATATTTTCAGCCAGAACACGCCCCAGAATCCTGTCTTCAAGAGACTCAACCAGTTCACCATTTACATTGATTTCACTGATTTCAATACCTTCATGCGTACAACAATCATCTTCCGATACTTTTACATTCTGACTGACATCCACAAGTTTTCTGGTCAAGTATCCTGCATTCGCTGTTTTCAGAGCTGTATCCGCAAGACCTTTTCTCGCACCGTGAGTAGAGATAAAATATTCCAGAACATTCAAACCTTCACGGAAGTTTGAAATAATAGGCGTTTCAATAATCGAACCATCCGGTTTTGCCATCAGTCCCCTCATACCGGCAAGCTGTCTAATTTGTGCAGCTGAACCCCTTGCTCCGGAATCTGCCATCATATAGATAGAGTTAAAACCGTTTTTATCATTACGCATCAATTCCATCATCTCATTGGCAAGCACGTTGTTTGTATTTGTCCAAATATCAATAATCTTATTGTAACGCTCCTGCTCTGTCAAAAGACCTGCAGAGAACTGTTGCTGGATTTCAAGGACTTTCTTTTTTGATTCTTTAATCAATGCTTCTTTACTTTCCGGTACATTGATATCATCAATAGAGATTGAGATACCTGCATCTGTAGAATATCTGAAACCAAGATTTTTCAGATTATCAAGAATTTCGGCAGTATCGAAAGTATCACCGATTTTGTAGATATTATCTACCAGGTTTCCAATATCTTTTTTCTTTAAGACTCTGTTCCATAAATCTTCACTTACATAATCTGGTAATATTGACTTGATAATCATACGACCTGCTGTTGTATGAATAAGTCTACCGTCTATTACTGTTTTGATTTTAGCTTGAATCTCCAAAATACCGGCATCAAGTGCAATCATAATCTCATCAATACCGGAGAAAAGTTTATTTTCACCTTTTGCATTTTCTTTTTCCAAACTTAGGTAATAAAGCCCAAGTACCATATCCTGCGTAGGTACAGCTATTGCCTTACCGGAAGCAGGAAGAAGAATATTGTTTGAAGAGAGCATTAAAACTTTACACTCGGCAATTGCCTCACGGGACAATGGCACATGAACAGCCATCTGGTCACCGTCAAAGTCGGCATTGAATGCAGAACAAACCAAAGGATGCAGCTGTATTGCCTTACCGTCAATCAGTACGGGATGAAATGCCTGAATCGAAAGTTTATGCAGTGTCGGTGCACGGTTCAGCATTACAGGGTAATTGTCAACAACTTCCTGTAAGCACTCCCATACTTCATTTGTTTTTGATTCGATCATACGCTTCGCCTGCTTGATCGTTGTAGCATATCCTTTGTCTTCCAGTTTGGCAAGAAGATGCGGTTTGAAGAGTTCCAGCGCCATCGTTTTTGGTAAACCACACTGATCCATTCTCAGGCTTGGACCAACAACAATAACAGAACGTCCTGAAAAGTCAACCCTTTTACCAAGCAAGTTTTGCCTGAATCGTCCCTGCTTACCTTTGATGATCTCACTTAGAGATTTTAAAGGTCTTTTATTTGCTCCTTTAACAGCATTAGCACGACGTCCATTATCAAAAAGTGCATCAACTGCTTCCTGTAACATTCTCTTTTCATTACGTATAATAATCTCAGGTGCATCAAGTTCAACAAGTCTCTTAAGACGTGCATTTCTGTTGATTACTCTTCTGTAAAGATCATTAACATCAGAAACAGCAAATTTACCGCCATCCAGCGAAACCAATGGTCTCAAATCCGGCGGAAGTACAGGCAGTATCGTGATCATCATCCATTCAGGTCTGTTACCGCTGTTTACAAAAGATTCAACAACTTTCAAACGTTTTACAAGTTGTTTTTTCTTTGCTTCAGATTTTGTCTCTTCCATCTCACGCTTGAGTCTTTCAAGCGTCTCAATCAAATCAAAATCTTCCAATAACTGCTCAATCGCTTCACCACCCATCTCTGCTTCAAAACCGGAATCTCCGAATCTTTGTTCAAGTGATTGGTATTGCTCTTCATTGAGTACATCATACTTCAATACTTTTTTTGTATTTTCATGATCATAGTAAGCTTCACCTGGATTTTTTACAATATAAGCTTCATAATAGAGTACACGTTCAAGATCTTTCATCTTGATACCCAAAAGAGTACCAATACGACTGGGCAGTGAATTAACATACCAAATATGCGCAACAGGTGTCACAAGCTCGATATGTCCCATACGGGAACGTCTTACTTTCGAAGTAGTAACTTCAACACCACATTTTTCACACTTGATTCCTTTATAACGCATCTTCTTATATTTACCGCAAAGACACTCATAATCACGAACCGGTCCAAATATCTTGGCACAGAAAAGACCATCACGCTCAGGTTTTAATGTTCTATAGTTAATTGTTTCAGGCTTTTTTACTTCACCGTAACTCCAGGATAAAATTCTCTCCGGACTTGCCAGTTTCAATCTAAAAGCATCAAAGTCTCTTGGACGGTTCTCTTCATTAATCTCTATCGGAATCAGATTCTTCACCCTCTACTCCTTCTTCAAATATCTCTACATCTAGTGCCAATGATTTTAACTCGTTGGTCAATACGAAAAATGTTTCCGGTATACCGGTTTTAGGTACATTTTCGCCTCTTGTTATTGATTTATATGCTTGCATTCTACCTTCAACATCATCTGATTTGATAGTTAACATCTCTTTCAGGGTATGTGCCGCACCGTATGCTTCAAGTGCCCACACCTCCATCTCACCAAATCTTTGCCCACCGAAGAGAGCTTTACCACCTACCGGCTGCTGTGTTACCAGTGAATAAGGACCGGTACTTCTTGCATGCACTTTTTCATCAACCAGGTGATGCAGTTTCAGCATATACATGATACCGACATTGACACGCTCTTTCATCGGTTCACCTGTTCTACCGTCATACAACTGTGTTTTACCATCTGCATCGATTTTCGCCAATTCAAACAATTTTTTAAACTCTGCTTCAGTAGTACCTTCAAAAATAGGTGCTGCAAATCTAACACCTTTTGCCCAGTCTCTTGCATAGTTCAGAAGTTCATCATCACTTAGATTTTCAACAAACTCTTTCCCATTCATAAGCTTGGCAATCTCTGCTATGGATATCATCTTTTCTCTAAGTTCTTTTATCCATTCACCCTGTTTTGTTTCAAGTGTCTCCTGAATCTGCTGCCCAAGACGTCGACCTGCCAAACCTAAGTGTACCTCAAGAATCTGACCGATATTCATACGACTCGGTACACCCAGTGGATTGAGTACGATATCTACAGTTTCACCATTTTCCAGATATGGCATATCCATCTCTGGAACGATATTTGAAACAATACCTTTGTTACCGTGACGACCAGCCATTTTATCACCAACTTTAAGTTTACGCTTCGTTGCAATATAAACTTTTACAAGCTTTGTAACACCGCTTGGTAAAATATCATCTTTTTCGAGAATAGATAGTTTCTCATCATGTTCAATTCTGAGACGCTTCTTCTCTTCTCTGAAATAGTTCTTCAGTTCATTGTACTTATCCTGTGTTTCCTGATCGAGACACTTTACAACACTGTTAAAAGCAAATCTGTTGATATGTTCAATTTCATCTTTAGGGATCGTTTGCCCTTTTTCAAATGTTTTTCCATTGATTTCACAACTTTCATTGAGAGGTGCTTTGGAAAGAAGTGAATTGATCTGCAATAACTCTTCACGGTCAATCATGAGTAATCTGTCATGATGATCTGTATCCAGCGCCTCTTTTTCTGCTTCAAATGCTTCTATAGAACGAGGATCTTTATCGTATCCCTTTTTCGTAAAAATCTTAACATCTACAACCACACCTTCAGTCGACTGCGGGCAATAGAGTGATTTATTGACAACATGACCTGCTTTTTCACCGAAAATAGCACGCAGTAGTCTCTCTTCAGGAGTTGGTTTCACTTCACCTTTAGGAGAAACTTTACCAACCAGAATCATTCCGGGTTTTACATAGGTACCTACTTTGACAATACCACTGTCATCAAGATGGAAAAGGTTCTCTTCCTTTACATTTGGAATATCTTTGGTAATCTCTTCCGAACCATCTTTCAGTTCTCTTGCTTCAACTTCTTTTTCATAAATATGAAGTGATGTAAAAGTATCATCTCGAATCAAACGTTCATTGACAACAATCGCATCCTCATAGTTATAACCATTCCATGGCATAAAAGCAACCAAAATATTTTTACCGATTGCAATTTCACCCTGATCCATACTTGGTCCGTCAGCAATAACCTGACCTGTTTCTACTTTATCACCTTTTTTGACAATAGGAATCTGCGTAAAAGAGGTATTTTGGTTGGTTCTCATATTTTTATGGAGCCAGTAATGGTCAATAAATGCACCATTTTCATCTTCACCCAAAATATAGATATTTTTAGAATCAACTTTTTCAACCGTTCCACCACGTCTTGCTTTAATCGCTTCCCATGCGTCACGAGCAACTGTACTCTCCATACCTGTTCCTACATACGGTGCCTGTGCCCAGATTAAAGGAACTGCCTGACGCTGCATATTTGAACCCATCAATGCACGGTTTGCATCATCATGCTCAAGGAAGGGAATCAGAGAAGCAGCTACACCCATAACCATCGCTGAAGAGAGATCAATTAAATCAATTTTTTCTCTTTCGATAAGTTTGATTTCACCATTGATTCTTGCTTCAACAATCTCTTCGACAATATTTCCATCATTGTCCACTTTTGTAGAAGCTGGAGCCAGGATTTTATCTTCTTCCTGTGTTGCAGTCAAATAGACAACTTCATCTGTCACTTTACCATCTTTGACAATACGATAAGGCGCTTCTACAAATCCAAGATCATTTACTTTTGCATAGCTTGACAATGTATTGATCAAACCAATATTCTGTCCTTCCGGTGTTTCAACAGGACAAATACGACCATAGTGCGTAGGGTGTACATCCCTTACTTCAAAGCCGGCTCTCTCTTTGACCAAACCACCTTCACCCAATGCAGACAATCTTCTTTTGTGGGTAATTTCACTCAAAGGGTTTGTCTGATCCATAAACTGTGAGAGTTGACCACTGGTAAAAAATTCAAGAATAGTATTTGTAATCATCTTTGAATTTACCAGATCATGAGGCATTAACTCATCAGTATTACCACTCAATGTAGAGAATTTATCACGAATAGACTTTTGCATTTTGACAAGACCGGAATGCAATTCACCTGAAAGCAATTCACCGATTGCCCTGATTCTTCTGTTCCCAAGGTGATCTCTGTCATCGATATGTCCCTGACCATTTTTAACTTTAATCAGATAACGCACTGTACTGATAATATCTTCCGTTGTCAGTACAGTAACATATGAAGGGATATGAAGGGATAATTTATGATTCATCTTCATACGACCGACTTTTGTCAAATCGTATCTTTCAGGATTAAAGAAAAGATCTTTGATAAACTCTTTTGCCGCTTCTTTGGTAACTGGTTCACCAGGTCTCATAACTTTGTAAATTCTAATAGCGGCAAGATCATTCTCATCTTCGATCTCTTCTGTCTGCTTGAGCAACTTCATCATCTCACTGTCTTGAACAAAAGAGTTGATAATAGAATCATCTACACCAGGCGCAAGATCATTAGCAATCTCAATCTCATCAAGCCCTATCTCTACAATTTGTGCCAGTTTTGTTTCATCAAGCTGTGTCAATGTTTCAAAAAGAACTTCACCACTTTCGTTGTCAATAATCGGTGCAGCTAAAAATCTGTTAATCAAAATCTCAACAGGATATTCCAGCCATTCAATACCCTCTTCTTTGATCCTTGCAGCTTTTTTGGCAGTCAGTCTTTTACCTGCAGAAACAAGAAGGTTACCATCTTTGTCACGTAAATCAAACTCAACTTTACCAAGGAACTCTTTCTCATTAAATTTAATTAGAAACTTTCCATCTTCAATTCTGATTTTTTGAATAGGATAAAAAAGTTTCAATATATCCTGTTTACTATAACCAAGCGCTCTAAACAATATCGTTACAGGTACTTTTCTTCTTTTATTAATTCTAACAAAAAGCGTATCTTTTGCATCATATTCAAAATACAACCATGATCCGCGATCAGGAATAATCTGTGCAGTATAAAGAAGTTTACTTGCTAGTGTAGAACTCTCTTCTTCTTTAAAGATAACACCTGGACTTCTATGAAGTTGATTAACAACAACTCTTTCAACACCGTTGATGATAAACGACGTTCTATCTGTCATGAGAGGAATATCACGAATGAAAAGAACTTGTTCTTTGATATCTTTTACACCAGCTTTCTCTCCGGTTTTTTCATTTTTATTCCAGAGAATCAATCTGATTTTCATTTTAAGATGTACGGAATATGTCAACCCTCTTTCCATACATTCACGAATAGTATATTTCGGCTTGCCTATTTCACTACCAACATACTCAAGTGTCAATCTGTTTTGAGGATCATGGATAGGGAAAACGGATGTAAATACTTTTTCAATACCGCTCTCTTTTGTATCGTCTCCAACACTTAAAAACTGGCTATAACTTTTCTGCTGCAACTGTAGCAGATCTGGTACATCAATTTGTTTGGGATTTTTAGAAAAATCTACGCGTAATCGGTTTCCTGACCGTAAGCTATTTATCATGGGTCCACCTTCTAGAAGATATTAAATTTTGCATATATGACTTTTGGGAGAAAATTATTTTATCCAATATATTTCATTCTACCATATTTTAATAAAATATATTGGATAAAATTATAGACAAGGACAAAGCGTCCTTTGTCTATAGTAAAATTACTTGATTTCGACAGCTGCGCCTGCTTCTTCAAGAGCTTTTTTAGCTTCTTCAGCATCTTCTTTAGAGATACCTTCTTTAAGTGTAGTAGGTGCGCTTTCAACAGCTTCTTTAGCCTCTTTAAGACCAAGACCTGTAAGTGCACGTACTGCTTTAATAACATTGATTTTCTTAGCACCAGCATCTTTAAGAATAACATCAAATTCTGTTTTCTCTTCTTCTGCTGCTCCACCTGCTGCTCCACCACCAGCTACAACTGTAGGTTGTGCAGATACACCAAATTTCTCTTCAAATTCTTTTACTAGCTCAGAAAGCTCTAGTACTGACAAGTTTGAAATGAATTCTAAAACATCTTCTTTAGTAATTGCCATTTTCTTTCCTTTTTTATATTCGTTTTTTTGCCTGCCATTAGACAGTTTTTATAAATTGTAAATTACGCTGACTCTTCTTCAAGTTTTGACTTGAGATTGTCAAGACCTGTAACGAAGTTTCTTGCAGGTGCTGTCCAAACTGAAAGCAACATACCAATAAGCTCATCTTTAGATGGCAATTTCGCAATAGCTGCAATAGTACCAAGATCAGCAACTTGACCTTCGAACAGACCAGACTTGATAACCCATTTCTCTTTAAAATCTGTCGCAGCTTTATCTGCTACTTTACAGACAGAGACTTGATCGTCACCCCAAACAAGAATATTCGCATCTTTCAACTCCAATGGTTCAAGATCTGCATTTTTCAATGCGATAGATGCAAGTGTATTTTTAACGACTTGAACTTTTGTACCAGCTTCATTTGCCAATGTTCTAGCAGTTTCAATCTCTGCAACAGTCAAACCGTTAAAACCACAAACAAGTATCGCTTTTGCATTTTTGAACTCATCGCTCAAGTATGCTACAACTTCTTCTTTTTGTTGTCTTGTCATATTTTCCTCCTTTCTGATCAATCGGCAGGGCATCCATCAAGGAAAAATAGACTTCGGAGGAAATCTATCTGTTTAAGCATATGCCCCTGCTGTCTTAGATCAAAGATAAACTCTTTCTAAGAGTACGAAATATTATTTTATCTCTAACAACTCTTGAGAATCAAGATTAAGAGATGGGCTCATTGTCAGTGACAATGCAGCATGTTTGATATATCTACCTTTTGCAGATGCAGGTTTTTGTTTATTAATCGCCTGAACAAACGTTGTCAAGTTATCTGTAAGTTGTGCTTCATCAAAACTTACTTTTCCAATTCCTGCATGGATATTACCATGCTTATCAACTCTAAAGTTTACCTGACCACCTTTGGCATTTTTTACTGCTTGCGCAACATCCATAGTAACAGTTCCTGTTTTTGGATTAGGCATAAGACCTTTTGGTCCTAAAACACGACCTACTTTACCAACCATACCCATCATATCAGGTGTAGCAATCAGTACATCAAAATCAATTTTTCCTGCCTGAATATCATCAATAATCTCAGCACCACCGGCAATATCTGCACCAGCTGCTTTTGCTTCATCCGCTTTTGCATCTTTCGCAATTACAGCAACACGTACAGTTTTACCTGTACCAGCAGGTAAAACAACTGAGCCTCTGATCATTTGATCTGCATGTCTTGGATCAACATTTAGTTTAAGTGCAATCTCTACTGTTTCATCAAATTTTGCAGATTTTAAATCTTTA
>CAZYZD010000069.1:0-11517 GCA_964651755.1 uncultured Sulfurospirillum sp. | reverse complement strand
AAATTATAGTAAAAGTGCCTTTAAAGCCCCGCTATTGTAAAATTTCAGCCAAAGTGAGGTGCATGATGGTTTTGATTAAAAATGCTTTGGTAGCTGGCTTGGGAGAAGAAAAACAGGATATTTTACTTTCTGAAGGAAAGATTCAAAAGATAGGTAAAAATATCGACTGTACCGGGTGCAATGAGGTGATCGATGCAGAGGGGAAGGTTGCTTTTCCGGGTATTGTCGATCTCAATGTCCGGGTACAGGATGACAAACTCAACCTTTCCAATCTTGAAAAGCTCTATCAGGCTACACAAAAGGCGGGCGTTTCCCATTTTGTACTCTCTCCTCGTACAAATCCCCTTATTGAAAACCAGACTTTTAAGGCACTGCTTGCCGGTAAACTGAAAAAGGAGTTCCCAAACCTTCAGTTGGCGATCAAAGCGCTTCGCGAACCGGATAAACTCAACAGCATCTCCGCAATGGTCAAAAACGGTATCAGGATTGTGCAGGAAAACTCCGATATCAACGGCAATCTTCTGCGTCGTATCTATGAGTATTCCAAAATGCATCAAAATCTCTTTTTTGTCTTTTGCGAAAACAAGATTTTAAATGACAGCGGTGTGATGAATGAAGGGGAAGTCTCTTTCAAACTGGGACTTCCCGGTATTTCGAAGATAGGTGAGATCAGTGAAGTGGCGAAAGTGGCGCAGATGAGTATGCACTATGATGTGCCGACGCTTTTTCAGGCACTCTCTACCAGACGCGCGGTAAATCTTGTCTATGATGCCAAAAAACGTTTTTCCCAAATTTATGCAGAGGTTTCTATCCACCATCTCGCTTTGGATGAGCGCCTGTGTGACGGATTCAATACTTATGCCAAACTCAATCCTCCGCTAAGAAGTCCCGAAGACAGGGAAGAGTTGCTCGAAAAGCTCAAAGAGGGGAAAATAGACGTACTGACGGCATTGCATTCACCTAAAACAGTAATATATAAAGATGTTGCATTTGCAGAAGCGATGAACGGGATCGATACGATTGAACTCTATCTGCCACTCTGTTATACTTACCTGGTAAAACCGGGGCATATCAACTGGGATACTTTAGCTGCATTGATTGCCAAAAATCCTGCTACCATTCTGGGACTTGAAAATGCCGGTGAAATCAAAGAGGGGTATGATGCAAATCTGATTCTCTTTGATCCTTCCGTCTCTTCTGAAATTGAGCAGAAAACATCACCCTATCGGGGGAGAAGTATCTACGGGAAGATAGAGCAGATCTTCTCTTCACAGAGATAGTATTTTCATTGAAGAAACTCTTTCGCATCCGGAGTATCAACCAGGCAAGTGCGCTGAGTATTATTCTGGTAGCCTTCTTGACACTCTTTGTGGTGACTTTTATTCTTTATACACTCCACAAGGAGTATGGCAAGGAGATTGCCAATATCGAAGAGCGTTATCTGCATATTCAAAAAGAGTTGATTAAAAAAGAGACCAAAAGAGCGCTTGATTTTATTGCCTATAAGCATAAAAAAGATGGTCGGACAAAATCCCGCAAAGAGCTTCAGTCTGAGATAGTCGATGCCATTGAACAGATGCGCAATGAACGTGACGGTACGGGCTATATTTTTATCTATACATTTGACGGTGTCAATATCGCCGATCCTATTTTAAAGGAGAATGCAGGGAAAAATCTGCTGCATGTGCGGGATGTAAAAGGAAAAGAGGTAATCAAAGAGCTCATTGAAGTTTCACAGCAGGAAGAGGGTGGTTATGTAGAATATTTCTGGAACAAGCCTCTGACAAATCAGCCTGCCCCAAAAATATCCTATGCAGCTTCTTACAAACCCTGGCGCTGGATGGTGGGAAGCGGTGTCTATCTGGATGATGTCTATAAAGAGATAGAAAAAAAGAAGTTTGCACACCGCAACAGGGTTTCAAAATTTATTGTCGGGATTTTGTCCATCGCTACATTTCTGTTTATATTCGGGATGCTGATATATCGCTATTTTGCGATGACGATTACATCGGATATCGACTATATTCAGCAAAGATTGTCGGAAGCATCCAAAAAATATGAAGCTTTGAATCTCTCTGAAATCCGTTATGAAGAGTTCAGTAAAATTGCCGGCTATATCAATCAGATGCTTCATGAAATAAAAGAGCAGAAAGAGGCACTGGAAGATCTTAACCTCAATCTTGAAAAACGTGTCGCTCAGAAAACGGAAAAGCTGAGGATTGCCAAAGAGTTTGCCGAAGAGGTGGTACAGAGTCAGGACAGGTTTATTAAAAATGCAATTCATGAGATCAATACACCGCTCTCTATTATTTTGACAAATATCGATCTTTACAATATTAAAAATCCCAAAAATCGTTATTTGACCAAAATTGAAGCAGGTGTAAAAATCATTCACAATATCTACAACGATCTCAGTTATGTTGCCAAAAAAGATCATGTGAGTTATCCCCGGAGTGAACTGGATTTTTCAAAGCTTCTGCACAGACGTCTTGATTTTTTCAATGAAGTTGCGGTAGGTAACCGTGTTGCATTACAGGCAGATATTGCCAGAAATATCAGAATCGTTTTTAACGAAACAGAGTTGCAGCGTATCTGTGACAATACCATCTCCAATGCAATCAAGTATAGTCTCGAAGCAACCTTTATCATTGTCAGGCTTTCACGAAAAGAGGGGTATGTATTGCTGGAAATTATCAACAGAGGAGAAGAGATTGCAGAACCGGAAAAACTCTTTGAACGCTATTACCGGGAGCATGTATCGCGGGGCGGTTTCGGGATCGGGTTGAATATCGTAAAAGAGATATGTGACAAATACGATATAAAGATTGAAGTAGACTCTGAAAAGGGGTATAACTATTTCAGGTACTATTTTAAGGATAACGATGAAAATTCTGCTGCTTGAAGATGAGCTGATGCTGCAAAGTTCTATCACCGAATACCTTGAAGGTCTGGGGCATATTGTAGTTGCTTTTTCCAGTGGTTTGCGTGCCCGTGAAACTTTGGAACAGGACTCTTTTGATATATTGATTCTGGATATCAACGTACCGCATCTTGACGGCTTTGCACTACTGGAGATTCTCAATGCGGAGCATATTTTTACACCGGTAATTTTTATCAGTGCGATGTTGGATATTGAAGATATCAGTAAAGCGTTTGGACTTGGTGCATATGACTACATTAAAAAGCCTTTTCATCTCAAAGAGCTTTGGCTGCGAGTGGACAGGATCGCCAGACAGCTGGAGTCTCACCACCGACAGCATATCGTTTTGAGTCAGAACTACAGTTACGACACCAAAAAAAACTTGCTTTATTATTATGATAAACCGTTTACGTTAACGAAAAAACAGCTTTTAATACTGGAACTTTTATGTAAAAATATCGATATCAATGTCTCTTTTGACAAATTTCGGAGTTTTGTCTGGAATCATGAACCCGTGGACAATGCTACCATACGTGCAGAGATCAGCCGGCTAAGACGAACGCTGGAAGAGGATTTTATTCAAAATATCAAAGGCATAGGGTATCGGATACAGCGGTACAACCGTGGATAAATATTCTTGTTTTAAGCGACTTCTGCAGTTTGGCAAAATGTTTCAATACTCTCTTCAGTACTACCATGAAAAAGAAAAACCGATTTATCGATCTCTTGAAAGTGGCGATGTTCCAGAAGAAAACGTTTGCCTGATAGGGTGACGAAGAAAGATTTTTCAGGATGTTTTTGTACAAAATTGATCCACTCTTTCTCTGAGAAACATTTATCTTCTTCACAAAACTCCAAACTCTGCCGGCGCAGTGCTTCAAAAGAGTCTACAGCAAACAGTTGCAGCAACTCTTTGCTTGCATAATCAAAATCTCCCTGATGAATGATAAGCATAAATTTGGCATTGTTTTGCAGAAGAAATCTGGAGTAGGCATCATAACTCTCTAATTTATACAAAAGTGTTTTGGGTTCTGTACATTTTTGAATAACTGTAAGCATCTCCATCATATCTATCGGTTTGAGGATATATTTGTCAACGCCGCATTCGATCGATTTTACCAGAAAATCACTATCACTAAAAGCAGTTGTTACGGCAATAGGAACTCTGGAATCAATTTTCCGGATCTCTTTTACCATATCCAGTCCGTTCATGACAGGCATCTGTATATCGGTTATCACCATATCGAATTTTTCTGTCTGAAAAGCCTGGAGCCCTTCTGCCCCGTTGGTGGCATTTGTTACATTTCCGCATACTTTTTTCAGAAAAAAGGAGATCTCTTCTCTAGTAAAATCATCATCTTCTACATAGAGAATCGAAAGTTTTTTGAAAAGTTTCTTATCGATATCGCGCATCTAATTCTCCATATCTGTGTAGGTATCTCTGATAGTGATAAATTCATCCAGATGTGCAAAAAAGATGTCGATAAGCTGCGGGTCAAAGTGTTTTCCTCTCTCTTCTTTGAAAAGATCAAGAATCCGATCTATATCCCACGCTTTTTTATAGACACGGTTTGTTCCAAGTGCATCGAAAACATCAGCCAGCGCGACAATACGACCATATGGATGAATCTCTTCCCCTTTTAGTTTTTGCGGATATCCGCTGCCATCCCATTTTTCATGATGCTCTTTTGCGATGATCGCCGCCGCCTGAAGTATGGGACGTTTGGAATTTTTGAAAATATTGTAGCCGATAGAGGCATGCTCTTTCATACGTTCAAACTCTTCATCTGTTAATTTTCCCGGCTTTTTCAGTATGGCATCTTCGATTGCTATTTTACCGATATCATGCATGGTTGAAGCGATTTTGATTGTCTCGACTTCATGCCTGTCATATCCCATATATTTTGCCAGAAGCGCACTGTATTCGGCTACTCTTTTGATATGGTTGCCTGTTTCGTTGGATCGGCTCTCTGTAACTTCACCGAGTATATAAATGATCTCTCTTTGTGTATCGTTGATTTCATGGTTAAGTTCTATCACTGTTGTAAGGTCATGATGGATACAGACAATCTCGATAACATTGCGCTCCAGGTCAAAAATGGGAATATAGGCAGTATTGAGATAGACATTTTTGCCGTTGATCGCTTTATGCAGGACGGAAGCATTATAGACATCTTTTTCATAGATATTCTGTTTGAGTGCACCGATACCGCTGAATCCGTTATCGAACTGACAGAGGGCAAAATAATTTCTGCCGACCACTTCCTGACCCTCCAGCCCCAGAATACCGATAAAGGTATTGTTAGCATAGGTGATTTGCCCGCTGATATTGATGCGGCACAGAGCCGTACCCAGATCCAGAGCTTTTTGATACTGGTTAAGAAAGTGGATTTTTTCGTTTAAATCTTTCTGGTTGACATTTAAACGCTCTTCGAGTAGTTTTCTGTAGTTAAAAAGTTCCGTAATATCGTTTCGGATAAATATATATCCCTCGATATTGTCAGATTCATCGACAATCGCGAATGCTGTGACATCCACAATCAGAGGATGATTGTTTTTTGCATGATAGTAGATAATTTCATGCGCATATCTATCTTCTTTCAAGCGTTCGATAAAACGGTCGTAGTGTTGTTCCCGCTCTCTCTTCTCCCACAGGAAAAACTCCTCTTCGCCGATCAGCTGATCAGAACTATATCCCGTAAGAGCACAAAGTTTTTCATTGACTGAGACAATTTTCAGACTCGTGTCATGTTTTGTCAGCAAGGTACTCTGATCGATTGCTTTTTGATAATACTCCAGCGATTTACGTGTCTGGATAAGTTGTTGCTGCATTGTGATTTGCTGGGCGATAGAGGAGATTTTCTGCATAAGCTGCATCAGATCCACCGGTTTGGTAATATAATTGTTGATTCCTGTTTCTATGGCTTTGAAAAGATAGTCACTGTCATTAAAAGCAGAAGTGATAACAATAGGTGTATCCGGTTTAAGTGCTTTGATTTTCTCTGCCATCTCCAGACCGTTGCAGCCGGGCATCTGGATATCTGTGATGACAATATCGATCGTATCACAGTTTTCAGAAAAAAGTGCATATCCTTCCAGCCCATCTTTTGCTGTATAAAGTTTTTTCACTCTGTTCTCCAGAAAATAGACAATCTCTTCTCTGGCGGAAGGTTCATCTTCTACATAAAGCAGCGTCATTTTTTTGAGTTGTTCGATGGCTTGTTTCATAGGATTTGCACTCATGCAGTAACCTCTTTGTCGGATAAATTTACCTCTATATCGGCATTTTTGTATTTATTTTGAAGTTGAAAAGTGATTGTAAAAACAGCGCCTTTATCATTGTTTTGTACCTGAAGATACCCATCCATATTTTGTTCTATGATGGTTTTGGACATATAGAGTCCTATACCTGTACCTTTTCCTTCTTCTTTGGTAGTAAAATAGGGATCGAAAATCCTTTCGATAACATCTGCTGGAATACCGCCTGCATTATCACTGATTTCAATCACCATATGTTTACCATCATGATAACTTTTTATTTTGACGGTTTTTACAGGCGGATTTCTCTGTAAAAGGGCATCTTTGGCATTGGAAAGGATATTGAGCAATACCTGAGAAAATTCACTGGGATATCCCTCCAGTTCCAGTGTATCGTCAAGTTCCGTTTCCAGGGTGATATTGTGGTTTTTAAAACTGGCATCGATCAGATCGATAGTATTGTGTACGATATCTGATATCATAAAGTGCTCTTTGAGTTTATTCGGTTTGAAAAAGTCGCGGAAATCATCGATGGTTTTTGACATGGTAGTTGTCAGTTTTTTCCCTTTTTCGATCGATTTTTCCATAAATTCATCATCAAGCTCATCCATCTGATAGCTGAAATAGATATTTTGAAGCACCAGCCCCAGTGCATTGAGAGGTTGACGCCACTGATGGGCGATATTGCCGATCATCTCGCCCATGGCAGCCTGACGGGACTGCTGAATCAGCAACTGCTCATTTTTACGGCTTTTTTCACTCTCCTCTTTTACCCTTCTATCGAGATTTTTGTTCAGCTCTTCCAGCTCTTTCGACTTTTCGGCAAGGGCATGCGTACGTTCTCTGACCCGTTTTTCAAGCTCTTCATGAGAGCGTCTGAGTTTCTCTTTGGAGATGGCAAGATTTTTGATCATGAGATTAAAATCCCGTGCAAGATCCCCGATTTCATCATTTCTGCGTATAGGGACTTCTATATTGAGATTTCCTTTGGAAACAGCTTTGGCTGTATCTGTCAACTCCAGCAGCGGTTCCAGGATATAGCGTGCAAGTGCATAAGAGACAATCAGTACAATCAGCACGGAAGCGAGTGTAAGATAGAGCAGAAAAAGATACATCGTTGTGATATTTTTATGGTATTGTGCCAGAGAAAAGTCGATATGAATCCATCCCCATTCAATCCCGGAGATTATGACAGGAGTACTGTACTGAAACACTTTTTTCCCAAGTTCATTGTCTTCAATAAGATCATAAACTTCATGCTGTTTCTGAAAAGCCTCAAGCTGCGGCGGGAGAGTATCCAGCATCTCCCATTTTCCTTTTTGCGTTTTGATAATAGTCCCGTCGCGTTTGGTTACAGTGATATTGTAGATTTTCGGATTTTTTTCAATAACAGCAAGATTATGTTCTACAATAAAACTGTCATCATCGTTTACCATAGCATCTTCACATACCAGAGATATTGAGTTTGCAAGTGTTTTTGCTTCAGAGTGCATTACTTCTATGAGGGAATCTTTTTGCATAGGGAATGTGGCAAAGCCGTAAACCAATATCAAAAAGAGAAGACTCAGCATAAAGGAGAAAAAGATCTGTCGAAAGATCTTTTTCCTGAATGTAGAGATCAGAGTATGAGGATGCGTCATAGGAGTGTACTATCTGCCTGTTACAAGATCTACCGTAGCGTATGCTATCATTTTGTCATGAAGTGTTTTGAAATATTTCGCTTTGATTTGTGCTTCATGAATTTGTGCTTCAACGACATCTTTTGTTTCCACCATATCCGCCTGGTATGCCCTTGTATTCAGATCTCTGTTTTTTTCTGCCGTAACAACAGCCTTGGATAAAATATCGGATTGAATGTTATTGTTCAGTGCAGAGAGATACCCCTGTTTTGTCTGCAATACGATAGCCTGTTTGAGCTGGCTCTCTTTCTCTTTCAGCCGGAGCAGTTCAAGTTTTGCTTTTTCTATTTCTGCAGTTGTACGAAAACCGTTAAAGAGATTCCATGAAGCGCCTACACCCAGTGTCCATGCATTGTCGTTCTGATCATTTGACATTCCACCGTCATAATTGTTGTCGGTATGTTCTACCGTACCGAAAAGTGCAATATTCGGCTTATACCCGCTTCGGGCTTCGTCGATTTTCGTGTGGTAGAGTTCAAGTGCTTTGTGCAAAGTTGTTAACTGCTTGTTATGCAAATATGCATTTTGCAGCAGTGTGGGAAGCGCTGGCAATTTTACAGAGTTAAAAGAGGGTTCTTTGAGTGATATCTCCTCTTCCGGCGAGAGTCCCATGGCAAACAACAGCGCTGATTTTGCAAGACGGGCTTTTGTTTTGTACTCTTCATCCATCGCTTTGAACATTGCGCTGGCAAGCTGTGTCTTGTAATAGTCTGTTTTTTTTACTTTTTTACTACCATTTTTATACATCTCCTCTGTCAACTCGTCCAGCAGTGTCATTCTCTCACTGGTTTCATGCATCAGTTCGGAAATATTTTGTGTCAGGATAGAGGCGTAGAAATATTTTTTGATGCTAAAAACAATCTCCTCTTTTGTGCGTTTATCTTTTTGTGCAGCGATCTCTTTTCCCAGTTTCGCTTCTTTTTGCAATGCCGATATCTTCCCACCGCTGTAAAGAGGGTAGGTTACTTTTACAGAAGTATGTGTTGTCTCATCTCCCATCACTACAGAGGTAAAGTTCAGAGGTACATTGACCGGCGGAAGCATATTGTTTTGGATCATCTGCTGTACCTGGGGTTTTTGGGCATCGGGTGCTGAAATCAGCGCCAGCGCATTGCTGAGATCCTGCGACAGGGCAAACTCACCTTTGGTAATATTGATCAAATCTTCATCTCTTTTGATATAAGCCATATTCAAATCAACAGAAGGGAAGTTTGCAGACATTGCCTGTTTGTATTGTTCTTCTGCTATCCGGATATCAAGTGCCGATATTTTTTTCTGCTGGTTATGCAAAAGTGCAGTTTCTATAGCCTTGTCAAGAGTCAATGTCAGAGATTCTGCTTTTGCTTCAGCAGAAGGTATCAGTGTAATTGTCAGCAGGCTGATTGTGAGTAATGTGCGTTTCATGGTTATTTCTCCTTGTTTTTTAATCTTTTATACTCTTGTTGCATGGCTTTGATATGGCGGATATCTTCTATGCTGTTTTGCACAATATAATCGGCTTTAAAGACTTGCAGGATTTGTTTGCCTCTGGGGGTTTTATGAAGAGACAGGGCTATTTTGCGGTATATTTCTATATTTTGTTTGGAATACTTCTTTTTGAAAAAACTTCCATTACTTGCTTTAATGGTAAAGTTATAAATAGGTTTAAGTTTTTTTGCAATCTGGGGATTGAGTTCTGCTGCAAGCTCAAAAGATTGTTTGCTTACCAGTGCGGCATCAGCTTTTTTAAAAAAGAGTTTCATGATCGCTTTGGTGTATTTTTTAACGGTGGATGTTTTCTGGAAAAACTCTTTGGTATCTTTATGAAATTTTCTCTGGAAAATGGTATTAATGTAAAGATCTTCGAGGTCATTGTTGCCAAGACGAATAAAATGTTTACCACGAAGATCTTTCAATGATTTGAATTTACTTTTTGCCTGAACCAGGATAAGCATTTCAACTCCGTCTTCCTGACCTCTTACGACAGGTTTAAAGCCACTGGAAAGAGTATTGATGTCAAATTTAGATGCGATTAAAGGAAGAGAAGTGTTTATGCTGTCAATTTTCCCGGCTTCAAAATCTGCTTTTAGTGAGTCAATATCTTTATAGAAATAGTTGATTAATTTCAATCCGGTTTTTGCGCCAAGTTCTTTTGCCCAGAAGTTAAGACTGATTTTGACATCTTTTTGTGAAACGTTGTTAAAAGAAGGAAGATGATATCCCATATGCAGCACTTTTATTTCATTTGCAAAGGAGGAAGAAAATAACAGCAGTGACAAAAGAGTAAAAAGAAGTTTGTACATCTTTATCTTCTCCGTTTTCAGCCTGAAAAGACTGTTGTGGTTATAAAGTGTATATCGACAGTTTAAAGAAAAAATCTAGTTAGAAAATAAAGTTTTTCTTTTTAGCAGACCCAAATTGCAGAGTAGAAAAAAGCAGTGCGTTTCAAAACGATACTTTTAATAACTAAAATATTTATAAAATAAAACAAATAACTCATTTGATTAAAAATATAGTTCAAAATACGTTATCATGAGAGATATCTTTACGGGGTTTGTCGCATGGACAATTTTCTTATCTCAAGTGTTATTATTATCTTTTTTACCGCTTTGACCGGCAGTTATCTGCAACGCCGCAAAAGAGAAAGCGTGCTCAAAGAGCTGGAAAACTTTCATGTCACAGCCCGTTTCAAAGACGGTAAAAGAGTGTGGGGCAAGTTCAAACTCTACTCCCGGGGGATGGAGCTGCTTTTCAGTCGTCCCTATCTCAACAGCCATGACAATAAGATTACCAGTTTTATCATCTACCCCTCGGAGCTGGAGCATCTTCAGGCGATCTACAGATACCACGACGAACTCACACCGGAGAACAAGGCAAGGCGTATGGAAGAGATTCATGCTGCCAAACATCCCGGTATCTTTACAAAGATTGGTCGTTCTATGACAAACTTTCTGAGTGCATTTCATGACGCCATAGATGAGTCGCTGGGTATTTTGATTAACCGTGTGAAAGCCACTTCCGGAAATCCTGTTTTGAAAACATCGGACAAAAAGCTCAAACAGCTCGGCTCCAGTGCGCTGAATATCATCGACTACTCTTCATGGGATCCGATTCTGGAGCATTATCTCTTCAAAAATGTAGTACTGGAGATTGTCGATACAGACGGTAAAATCGTCGAGTACAGCGGTGTATTGAAAGACTACTCCTCTAACTGGATGGCAGTGCTGGATTGTGAGATCGACAGGATTGAAACACTGCCGCTCTCCGATGCCAACCGTCTGATGCTTCAGCGGAAGCTGGATTTTTGGGTAAGGCTGACCAAAGAGGAGGGCAAAGTACGGATGCATATCCGGATACAGAATGAAGGAGACAAAGAGGTATCGCTTCAAAAGATCAAAGGCGAACACTATACCCGAAAAATCGACAAAGTACTTAAAAGCGGTGAATCCATAGAACTCGATCTGAACGATTTGCCCGAAAATACGCTCAAAGAAGTGGCAGATGCCAGTTTTCCCATCGAACTCTCTCTGATCGGTCCTGAAAGAGTCGATCCGAAACTGAGAGAAGAGGTGACCGATGCCCTGCCAAATCTCCTGCTGGAGTATCAGACAGTACAGAGTCTGGATGTTTTTGTTCCCAGAGATGCAGGTTTGATACGGCACGGCTATATGGATGCATAGT
>CAZYZD010000068.1:9799-11624 GCA_964651755.1 uncultured Sulfurospirillum sp. | reverse complement strand
TAAGGGTTGTTTCAAAAGTCTCATCTGTGATGATTCCTCTGTTTGTTTGAATTTTGTCTGTACCCACAACATCAGTGTTTGGTTTGCGTCCTGTAGCGACAACCAGCATCTCAAAATAACGTGAATGTTCATCGTCAAAGGTAATATGAACACCTCTGTAAGTGCTTTTTGCCTTGAGTACATGGTGGTTGGAAAGAAGTGTGATTCCCATTTTCTCAAGTTGCAGTTTTACACTTGCCTGAATCACAGGGTGTGCTTTGTGTAAAACAGTTTCATGACGTGAAATAAGTGTTACTACGACACCTACAGATGCAAAAAATGAAGCCATTTCAAGACCGATGGCACCATCTCCCAGTATTGCAATACTTTTGGGGAGGTGTGTTAGTTCCAGTATTTCGTCGCTGGTGATGATATCTTGTTTGTTATATTCTATTCCCGGAGGAATGAAGGGCGAAGAACCTGTCCCTATGACAATATGTTTGGCTTTCAGAATCTGCTCCTTAACTTGCACTTGATGCGGGGCAATAATTTTTCCTGTACCTTCTATAAGATCAACTTTGCTGGATTGGCGGGTGATTGCCTGCGTTGCATTTTGGATAATCCTTTTTTTCTTCTCTATCAGTTTTTGCATATTGAGGGATATTTTGTTTTCAAAAACACTGTTTTTGCTTTGTCGAATGACATTTGCAAAATGTAAAAACATTTTTGAAGGGATACATCCTTTGTGTAAACAGATGCCGCCAAGTTGTTGGAGTGATTTCTCAATGAGTCCAGTTTTCAGACCATTTTTAGCTGCTGTTACAGCACCTGCATAGTTGAGACCACCGCCGATAAAAATAATATCGTACATGTGTTACTCCTTGAAAAGTGTGGCATCAAGTGCCAGTGTTTTCAGTGTTTGCATAAATTGTGCAGCCTGATAACCGTTAATAAGCCTGTGATCGAGTGTGAGTGTGATGCTCATTTTTTTGTTTTTAACTGCTCCGATTGCCGCAATGGCACTGTCGTCTTTATTGATCATTGCATCAAAACGTTCAATTCCCAGCATACCGAGATTGGAAATAGCAAATGTAGAACCTTGCATGTCGGAAGCTTCCATTTTATTGTTTATTGCTTTATCTTTAAATATTTGAAGTTGGTTATGAATTTCCTGACTCTTTAAAAGGTTTGCATCTTTAAAAACAGGCATATAAAGATACTCTTCATGTGCTACGGCAAGAGCAATGGAAGCGTTAGGATAGGTGATGATTTTATCATTTTGAAGTACAGACCTAAAGACTTCATGAAACATCATCGCTTTTGCAAAAAGCTGTATGAGTGCAACTGTCAGAGAATAGGATTTATGCTCTGAAATAATACTGGTGTCAATTATGTCAAAAACATGATAGGTTGGTTTTTGAGCAGCATTTTCAACACTTTTGATAAGTGCTTTTTGAAAAGAGGTAAGTGGTTTTGGCAGTGGAATATCATGGGTTTTGATATAGTCAAGTATATCAGCACTGTCGTGTTTTTGTGTTGGATCAAAAAGTGTTGGATCAAGTTCGTAAAGATCAATCAGTTTCAGTGCTTTTGGCGTGAAAAGATGGGTTCTGTAATAGTGGAGAATATCTTTTTCATGTGCCGGGACAGGGAGTTTGTTATTTTGTTGCAGTGTTCTGAGATCGAGTTTATATTTTGCTGCAAGGGCTTTGGCTTTGGGAGAAGCAGTTCCTTCTACCTTTTGCGGTGGAGTTTCTGATTCTGATTTTGTACTGAGACCCAGAATTTCATCCAGAAAAGAGGTGTCTGAATGTTGTTGGATATCCTCAATAACTGGTTTTTGTTT
>CAZYZD010000068.1:0-9699 GCA_964651755.1 uncultured Sulfurospirillum sp. | reverse complement strand
ATGCTCTTTTTTATCAACAGCTGCAGGAGATGACGGTTTTGTTTTTTGCTCACTGCTATTTGTATCCAGTATCGCAATGACAGTGCCTACAGGAACACTTTCTCCTTCATGTACTTGAAGTTTTTGAACCACACCATCCTGAAAACTCTGTACTTCCATAATTGCTTTGTCTGATTCTACCTCTGCAATAATATCACCTTTTTTAACCTTCTCTCCCTCTTTGACTTTCCAGCTGATCAGTTTACCTTCCTCCATGGAGTCGGATAGTTGGGGCATAACGATTTCATAGGCCATTTTTTTCTCCCCAGCTGATTATCTTGTTTGCAATTGATGCAGGAGTAGGGATAGAAGCAAGTTCTAATTTTCGGTTGTACGGAATTGGCACATCTTCACCGGCAATACGAAGTGGCGGGGCATCTAATGTATAGAAAAGTTTTTCTGCTGCCCAGCTTACTATTTGTGCACCATAGCCGCCTGTATAGTGATCTTCTTCTACTACAACAAGCCGGGATGTTTTTTCAATCGATTTGCGAAGACCTTCGTAATCGATCGGATTGAGTGCTCCCAGGTCAATAACTTCACATGAAATACCTAGTTTTTTTTCAATTTCCGGTACAGCGGCAAGGACATCATCACACATCTTAAGATAAGTGACGATGGTAAGGTCTTTGCCCTCTTTAAGTGTTTGAATTTTGAACGGATCCAGTGGGCTCTGGAAGTTGATATCACCTTTTTTGTTATATAGCAATTCATGTTCAATAAAAATGACTGGATCATCCAGCATGATTGCTTTTTTAAGTCCGTAATAGGCGTACTCCGGAGTCGAGGCACTCAGTACAATGAGACCGGGTACAGCAGAGAGCATCTGTTCATAACTTTCAGAGTGTTGGGCGGCGAGTTGTTTGCTGACTCCCTGAGGAAAGCGTACGACCATGGGGAGTGTTATTTTTCCTGCACTCATATAGCGATATTTTGCCATATGGTTGATAATTTGATCAAATGCCAGCAGTGCAAAGTTAACTGTCATAATCTCTGCAACCGGGCGAAGTCCTGCCATCGCCATGCCTATCGCATTTCCAACGATACTTAGTTCTGCAATAGGTGTATCTATGAGACGGGATTCTCCATATTTGGCATAAAGTCCTTCTGTGACACGGTATGAACCGCCATAGAGTCCTACATCTTCACCAAGTACAACAATATCTTTATCTTGCGCCATTGTTTCATCTAATGCACGGTTAAGTGCTTCACGGTAGAGCATGATGAAACTCCTCTGTGAAAGTATGTTTTTTTAAATCATTGATATCAGGTTCCGGAGAATTCAGGGCAAACTCTACTGCTTCTTCAATTGTTTTTTTTGCTTTTTGTTCCAGTAATTCCCTGGTTGTTGTATCGAGGTGCTGTTTCATTTTTTCTATAGGATCCTGGGATTTACAGATTTGCATCTCCTGTGAACTTCGATAACTGTTTGCATCACTCATAGAGTGCCCCTCAAACCGGCATGTAAAAGCTTCAATAAATGCAGGTCCATGTCCTTCATTGATATATTGCTGGGCTTTTTGGACGGTTTGGTAGACAGCTACAGCATCCATGCCATCAACTTCATAAACAGGCATAAAGGGTTTTGCTTTGTGCAACTGTTTTTTAAATGGACTCACACGATCAATTCGCGTGCCTATGGCATAATAGTTATTTTCACACAAAAAGAGCAACGGTAGTTTTTGAGCAGCTGCAATATTGAGTGATTCGAAAAAAGCACCGCCGTTTGTTGCCCCATCTCCAAACATTGCCAATACGCCATGTTCCTCTCCCTGATATTTCCGGGCATATGCACATCCAACGGCATTGGGTAGATGACCTCCTACGATGGCATCACCACCGTAAAAGCAGTGAGAAGGGTCAAAAAGATGCATTGAGCCGCCATGACCTTCGCTAATACCCGTACTTTTTCCAAAAAGCTCTGCCATGATCTCTTTTGCGGAAATACCTCTCGCAAGTGCCAGGATATGTTCACGGTATGTGGTGAAAACATCTCCTTTTTGAAAGGCTTTCATCGCTGCAACACTTAATGCTTCCTGTCCAATATCCAGATGCAAAAAACCGGAGATATTACCTTGCATATAATGCTCTTTTGCAGCATACTCAAATTCCCGTCCTAACACCATCAGATAATAAAGCTCTTCCAGCAGCAGCTTATCCATTGGTAAACTCTTCAAGCGCTTCTTCAAGTGGTGTCATATACATCAGGGCAGGACCTCCGTGCATTAAAACTGCCTGCATACCTGCTTCTATAATTTCTTCTTTTTTTGCACCTGCTTTCAGGGCACCTTTTACATGCAGTGCGATACACCATTCGCATTGTGCTGCAACCGCAAGTCCTACATTAATGAGTTCTTTCTCTTTTTGATCAAGTGCGCCCGGAGCTTCTACACTCTCCATAAAATTGTGAAAAGCACCAATTTGATCAGGTACTTGTTCCTGTAGACGACCGATTAGTTTTTTAACATCTGCAAGTTTTTCTGTATAGCGTCCCATTTTTTTCTCCTTTTTAGAAGTTTCTCTAATGAAATTATACTCCTTTTTGGGAGAAAAAAGTGTTAGCTTGACAACAGTTGCTGTAAAAAATGAAATATATTTAACTTTATTGTTCGAGTGCTTTGATACCCGGTAGTTCTTTTCCTGCTAAAAGTTCGAGTGAAGCACCTCCTCCGGTACTGACAAATGTCATCTTTTCTGTTACACGGGCTTTATGTATCATCTCTGCCGTATCTCCGCCTCCTATAATTTTTGTTGCATGAAGTGTGGCAATAAAACGGGCAAGATTGAGGCTTCCATGAGAAAATTTTTCAATTTCAAAAACGCCCATTGGTCCATTCCAAAGAATGATTTTGGCTTTTTCTGTCGCTTCTTCAAAAAGCTGGCGGGTTGCTGGACCAATATCAAGTCCCATATATCCGTCGGGAATATCCTGAAATGTGACTATTTTGCTTTTTGTTTCCTGTTCAATCTCCTTTGCAACGATAAAATCAACCGGTAGAAAGAGCTTTACATTTTGTCTTTTTGCAGTTTCTACTATCTCTTTTGCTGCGGGAATTAGATCCTCTTCGACAATGGAATCTCCTGTTTCATATCCTAATGCTTTTAAAAAAGTAAAAGCCATTCCTCCTCCAATAAGCATCTTGTCGACTTCCGGTAAGAGGTGTTGTAATGCTTCAAGTTTGGTAGAGACTTTACTCCCGCCGACAATCAGGGTGAAAGGGTGTGGTGGTTTTTGTAATGCATCATGAAAGAAGTTGATCTCTTTTTGGAGTAAAAAGCCTGCACCTTTATGTTGGCTGTCAAAATAATGTGTAATGGCTTCAACGGAGGCATGGGCTCTGTGACAGACACCAAAGGCATCATTGACATAAAAGTCTGCCAAATTTGCAAGTTTTTGTGCAAAAGCAGGATCATTTTTTGTTTCACCCGGTTCAAACCGAAGATTTTCAAGAAGTAGAATTTCTCCATTTTTCAAAGAGTCTATTTTTTGATGCGCATCCTCTCCTATTACATCACTTGCAAAGTGGATTTCAAGATCCAACAGTCTGTTGAGACGTTTTGCAACAGGTGCAAGAGAAAACTTTTTGTTGACGGTACCTTTCGGGCGTCCCAGATGGCTGGCGAGAATGATTTTACAGTTATGATCAAGAGCATAGTGAATAGTTGCAAGGCTTTCACGAATACGTCTGTCATCCCGGATATTGCCAAAGTCATCGAGAGGAACGTTGTAGTCACAGCGGATAAATACAGTTGCATTTTGTAGTTGCAGGTTTTGTATTGTTAACATCTTTTCTCCTTAATCCAGAAAATGTAAGTCTCTTAAAATGTTTGCAGGAATAGTATATTTCCCACTATTTACTGTTGCAATATCTATTGGAATAAATTCACCTTTTTGATAACCGATCGCCTGATGTATAGTTTTGTTTTTCAACAACAGATCAACGGCTCGTACGGTAAATTCAAACGCCATCATACGATCATGTACTGTGGGGTTTCCTCCTCTTTGAATATGCCCCAGAACGGTAACACGGGTTTCCATCCCAATATCTTCTTCCAGCCACTCCTTGATTTGCTGTGTCATTTTGGTTCCTTCCGCAACGATAGCAAGGATATAGCCTCTTCCTTCGGAAAGATCTTTTTTCAAAAAATGTGCAGCGACATTTTTGTTAAAATTCATCTCTGGAATAATACAAATTTCTGCACCGCTGGAGAGACCGGTCACTGCTGCGAGGTAGCCACATTCTCTTCCCATTGTTTCAACCACAAATGCACGTTTAAAAGTGGAAGCGGTATCTCTGATATTATCAACTGCCCAGCGAATGACGTTGAGTGCTGTATCTACACCAAGGCAATACTCAGTACCATAAATATCGTTGTCTATGGTAGTGGGGATACCGACAAAATTGACAGGAAATTCTTTACTTAAAGTTTCAAATGCATTGTAAGAACCGTCTCCACCAAGTACAACGACACCTTGGATATTATGTTTTTGTAAATTTTCATAAGCTTGTTTACGGTATTTTTTTTCATAAAATCGTTTTGATCTGGAAGATCCTATAATGGCACCACCGTTATGCAATATGCCAGCGACATCTTGATGATATGCTTGTTCGATTTTTCCATCAATCATACCCTCTAATCCATTATAGATAAAATATGGTATTTGATTACATTTATATACGTAATCTACAAATTTTTTGATTGCGGGGTTCATACCGGGAGCATCGCCGCCAGAACAGATAATTGCTAATGCCATAAAAACTCCTTCTAATGATAATAAAATTGTATCATGAAATAAAACCATTTGTATATTTATTTTAATAAGAATTTTTATAACTACTTATAAAAGATCATTTTTTCGTTATTTTCTTTGGGGTATCATGTAAGGAATCAAAGGAGTGCAGCATGAATTTTGACAAAGTTATATCGGGATTTTTCTTTATTTTGGCAATGACACTGAATTTTGGATTTTTTTACGGAAATCCGGAAGTCTTGGCAGAACATAGCAAATATGAGCTTTTTGCGGCGATTGTTGTGAATCTGATTGCAACGATTATGAAGTTTGGTGATAAAACGCAAGTTGGTTCAGTATTGCTGGCAACTTCTCTTGTTGCAGATATTCAGTTGATTGCTTCAGCTTCAATATGGGCAATTGCCTTGTATGGTATGGATGGTTTGGATATTGAGTCTTCGACAGCGATTATTTCTCTCTCCGGAGGAGCACTTCTGGCAAATATCACATCAGTTGTGATTTTTGTTGGAGATACTTTGAAATCAAAAAGATAAACAATGCAAAGTTATGCCAGTTGGATTGTTATCCGGCGATTACGTGTTCCTCTGATTATTATCATTGTAACATTTGCTGTTTCTATATTGGGAATGATGATGATTCCCGGGCAGGATGATCAGGGAAATGTTTACCACTTAAATTTTTTTGATGCTTTCTATTTTGTTAGTTACATGGCTTCAACGATTGGTTTCGGAGAGTCTCCGTATGCTTTTACTTATCCTCAGAAACTTTGGGTCTCTTTTACAATCTATCTTACTGTGATCGGCTGGTTTTATGGTATCGGTACGATTGTGGCATTGATTCAGGATAAAGTTTTGGCGGAAGAGATTTCCCGATCTAAATTTATAGCAGATGTCAAGGCGATGGAAGAGCCTTTTATATTGATTTTCGGCTATAACAATGTAACGAAAAATCTGATACAGCGTTTAAGTAAAATACCAAAACGTATGGTAGTGATCGATAAAGATGTATCGAAAATAGATGATTTAAGACTGGAAAACTACCATCCTCATATACCGGCATTTCATGGTGACTTGTTAGATGTTTCTATTGTAGAGATGGCAGGTGTTAAATCGCCTATGTGTGAAAGTGTGGTTGTGGTATTTGAAAAAGAGTATAAAAATACAAAAATTGCAATGATGTGCAAATATTTAAATCCTAATACGAAAATTATTGTACGTTCCAATACGTTGCAAAATAATGATTATCTTTATACTATTGGAATTGACCATATTGAAAATCCGTTTAAAGTGATCTCAAACAGACTCTATCTTGCGCTGACAGCACCGCATCTGTGGATGCTGGAGATGTGGGTACATGGACATCCGTTGCGTATTGAAAAACATGAAAAAATTCCACGCGGTAAGTTTGTTATTTATGGTTATGGTCGGATGGGACGTGCATTGGAAGAGGGATTAATTAAAGCAAATATAGAATATGTATTTATCAATGCAGGTGATCTCTTTACCGAAACCAAAAAAATCGAGAAAATTTTTAGTGAAGAGTTACTGGAAAATAAATTGATTGATGCAGGTATTGATGATGCAGCAGTAATAGTTGCCGGTACCAGAGACGATATGGTCAATCTTGCAGTGATCATGCTTGCAAGAAAGCATAATCCGAATATCTATACAATTGCCCGGGAGAATTCTCTTTCTGATTTGAATGTTTTTGAAGCTGCACAGATAGATCGCAACTATATACTTGAAGAGATTGTTGCCAATAAAACCTATAATTATCTTGCCAAACCTCTTGCAAATGCATTTATTTTACAGCTTAGTAAACGGGATAACAAATGGGGACAGGCAATTGTACACAGAATTGTTACTAAACTGGGGAGAAATCCCCACTTGTGTGAAATGTCGGCAACACAGAAACAAGCATTTGCGCTTTATCAGGAGCTTGATAAGGGAACAAAAGTACCCTTGAAAGTTTTGAAAAGATCACGTGCAGATTATAAAAAAAATAATGCATTAATTTTTTTATTGATCAAGCGTCAAAAAGAGATCATTTTACTTCCTAGTGATGATTTTTTGATTCAAAAGGGAGATGAAATGCTGATTGTCTGCAATGATGAGAGCGAAGTTGATTTGGCGTACATTTTAAATAATTATTATGAGTTTCATTATGTAATGTATGGGGAAGAGAAAATTACGGGTATTTTAGGCTTGATGTATAAAAACCAGAAGTTGTGACTTCAGGCAGACACAGCTTCTGGCTGCAACAGTTTTTTATAAGCAGTTACAAAAGACTCCGGTTTAAGGTGTTGACGTTTTACTGTAGCAATGGCGTTTGCAAGACTTTGTTTTTTGTTAAAATTATGTGAATTAATGATGGTTTTTACGACATTAAGGATATAGGCTTGCTTTTTAAATTCATCAGGTGCTTTATGTGGACTGCTGATATATAAAAGTGGTTTGTAAACTTTTGGTGAAAATCCCCATTTCTCCATCAGCTGGGCAGCCACTTCTTCATGGCTGAGGTCAAAAATCTCTCTTTCAATCTTAATAAGTTCCAGCAGGCTGGAAGTGTTGTTGATATGGTATGCAAAGAGTTTCTGTGAAGATGTTTCGATAACTACTTTTGAGAGAATGATTTTTCCAATCTCCATCAGATGTGAAATCATTGACAGAGAATTAAGTATCTCTTTATCATTTTGATACCAGCAGGTAACAAAAGCATTTTGCTTTTGTACAATTTTGATAAAACTTTTTGAGTCAAGGTTATATGGTGAAAGATCTACTTCTTCAAGTCCCTGTATGAATGACGCCATAACAAAACCTTTGATCGACACCATACCAAAGAGTGTTACTGCTTTTGTGATATCTGTGATTTCCTGATTGAAACCGTATTCAGGTGAGTTTGCAGCTTTAAGGATATTTGTTGTAGTGAGGGGATCTTGTTTGATGGCATCAATCAGATCTGCCAGAGAACTGTTTGGATTATCGCAGATATCTAAGATTTTGTTGACATTATCGCTTAGTGCAGGTAGAGATTCCACTTTATCCAGTATGATTTCTGCAGACATGATTCCCCTTTTTTAGATTTAGTATGCTGTATTATCGGAAAATAGAAAAATTTCTGAAGATATTTTGTTCAAACTTCTTTGCAAGTAACTTTGCTATAATACGCGCAAATTGCATAAAGGGTTATCATGAGAAGTGATATAGTAAAAAAAGGGTATGAAAGAGCACCTCACAGAAGTCTTTTTCGCGCAACCGGTTTGAAAGATGAAGATTTTGACAAGCCGTTTATCGGAGTGGCAAACTCTTTTATCGAGATTATTCCGGGACATTTTTTCTTAAATAAATATTCAGAGATTATCAAAGATGAGATTCGCAAATGCGGTTGTGTACCGTTTGAATTTAACACAATAGGCGTCGATGATGGAATTGCGATGGGACACGACGGTATGCTTTACTCTTTACCGAGTCGGGAAATTATTGCAAACTCCATAGAGACGGTGATGAATGCGCATAAACTGGATGCGATGATCTGTATTCCAAACTGTGACAAGATTACTCCGGGCATGATTATGGGTGCGCTTCGTGTCAATGTACCGACAGTTTTTGTCAGTGGTGGACCTATGAAAGCGGGACACTTGAAAGATGGTACGCCTATTGATCTTGCAACAGCATTTGAAGCAGTGGGACAGTTTGAAGCAGGCGAGATCAACGAAGAAAAACTGGTTGAAATCGAGTGTGCAGCATGTCCGAGTGGTGGTTCATGTTCTGGTATGTTTACTGCAAATTCCATGAATACACTGATGGAAGCGATGGGAATTGCGCTTAAAGGAAACGGTACAATCCTGGCATTGACTCCGGAACGTGAAGAACTTTTGAGAAAAGCGGCGCGCCGTGTATGTGAACTGGCAAAAGATGAAGCATTGACAGAGAAGTTCAGAATCAAAAACATTCTCAATGATAAAGCGGTAAATAATGCTTTTGCTGTAGATATGGCGATGGGTGGAAGCTCCAATACAGTACTGCATATGCTGGCAATCGCGAGGGAAGCGGGTGTGGATTTCAAACTGGAAGATATCAATAAAATGAGTAAAAATGTTTCCCATATTGCTAAGATTTCTCCTTCTTTGACCACTGTGCATATGGAAGATATTCACACTGCCGGCGGTGTCAGTGCGGTAATGCATGAAATCACCAAACGTGGTAACAACATTCTGGCGCTTGACAATTTAACCATAGAGGGTGAAACGATAGGAGAGAGAATCGCTGATGCTGAAATAAAAGATAAAAAAATTATTCATACTATTGACAATCCTTATTCTCAGGTAGGTGGACTGGCGATTTTATATGGAAATCTGGCACAGGAGGGAGCGGTTGTAAAAACAGCGGGGATAGATCCTGAAATGAGAACATTTACAGGAAAAGCTGTCTGTTTCAACTCCCAGCAAAAAGCAATTGTCGGTATTACCAGCGGGCAGGTAAAAGCGGGAGATGTTGTGGTGATTCGCTATGAAGGACCACGGGGTGGACCTGGTATGCAGGAGATGCTGGCACCGACTTCATTGATTGCCGGTATGGGACTGGGTGATAAAGTAGCATTGATTACCGATGGTCGTTTTTCCGGAGCTACGAGAGGTGCGAGTATCGGGCATGTCAGTCCGGAAGCAGCTGAAGGCGGTTTGATCGGTTTACTGGAAGATGGCGATATTATTGATATTGATGTGGATAATTATCAGTTGAGTGTCCGGTTGACAGAGGAAGAGATTGAAGCACGCCGTGCAAAATTTAAACCTTATATTAAAGATATTCAGGGTTCATGGCTGAAACAGTATCGGCAATTGGTAACTAATGCAAGCAATGGTGCGGTTCTGCGTACAGAGTTTGAATAAAAAAGCCCCCTCCGGGGCT
>CAZYZD010000067.1:0-11791 GCA_964651755.1 uncultured Sulfurospirillum sp. | reverse complement strand
AATTGTAAGTAACACGATGAAAATAATCATCTCAGCAAATCCAAACATACCCAGAACTTTAAAATCTATTGCCCATGGAAACATAAAGATGATTTCCACATCAAATAAAATAAACAAAAGTGCAAATAAATAAAACTGTGCAGAGATTTTGTTTGGCTGTTTGGTGACCTCAGGTCCACATTCGTAGATAGTCAGTTTCAGCTTTTCATTGTCGAGGCGTGCCAGTTTACGGCTGACAAGTCTTGCCAGAACAGTCGTAGCGATAAACGCACCAAAAGTCAAAACGAAGAAGATAAATGCACCAAAATAGGGATGCATCGTGTCCATATGGCTCATGTTCGATCCTTAAAGGTTAGTAAATATTATATTTTCCAATAATACTTTTCGATTGTAAATTTTACAATATTAACTTTAAAAAGGATACCTGCCCTCTTGACTGAGAAGAAAAGTAATGTTTGTTGTAACCAGTTGTAACCAATTGATACAGTAAAAATATAAACTTAAAATAATTTTTAAAGAAAGGTATAAAATACAAAGTGTTTATGTAAAAAAACTTCTATAAACACTTTGCGACTGTGTAATTAAGAAACAAATCCCATCGTTTTTGATTCACCAAAAGCCCCTGAAAGTTCCCTTTTTATGGCATCTTCAAAATCTTTCATTGTAAAAATAGGCTCATCTTTCACAGCAACTGCCAACGCACAATTTTTAATGATCACTTCAATCTGTCCCCCGCTCAATTCGTAATGCGCCAGACGATCAATTTCAAAATTTTCTTCATAAGATGCGTTATTTGGTAACATCCTTTGCCATAACAATTTACGCTGTGCAAAACCAGGTTTTGCAAATTCTATCTTATAATTAAACCTTCTTGAAAAAGCTGGATCAATCGACTCTAACAAGTTAGTTGTTGCAATCAAAACTCCGTCAAATTTTTCAATCTGTTCCAGAAAGATATTTTGCATCTGGTTGTGCATTTTATCTGCCCCTCCCCCGGGTCCGGTAGTACGGGAACTCAAAAACTGATCTGCCTCATTCAATAACAGTACAGGTGAAGTCTTTGTTTTGGATGATAAATCTCTATAAGTATCAAAAATACGGCGCACATTCTTTTCACTCTCGCCAACATACATCGATAAAATCTTTGAACAGTCAAAACTGAGTACTTTACGTTTTAACGATTTTGCCATTGAGTAAGCTGTCATCGTCTTTCCCGTCCCTGGAGGTCCGTAAAAAATCAGTCTGCTGTCCAAACCACTTTTTTTATCACGTATACCCCACTCTTTTAGACGTTTTAAAACTTTTTTATCCATATGTTTGAGTACATTATTAAGTATCTCTCTGGTTTTGGGATTTAGTACAACATCATTGATATCCGTTTTAGGAGTAATAAGCTCGAATATATCCTGCTCTTTTACCAGCATATCAAGCTTGATACGTTTTTTCTTCTTTTTTGATTTATGAGGATGGATAATCTTATGAAGATACTCTTCATTGATAAAAAAGCTTCTCGTTACACCTCCAAATGCTGTCAGCATCTCGTCATAATCGATAATCTCTTCATCTATAAGGGTAGAGTTTTCTTCCAGTAACGAACGGTTTTTGATTTTATCATAATCATTTTCACTTATCAGATTGATAAGATTGTTCATCTCTCTTAAACTTTCAAGTTCACCGGAATACTCCTCTTTTAACAAAGCCAGAAAAATAATCTGTTCTTTTTCACTCAGAGAAAACTCTTTAAAAAGTACCTCCGCCGCTAACTCCATTGTTGTCACAGCAATACGATCTTTAATACGCAATTCAAGCTTTTTCAAACTCTTTTCCAGACGCTCAATACTCAGAGATTTCTTCTTATAGTTATGTCGAATCGTACTGATTTTCTGATAAATTTCTATCCTGTGAAATTGATCACGTAAATACTCCAGATGATCACTATATGGAGTAGACTGAGGCAACTCAACCTCCAGAGAACCTTCTTCAAGTAATTTTTCAAAACTTTTACTCAACATAACCGTTGAATTAATCAATTCCAGCTTTGAAACTTCTCCTGTTTTGGTCTGTGAAAATGAACTTTGTGTTATCCATCCAAGATCAAGGAGATTTTTCACCAGAGGTAACTTCTGAATATATTCATACCCTTCAATCGAAAAAAGTTCATCAAGAATTAAAAAAACAGAGTTTTCCTCGCTGCCTTTTATATGTTTGGACGTAATATGCCTGAGAATCTCTGCCTCTTCCGGGGTACATTTAAGTTGATTAAATATTTTTGTTTTTTGAATATTTTTTGTTTCTAAAAAATCTATTAAATATTGCAAATAGTATCCTGTTTATAATTTCTATTTTTCTGAACCGAAGATTATATCATGTTCTTTACATGAATTTGCAGTACTGCAAGCCAGATACGGCTGCATACATAAATATAAGTTATTCCCTAAACTATAGTATGACTAAAAATATCTAAAGATTTTTAGCCATACAATCTTTCAGGTTTTGGAGGAATCTTGCCTGTCTTATTTGAAAGAAAATTTTTGACAGTAATTGTCACACCTTCAAAAACATATCTCTTAACTAAAAAATATACTTCATAGCCATACCGGCAACATCATCTATTATACTGCCGTCATTATCAAAATCCAGCATTCCCATCAAGCCACTATCGCTTTCACGACTTGGTTTCATGTTTACCGGTACATCGTCACTAGCAACTCCTTTACTAAGTGCGCCGATCACTAAAGGTGCAAGCATTGGGAGCAATGACTTGATCAAAGAAGTATCAAAACCACTTTTCTGCGCCACTTCAGAGGCAACTTCCCTGCTCACCTCTTTAGAACCGGTAATATAACTTAAAATATCATTTCCTTCATCTTTCATACGTGGATTTTGTAAATGTGTTTCAGGTTTTTCAAGCATATTGGCAAATTTACTATCCTGAAGCAAATCTTCCAATCCAGTAGAATCAACTTTGGGGCTTTCCACTCTTCCTTTTACCTGTCCAAACATTGCACTGCCAACATTTTTAATTAGTTCCTCAGCTTGATCAGGATTGATTCCAGCCTGTTTTGCAACCATATCCATAACCGATCCGCCACCAGCTTGCAACAATATATCCATTAAACCCATTATTAAATCCTTTTATAAAAAATCATATTGTGTTCATTATACAAAAAAAATTAACTTGATGCAAATATATTCATGTTAAAATATTTTTATGCATAAAATTACATTACTCTTATTTTCATATATTTTTATAATCAGTTTTAGTGGCTGTGGTTTAACAAAATTTTTCACTACAACTACTTCAACTACTCCGGAAACCAACGCTACTTCAATAGACAAAAACCAAACACGCAAACAACAGCCAAGACTACCCAGAATCTGTTTTGAACCAAATACTACACCTTTACAAAAAATCCTTGAAAACAAACAACTTAAACCAGGTATTCCTCTTTATATCCGTATTTTCAAAAAAGAGAAGATATTTGAACTTTGGGGTAAAAACCATACTACTTATGAACTGTTAAAAAAATATCCAATATGCTCCTACTCAGGATATCTTGGACCCAAGCTCCGTTCCGGAGACAAACAGGCACCAGAAGGCGTTTATGTTTTAACCAAAAAAAGTCTGCACCCAAACAGCAGATATCATCTTGCTTTAAATATCCAGTACCCAAATCGCTATGACCGAAATCACCACCGAAGCGGCAACCTTATCATGATACACGGCAAATGCTCCTCCACAGGATGTTTTGCCATGGGAGATACACAAATTGAAGAGATATATAAAATGGTTGAAAGTGCTTTTAAAAAAGGTGAAAAATTTGTCTATGTTGCAATCTACCCTTTTCGTATGAATGAAAAAAATCTGGAGCAGTTTCACAACAGTTACTGGTACCCATTCTGGAAAAACATAAAAACAGGATATGATTACTTTGAACAAACCCATATACCTCCATTTGTCGGTGTCCGAGGTGCAGAGTATGTCTTTCAAAAACGTGGTCATGATCTTAATATCACCAAAGCTCGCAGTATCAAAGAGCAAAACTTGACCAATTTAACACAAAATTAACACTAGGATTTTATAATTGTGCCAAAGATACCTTGAAATCACATGCCTATCTACTACATACCTCCTTTTAAAAGGTATCTTTTCAAAAAAGGATGTTTCATGAAATATTTTCTGATATTGTTTTTAGTTTTCACACTTCCTCTTGCTGCCGATAAACAAACCATACTTGCACAAAAAGGTGCCAAAATTGCCAAAGTAATGTGTGAAACCGATAAACTCAATGCACTTAGCGTAAAAACACCCGACGAAGCAAAAACGGCGATCACCAAAAACAAGATCTGCCCAAAACTCACGCCAAAACAACTCGATGCCGTAGCAGCCTATCTTCTTACAAAAAACAATCAGCCGCAAACCACGTTGAAAATCAACGTTCCCAAAGATGCAAAATGCCCTATCTGCGGTATGTTCGTGGCAAAATATCCCAAATGGGTTGCCTATATGAAAGACCATCACGGACATGACCTCTATTTTGACGGGGTAAAAGATATGATGAAATACTATTTTAACAATCCCAAAGAGAAATTTACTACTATTTTGGTCAGTGACTTTTATACCCTGAAACCACTTGAAGCCCAAAAAGCCTATTTTGTCATCGGTTCAAATGTTTACGGACCAATGGGAGAAGAACTTATTCCTTTCAAAACAAAAGAAGATGCCGAAGTTTTTATGCAGGAACATTACGGCAAAAAGATTATCCGCTTTGACGAGATCAAAGAAGATTATCTCTACTAGGAGCACGCCACGAAACGCACAACAATTTACCTTGGTATTTTCGCACTGCTGACAGCGGCTTTCAGCGCAGTTTTACTTGATGCTGCCCTTGCAACAAAAGAGACTCTCTCATGTAAACCTGTCAGCGCACTGACCAAGTTGCCGCCGCCGGCACTCTCAGCCAATTTTCTTGAACCCAGATTTCGTGTATACCGTGACTATCACGACCATCTCTATCCAAAAATGCAGCCTATCGATTATCTAGGATTTGTCTATGCAAAATAGTTTTATCAATTTTCTCTTTTTACTGGTACATAAACACCGTTCCAAACATATTGCTATCTTTTTGATTTCCACACTGCTTGTGACACTGCTTGCCTCTTTCATGTTTCTCTCCTCTTCCATCAAACACGATGCTCTCGCATCGCTGAAAGAACAACCCGACTTCACCATCCAAAAACTGGAAGCCGGAAGAAGCGTCGATATCTCTACTTCTCTTATCGATACTTTCAGTGATCTCAGAGGTGTAAGCTACGTTGCACCACGCGTTTTCGGACGCTATTTCACACCGGATCGAAAGCACTATTTTACAATCATCGGTGTCGATTTTTTTGATGAGCAGCTGGTTAAATGGATTCATGAACTCTTTCAGGAGATAGATATCAAAAAATTTCTCGAAAAAGATAATATGATTATCGGACAGGCAGTCAAAACATACATGAATACACACTATTACGACACTTACTTCAACTTTTCAACACCTAAAGGAAAAGAGAAAAAAGTCTATATTTACGATGCCCTGCCCAAAGAGAGCAACCTCATAAGCTCCGATTTTATTTTGATGGATATCAATCTTGCAAGAGAAATTCTGGGAGTCGATCCCGAAAAAGCAACCGATATCATCCTTAACGTTCCCAACCCTGCCGAACGGGACAATGTCAAATTTAAACTGCTCTCACTCAACTACGACACACGCATCATCACCAAAGAGGAACTGGAAAAAGCATATGAAAACCTGTTCAATTACAAAGGCGGTATCTTTTTACTCGGTTTTGTACTCTCCCTGATCACATTCATGTTGATCCTCTTTCAACGCTATTCCATGATCAATTCCAGCGATAAAAAAGAGATTGCCATACTGCGTGCTGTGGGCTGGAGTATCAAAGATGTCATCAAACTGAAGATTTTTGAAACAATCGTTATTGCGATTGCCGCATTCCTGCTCGGTACGGTTCTGGCATATCTGTATGTTTTCTATGCCCAGGCACCGCTTTTAAAAGAGATTTTTCTCGGTTTTGGCAACTTACAGACAGAGATTCACTTTACACCTGTTATCGACTTTGGACTACTCAGCTCTATGTTTCTCTTTTTTATTGTTCCGTTTATCGCTTCGGTACTCATTCCTGTATGGAAAATTGCCATCACAGATGCAGGGGAGGCACTCAAATGATTCAGGTTAAAAACCTCACGAAAACCTTCAAACCAGGTTCCGATCAGGCATTTCATGCACTCAAAAACATCACCTTTGAAGTCAAAGAGAACGAACTTGTCATTTTGCAGGGTGTCAGCGGCAGTGGAAAATCCACCCTTCTCGCAATCATCGCTTCACTCATGAAACCTACCAGCGGAGAAGTACTTGTCGAAGGCAAACAGGTTGCAAAACTTCCTGATTTGCACGCTTCGCACTTCAGGGCTTCGACCATCGGGTTTATTTTTCAGGCATTTAACCTGCTCGAACATCTCAATGTTGCCGAAAATATCTCCATACCGCTCATCCCGCTGGGACTCAGACAAAAAGAGATCGATCAAAAAGTTTCAAAAGCAATGCAGCTGGCAAACATCGCCCACAAAGCAAACAGTGCTGCGAAAGATCTTTCAGGCGGAGAAAAACAGCGCTGTGCCATCGCCCGTGCACTGGTCAACAGCCCCAGAATCATTCTGTGCGACGAACCCACAGCCAACCTCGACAAAGCCAATGCCCTGGCGTTTATCGACGTTATCAAAAAACTGAAACAGGAGGGGTACACGATCCTCATCGCTACCCATGATACGATCTTTGAAAACCTACCCGAAATCGACAAAGTAATTCATATTGAAAACGGAGAGATAAAATAGTGGATATCTTTCTCTCAAACCAGGTACTGATCTTTCTCTTTAGTGAAAGCATTCTCTATCTGCTCTCTGTCATCGCCTTTCTGGGTGCTGTCCAGATCCTCAAAAACTGGGATTTCAACGCAACGACAACCAAACAGTATCAGCTTGAAAAACGTGCTTTTTTGATTGTTACAATCATCCTCTTTACGCTGACACTCAAAATCCTCCTGCTGCCCTATTTTGCCTATACCATCGACAAACTATCACTTCTCATTCCCGGTGCAATGTGCGGTGCGGGTGTCATCTCAGCCAACAGCTACGGCAACCCCCTGCTCTTTTTGAAAATCATCATACTTTTTTTCATCGGCATCTGGCTTATCATCAATCAAAAAGACCAGCAAGCCATTGACTACCCCTATTTTAAAATAAAGTTTCGATTTTATCTCTTTATCTTCTTCATGATGACACTGGAGTATCTGCTTGATATCGCATATTTTTCACATATCTCCACCAGCGATGTTGTACAGTGCTGTTCGGCAATATTCGGAATATCCGGAAACAACCCCATCCCTTTCAATCTCACAGTACCTCTGCTGCTGGTCATCTTTTACCTTTTATACATCTTGAGCATTCTGCTCTCAGTACAGAGAAATGCACTTTTGCTTTTTATTGTATCACTGCTTTTTCTTTATATAGGTTATGAAAGTGTCGTACACTTTTTCGGTACCTATGTCTATCAGCTGCCGACACATAAGTGCCCCTTTTGTATGCTGCAAAAAGAGTACTACTATGTCGGTTATATCATCTGGGCAACACTTTTTCTGGGAGTCTTTTTCGGCATAGCCAATGCCGTTTTAAAACTCCTCATACATCATGAAGAGAGAAAACTCTATCATATGGCAATACTTTTTAACACAATCTTTGTCATACTATGCAGCAGTTACGTAGTTGTCTATTATATTCAAAACGGAGTCTGGCTATGAAAAAAATGATGCCTGTTTTAACAATCATACTTATTGCAGCAATTGCAGCAATTATCTTCATCTCCCTCTCTAAAAAAGAGGAGATGATCACCATCCAGAAAGGGAATATACAAAAACTCCCTCTTCCCATCAAACCCGGGCATGTCAACGATACCGAATGCAAAATGGTTATCACCGATACAACCCATGCCTGTGAAGTCATCGCCCCCAACGGCAATACCTGGTTCTTCGACGATCCAGGCTGCATGATCAAATGGCTCGAAGACAAACCCTTTAAAAAAGAAGCCGTACTCTGGGTCAAGGCAATCGATACAGGCAAATGGATCGATGCTCGAAAAGCATGGTACGCACAAACCGACAAAACACCTATGCACTACGGTTTCGGTGCCAGAGAAAAGAAAAAAGAGGGGTACATCGACTTTGAAGAGATGCGTCTCAAAATGCTGCGCGGTGAGAATCTCACTGATCCGAGAATCCGTAAAAAACTATTAGGTTACTAGATGGAAGCGATCAATCTTTTAAGTATCATGACTATCGCTTTTTTAGGTTCATTTGGACACTGCGTGGGCATGTGCGGAGGAATCGTTCTGGCATACACCAGCACCAAAGTAGACGACAAATGGAGCAAAGCAAAACAAGCCATCGCACATCTAAGCTACTCTTTGGGACGAATTCTGACCTATACCATCCTGGGTGCAATCTTCGGTTATATCGGAGGTGTTGCGACATTTAACAATATCGCAAACGGCACACTCTGGATCATCGCCGGTGTACTCATGATACTCGCAGGACTCTCACTGATCGGCAAAGTCAAGTTTCTCACTATCATCGAACACTCTTTTTCCAAAAGCAGATGGTACCAGGAGAGTTTCCGGAAGCTCCTGCACTCCAGAAACCTGAGCAGTTTTTTTATACTCGGAATGCTCAACGGACTGCTTCCCTGCGGTTTTGTCTATTTCTTTGCTATCACAGCAGCAAGTACAGGAAGCCCTCTGTGGGGTGCTGTGGTAATGTTCATATTTGGTATCAGTACCATCCCCGCTCTTTTTTCTCTGGGATTTTTTGTGGGACTTTTCAAACAAACATCTCTGAGAAATACCATGATCAAACTCGCCGCTATCCTGGTCATCCTCTACGGTATCTTTACCATTTACAACGGCTACAAATACATTGCAAACCCACAGAGAACACTTTTACAGTGTCATGAAGGCTGATTTTTCAGACTACACACTCCCTACACAACTCCTTAGTATAATCATAAAATCTAATACTAAGGAGAGATTATGAAAAATATACTCATAAGCACACTCTTTGCTTTTAATAACTAAAAAAACAAGCGATAGTTTAGTTTATCAAACTAAACTATCATTATATATACTCAATAAATATTCTTAAGCTTTAAATCAGCATACTTGATCTATAATTCCACTATTATTTTACAAGGAGTTGAAGATGGCAAACAAAACACAAGAAGAATTAGCAACAATCATTGCAGCAAACAAAGAAAAACCGGAACTGGGAAATATAGATATTCACAAAACACGTGAAATGCTAATGGATGTAGGAGCCATACTACTGGATGTACGTCCTCCGGCTAAAGTCAAAGGTGAAAATGCCCAGGAAGCAGGCATTCAAAATGCTTACTATACTCCATATACCGAGTTTGCGGACTATCTGGATATCTTACCGAAAGATCACAGCACACCAATCGTCGTCGCATGTCTGAAAGGATGGTTCGCCAACCGTGTCATGGGATATCTGGAGATGATGGGCTACAACAATGTTTATGTAATGGGAACAACCATAGAAGACCTCATCGAAGTACACCACGCACACGCAGATAAATAACGCAAAAAAGCGGATGAAGATTATCTCTTCATCCGACCTCTCTATTTCTGCCTTTTTTTCAAAATCCCCATTTTCGAACTATTCACTACCGTAAAACCAAAAAACGAATCTGGTAACTTCCTACACTCGTCGCCTGAACAGCACCATAAATCGATTTACCATCACCACGATCCGGGATAGAAAAATAGAGACTTTGGTCTGCCGGAAAATTTTTACCCTCAATTTTAGCACCAAACGACTCCAGAACATTTTCATAATTTTTCAAAATTTCAGTGTATGAAGTTGTCCGATCATTTGGTTTGATACTTTTATAGTATGCCCTAACCTCCTCTCCCATAAATACTTTTTGATGTTTTTTGCCATTTTGATTGATTCTGTAGATCAACTTACTGTTATTGTATTTTCTGACTTTCTCTTTTTTAAATCCCGGTACAGGCTGCATAAAATCTATAGTGATCAACGCTTTTTCTGTACCACCGCCGATCTTTTTAAGTACAACACGGCGATTTTGGGCACGCCCTTCCGGAGTGTCGTTAGAAGCAACAGGTGCTGATTCGCCATAGCCTTTAGACTCCAGTCTCTGTGGTGATATACCTTCATGAACCAATGCATTTTTGACACTTGCTGCCCTTTGCTCCGAAAGAGTAAGATTGGAAGCATCACTTCCTATGCTGTCAGTATGCCCCTGTACTTCGAGTTTAAGTGTCGGATACTTTTTCAAAAGTGCAGACGCTGCTAAAATCGCCCGTCTTGAAGCAGGTTTAAGGGTTGCTTTACCCGTATCGAAAAAGATTCCCTCCAACTTTACTTCACCACTTTTTGTCAGTTCAGCCATCAATTTGTCAGGATCAATTTTCAGACTCTGTTTAAATGCTTCATCTTCTACCACTTCCAGGCTACAGGTATTGACAAATGCCGTAAAGACACCCCAGAGATTATCCAGTTGGAAGATAAAACGACTATTTGGACTGATAGTCGCCTTGTAGATTACTGCACCACGCTCCCGAAGTGCTGTTTTATAAGCATCAAAAAGTGCCTTTCTGGCAGTTTCTCTAGTCTGTTTATCTCTTTTTATCAATGTGTTACGTTTCTGACTGACATACCAGTATTTACCCATATGGAGTTTTCTGACGCGGATATTGTTATCCACTACGTAAGAGAGCTTTAGTTTGTCATATTTTTTGTAACGTGCTCTGTTGATTGTAAAACCTTCTATCACCGCTATAGCACTGTTTTTGGGTAATGTCATCCCTTTTTTGATCAGATTTTTCCCGTAAATATAAGGCTTTTCAAAAGATATCTGCAAATCTGCGGCAAATAACACAACACAAAACCCGACTATCAACAACAACCATCGTAACAACATGAAAATTCCTTTTTTGAAAAATTATAACTAATTTTTAATATTTACGGAATATTTAAGTAGTGTATTGTGGAATCTTCATTATAATATTTACAGAAAACCACAAAGGATACTTATGCAAAAATTTTTCAGCACTATATATCTGGCACTTACGCTACTTTTCATCACCAGCAATATAATGGCAGATGAAGCGATGCAACGGACACAGCATATGCAGGAACTACAAAAACTGATGCAGCAAATGCAGGCAAAAATGAAAGAAAACCCCAACATGAGCAAAGCCGAACGAAAAGCACTCGTGCAACAGATGATAGACAAATCAGAAATGGGACGAAATACCCTCAAAAGACAAAAAGAACAAATGCCCAAAATGCTCCAAATCCTGAAAAGTAACAGAGCATGTCTCGAAAAAGCCCAGACAAAAACCCAACTCAAAACATGTGAAGAAAAATCAAAAATTTTAGCCAAAGAGCTTGGTATGAAAGCAAACTTCGATGACGAAAAAGAGTACAAAGATTTTGTCTGGAATGAAAAAGAGAAAAAAATGACCCTTGAGAGAATGGATAAAGGTATCCGGGAACTGGAGAAGGTACTTCCTTGCATACAAAAAGCACAAACACTCTCAGATGTCAAAAAGTGCCGCTAGAAAGGGTAAACCGGGGATGTGCAGAATTCAAACTTCCGCCAAAGCCCCGAACAAGTAACTATATCTTACAATTGCAC
>CAZYZD010000066.1:0-12331 GCA_964651755.1 uncultured Sulfurospirillum sp. | reverse complement strand
ATCACTGTTTCACATGAAACAAAATCACATCAGACAACATCCATAAAAAATGAACATAACGATATCAAAAAAACATTCAATACATTTGCGCAGGAATTTAAAGAGAAGGTAGAGAGTTATAAACCACCACTAATGAAAATCAAAATGCAACTCTCACCGGAAAAGCTAGGTGATGTCGATATTACTCTTATCAATCGCGGAAACAACCTGCATGTCAACATCAATTCTTCTCCTTCAACGATCGCCCTTTTTGCACAAAATCAAACGGAATTTAAAAATAGTCTGGTCAATATGGGTTTTACAGGACTACAGATGAATTTTGGAGAAAACAGAGATAATCAGCGCGGACAACAACATAAAAATGAAAACAAACAGAGTCGCCCGGATACTGAAGAGGCAAATGAAATAGACGGATTTGAGATGACCGTCCCACAATATATCTAATAAGGAATATAAATGGCTACTATAAATACAAATACACTTGATACAACTACACTTACAACAGATACAACAACTGCAACAAATCCTGACTCAATTTTAGGAAAAGATGATTTCATGCAGCTTTTACTGGTAGAGTTACAGCATCAAGATCCTACCGATCCAATGGATAGTGATAAAATTTTATCTCAAACATCACAATTGGCAGCAATTGAAACACAAGAAAAAACAAATAAAGCGTTGGAAGAATTAACAGCAAGCTTCAAACAAAATAAAAACTTTGCAGCAGTAGATACTATTGGAAAATATGCACGACTTGAAAATAAAGTTGATCTAAAAAAAGACACAGAAGGAAACCCTGTTCCTCTTAATTTTACATTAAATTTTAATGAAGATATCAAAGAGGGTCAGATAGAAATTTATGATGAAAAAAATCGTTTAGTCAAAGTAATGGAACTTTCAGAAGATACAAAAGGAGAGCACTCATTTACCTGGGATGGTCTCACTGATGCAGGAGAAAATGCAAAACCAGGAAAATATTCTATTTATGCAAATTACTACAATCCTGACGGAGTAAAACTGAGTGGTGAATTTGGTTCTTACAAAATAGAATCTGTTAAATTTGAAGAAGAAAACACTTACCTTAAACTCAATGGTGCTTTTGTTCCTTTTGACAAAATTCAGGAAATTTATGAAGGAGAGTCATAAAAATGAATAACTCATTTTATAATGGTGTTTCCGGCATAAAAACCCATCAGTTTGGGTTGGATATTTGGGCTTCAAATATTGCAAATGCGAATAAAGTAGGTTTTAAAATTTCTACGCCTGAATTTTCTACTATTTATGCGCAAACAATGACAGCTTCTCCTACAACACCCATTGCAAATGATGTAGGTACAGGAAGTCATCTCTCCGCTTCAAGTATCAACTTTCAACAAGGAGCTATTACAAAAACCGAAAATCCATTTGATCTGGCAATAAATGGTGAGGGTTGGTTTGGAATTGTCACCCCAGGAGGAGAAGAACTTTTTACACGTGCAGGACTTTTTAATCGAGATGCTACAGGATATTTAACAGATGCTGCAGGAAACTTTTTGATTGGTACCCCAGCCAATAATATTCAAGATGGCGTTGTAATAGATAATCCCACACGTGAACTAGATCTAAGTGTACCGGAAGCACAGTCAAAAATTTTACTTCAAGACGATATTATCATGCCTGCTGTTCCTACCAATGAAGTAACATTTAAAGGTTCCTTAAACTCTAAGCCAATATATAAAATTGCACAAGATAATACAAAAATAGAAATTCCTAACAAAGAGAACTTTCAATCTATATTGATCAATTCAGATGGAACAACAAGTAAACTGATTATTGATTTTACAAAAGTTGTTCCTCAAGCTATAGATAAAACAATCTGGAAAGCAAAAGCAACTATTGTCGATCAGGATAATAATACTATCTCTTCAAAAGAGGGAGAGCTTTTATTTAATGATCGTGGAGCCATGATTTCCAATTCATTGCAAAACATTGATAACAATGGTACAGAAATCAAACTAAATCTGGGTTCTTTATATGATCCAAATAAACCGAACAGCGGTTTTGACGGTCTCTTTTCATACCATTCAGGAGAAGAATATTTTGCCAAGTCAGTTACACAAAATGGGAAAAAGGGAGGAGAACTGACAGACTATACAGTACAGGACGATGGTTTAATTGTTGCAGGATTCGATAACGGGGATACCATACCTATTGCAAAAATTGCACTTTACCACTTCCGTAACAATACTGGATTAGAACAATCTTCTCCAATCTATTATAAACAAACAGCAAATAGTGGGGTACCAACATTTTATAAAGATAAAGATGGGAAAACACTCAATACCACAATCATCTCATCCCATGCACTGGAAACAGCAAATATATCCATGGGGACAGCTTTAACGGAATTAATCGTTATGCAAAAAGCATATGATGCCAGTGCAAAAAGTATCACTACATCCGATCAAATGATACAAAATGCGATCAATATGAAAAAATAGTTTTTAATAATTTAATCAACCTATTTTTGGGAACACTACTTGCTCTTATTTTTATAAGAGCGAGGAGTTGTAAAAAACAACAAAATTTAAAAAGGATTATCCTATGATGAGATCATTATGGGCCGGAGTTTCTGGTCTGCAAGCACACCAAATTGCAATGGATGTTGAAGGTAACAATATAGCCAACGTTAATACTAGTGGATTTAAATATTCACGTGCAAACTTCTCAGATATGCTTTCACAAACTGCTAAAATTGCAACTGCCCCGCAGGGAAACCTTGGTGGTAAAAATCCAATGCAAGTTGGACTTGGTACTGAAGTTAACTCTGTTACCAGAATTTTTTCACAGGGTTCTGTTCAGGCAACAGGTAAAGCAACCGACCTAGCTATCCAAGGAGATGGTTTTTTTGTCGTCAGCCAAGATGGTGGCACTACATATAAATATAGTAGAAATGGAGATTTTGTATTTGATTCCAATGGTAATTTTGTAACAAATAATGGTCTTGTTGCCCAAGGATGGGTTAGAAATCCCGATACTGGAAAAATAGATACTTCTGCACCTATTCAAAATATTCAAATCAAACCTGGTTTGACAACACCTGCAAAACCTACTTCGGAAGTAAGTATAAAAGCAAATCTCAATGCTGGTAATTTAATAGAAAATATGTCAAAAATGGAAACAACAGATAGGTTTGATGTATTATTCAATGCAGAAGGAAAAGCATTTAATTTAAAAGATAATCAGGGAATTTCGTTAACACTTAAAGATGCGGCAGGAAATACATCAACCAAAGAATTTCGATTCTCTACATCACCAAAAACAGATACAGCAACAGTAAGTTATTTCACTTCTGTTGAAGATTTAAGATCAGATATGGAGAATTTTTTAAAAACTGCTGCCAACGGGGGAAGTCCTACTGCAACTGTTTCTATCAATGATCAAGGAAAATTTGAAATCAAAAATCCTGCCGGTGGTTCTGATTTAAATATTAGTGTAGGTGGTATTAGCGACGCTAGCACCGATGAAAATGAACTTTTTACACAAGCGATGACATCTCTTAGTGGCACATTAACAACTGGTAGTTCTGGTGCTAAGACTTCGCAACTGGTCAATGCTGCCACACATGCTTCAAGTATTGATATCTTCGACTCTCTTGGTTCAAAACATACCGTAAGATTGGAATTTAGAAAATCTGAATTTCAATATGATAATAACAATACAAAAGTTGGCGTTGCTTGGAATATGAAAATTTCTGTACCTCAGCCAGGAGAGATTGGAGGCAATCCAAATCCAAATGAACTTGGGGGACAAATTATATTTAACTCTGATGGTTCTTTAGGATCATATACACCAACAAGTATTACCTATACTGCGAATAATGGTTCATCTCCAAATCAAACAATATTATTAGACTTAGGTCATTCCGGTAAATTTGATGGATTAACAAGTTTTGACAGCGTTTCAAATACTGCAGGTATAAGCCAAGACGGTTTTACAGGCGGTGATTTAGATGGTATACGTATTGACCAGTCAGGAACACTTGTTGGAAGTTTTACTAATGGAAGATCTTTTGGTCTTGCACAAATTGCTATGGCAAAATTTACAAACAATATTGGTCTTGAGAGTGAAGGCGGTAACGTTTTCGTTCAAACAGCAAACTCAGGAGAACCGGTTATTGGTCAGGCAGCAGCAGGCGGTCGCGGATTTGTACAGTCAAGTTCACTTGAGATGTCAAACGTTGACCTGAGCCGTTCACTGACACAGCTCATCGTCATACAGAGAGGTTTTCAGGCAAACTCCAAAACAATCACAACATCTGACCAGATGCTCAACACTCTTTTACAGCTTAAACAATAATTTTGCATTTGTAAGTTATACTAAGTCCTAAACATCATTAGGACTTAGTTTCATGAAAATCACCCTGCTCCACCATACTCCCCTCGTTGTCTGCGCTAATGCGATCCGTACTTGCTGGCAAAGTTTCGATAAAAGTGATAACGGAGGTGAAAAAGACAAAGCATTGATTGATCGCGTGGGAAATAAATTTAAACATGCTTCCACACTGGAACATCTGGTTTATACTTTTTATATTCAGGGGATTTCACGTGCCCTGCTGCAGGAGCTTGCCAGACATCGTATGGCTTCCCTTTCGGTCAAATCCACAAGATATACACTCAAGGAACTAAAAGAAGAAGAAGCTTTCAGTACAGAAGATAAAGCACGTGCAGAAAAATATCTTGTTTTTACAGATGAAGAGATGGTCAACGAGATGAGTATCAAAGCGCTGGAAAACCTCAGACAAGTTCTCAAAAGCGGTATCAGTAATGACAAAGCAAAATTTTGTCTTCCGGAATCTTACAAAACAGAACTGACATGGACCATCAATGCCAGAAGCCTGCAAAACTTCATAGGACTTAGAAGCGATAAATCGGCACTATGGGAAATCAGAGATCTTGCAGTGGGACTCTATCAGCATCTGCCGGAAGATCATAAATATCTATTTGATGATTATCTCAAGGTTTCACACCCCTAAACCCCATCGACAGCCAATCCTGCAAACCGCCTCTGTACCAAAGGATTTTGGCTTTTGGGTATCCCATTTCAAGCAATATACGAATCGCTCTGGGTGATTGTTCGCACCAGGCACCGTTACAAAAGAGGAGCACACTTTTTGCATTTGAAAAATCATAGCCATCTTTTGTTTTTTGAATTTTCAGAAGTTTTAAGAGCCGTTGATGCTCTTCCGGGAAATCCGGATCATATGCAATTTCATTATAAGGGATATTGACAGAGGAAGGAATAGTCAGCTTTTTATACCAGATCTCTTTTCTGGAATCTATCAAAATATACTGAGATGGAGATTTTTCCTTTTTTTTCAAAAAAGAGAGCAATTCAATCTCTCCGACTGTTTTGATACCGGGAGCAATCTGCATAGGTTGTACAGTTCCCAGCGTGGTAAAAACTTTTCTGATGCATCTTTTAAATTGATCTGTTTTCTCTTTTCCAAAAATATTTTCAGGACTAATCGCTATATCCAGACACTCCCGTTCCTGAACGCGTTCGACTTTGATGGTTCTATTCTGCTCCAAATGTACAAAAACACCGGTATATTGAAGCGCTACCGGATTCTCTTTTGCCAGAAGCAGCGAAATACTCCCCAGTAACAATAAACTCTTTTTCATCTTCTTTCCTTCTTAGAAAGAGTTATTTTAACATAAAATTTTCTAATATTTCTAAAACTTTCTCCGGTTGCTCTTCATGTGGTATATGCCCGCACTTCGGAATTATCACCAGTTTGGAACCTGCAATATCTCTGTGTAGCCGATAAGCTTTATCTTTTCGGATGACAATATCGTTTTTTCCCCAGATAATCAGCGTGGGGATATGAATGGTTTTGTATTTGCGGGATACTGTTTTAAGATCTTCCGGTATGAGTTGCGCAACTGTTTGCAGATAGACCTGTCTGGCATTTGGTAAATAAAGGTTACGTGCATATTCTCTGACAATATCCTCCGGAATTTTACTATCATCATAAAATGCATAACGATAAGACTCTTTTACTTCAAAACTTGCAGGGAGGAGATAAAATCCCACTTTGCCCAAAACAGGAATTTTCAACCACCGAATGAGTTTGGGCAACTGCTGTTTATAACTGGCGCTGTCTATCAAAACAAGTTTTTGAATCCTGGAAGGATCGAGTAAAGCCAGAGAAAGTGCCACACCTCCGCCATAGGAGTGTCCGATCAAAATCACTTTATCCAGCTGGTGTTCCTGTAAAAACTGATCGACCAAAAGAGCCTGATCATAAACCGAATAACGATTATCAGCAGGTTTTGGAGATTTTCCGAACCCTTTCAAATCCAAAGCATAGACTTTAAAATATTTAGACAAGGCAGGTACAATCCGGCTGAAACTATAATGACTCGCACCAAAACCATGCAGCAAAACGACCGGTTGTCCCTTTCCGCTTACTTCATAATAGAGTTTGGAAGATTGCTTTGGTATACTTTTTACAATACGCTGATGCCAGGTATTTGGAATTTTCCGGCTGCACCCGGTCAGTATGATACCTGCAATAAAAAGTATACTAACTGTTTTCCACAACATCTATGACCTTCCGGACAACCTGATAAACTTTCTGCACCGATGCTATCTCCACACGTTCCGAGACAGAATGAGGAGATCTGATATTCGGACCAATCGAAGCGATTTTGATATGAGGATAAAGATTGGAGATCACGGCACACTCCAGACCTGCATGGATTGCTTTGTATTTACATGAAGGAAATACCTCTTTGGTTTTTTCACATACTATTTCTGAGAATCTATTTATTTCCGGTTTCCAGGCAGGGTATTTTCCTTCACTTCTTACATCGTAACCATAACGTATAAAAAAATCTTTTGTTCGCTCTTCCACAGTTTCCAAACCTTCCTGATCCATCGCTCTGGCAGATGCTGCAATTTCACACAGCCCATTTTCAATTTTAAGGAGTGCCAGATTGATACTGCGATCAGGAATACCTAGCTCCTCATGAAATGCCAGTACACCATTTTGAAAATGATCAATCAAATCCACTATTTCACGGCTCTGTGAAATCACAGGATGTTTTTCATGAAGTTCACGGATATGAATATGTTCTTTTGGCACCAGAGACTGAGATGTGGCAACCACTGCTTTTACATGTACAGGAATAGAATTGATTCTTTCCCCCGCTTCCACAGAAACAATGTGAATATCTTTATCTTTACAATATGACGCAAACAGTTTAATAGCATTGGGAATATTTTTATCGATATCAACACCGGAATGCCCACCCGGAAGTCCGGAAACCAAGATTTCATAAAATGATTGATCTGTTTCAGTCAGCGTATAGTGCTTATGCGCAAAAATATCCACACCGCCGGCACAGCCGATATAAACTTCTGCTTCATCTTCACTATCAAGATTGAGCATATACTTACTTTGAAGCGGAAATTGCAAAGCATTGGCACCAATCAGTCCGACTTCTTCATCTGCCGTAAAAAGATATTCACATTCTCTGCCTTCATCCATCAAAGCCATCATCATGGCGATAGCCATACCGTTATCTGCACCGAGAGAAGCATTTTCCGCCTGCATCCATCCATCTTTGATAAAAGTTTTAATTTGGGGAGCTTTTCCTACGCAGACCATGTCATAATGAGCCTGAAGAGACAGTCCTGGATTACCCTTGAATACCAGAATATTGCCTGCTTTATCTATTTTTGTCTGATACCCTCTCTTCTGTGCAAAATCAACTAAAAAAGTCTGTAATGCTTCACTTTTATGAGAGCAATGGGGAATTTGTGTCAGTTGTTGAAAGTATGTAATGATATTCATCACGTATCCTATAATCTTTTTCACATTATAGGATACTTATAATAAACCTAAAATTTATAGTTAAAACCTATAGAAATATAGGGCATCCACTCATATTTATCCAGTTCTTCCTGAAGAGAGAGCATTTCAGCATCAAGATCGGCTTCGAGTTCATCTTTGATTCTCTGCTGTTCTGCTTTGATTTCTGCTATTTTGGCATCTTTTACAGGACCATCCGGTATATCTGCCGTTGCTTTATCAATATCCAAAGCATCACCATATTTGATTTTGTAGCTGGCTTGTGCTGCTCCCTGATACGCTACACCGATATCAAATGTAAAACCAAAACCTTTTAATTTATCAAAGGATGTATCCCAGCCAAATCCCACATATGGGGCAACAGGATCAAAATCAACTTTGGTTTGAATAGCACCTAACTGTGAAATATTGTAAACATAGTGCTGATCGTTAAAATCAAACTCAATAGTATCAGCACCCCTGGTATTTGGGGTAATATCACCATCTAACTGACTGTTATTGACAATCATACCTGCCGAAAGTTTGAACGAACCTGCCCATGGATGGTAATCTCCCACAAGCATAAGATCCTGCAGTTTTAAATCGAAGTTATATTTTGTTGTATCATCTTCCACTTCATAATCATTAACACTGAAGGTATCAAAACTGGCACGGATACCAAGATTGTCACTAACTTTACCTTTTACTGTGGCACCAAGCCCAAAAATCGCCGCCTGCACTCCAACAGAGGTTCCCTGATAGTTCATATCTGCCTGCAATACAGAAACCAACAAAGCAGATACAATAAGTACTTTTTTCATAATAGTCATTCCTTGATAAAGAGTTTGTTTGCTCTAAATCGACTATTGCAATATAATCTTTACCTTATTCTCTGGGCATGTGTCAGGGCAACAGCAATTGCATCTGTAATATCTAATGGTTTAATTTCCTGTTTTATTCCCAAGATTCGCTTTACCATAAAAGCAACCTGCTCTTTTTTTGCCTTACCGTTTCCCGTCACAGCTTTTTTCACTTGAAGAGGTGTATATTCACTAAAATTTCCAATCTCCTGTAAAACTTTCAAGCTTAAGGCTCCTCGAAACTGAGCCAATTTAATCACAGTTTTAGGATTATAGGCATAAAAAATATCTTCTATTGCCACTTCATCTATCTCTTTCCCCCGAATTATGGTATCAAACCCCTCTACCAGCTCTACTATTTGTTCCTGTAATACTTTTGCCTTGATTTTTATCAAACCTGCCTCTAAAAGTAATGTTTTATTTTTAGTTTTTTCCAAAATAGCGTATCCACAGTTGATACTACCGGGATCTATGCCTAATATAATCATTTTACCTCAACTTTAATATCTTTTATTCACAAACTTTTCACAATGTGAAAAAGTACCTTTTCTTGTTTACTTTATTTTAAAGAAAGAACCCCTATTTTATTCACATGAGATGTTGAATAATTTTAGATTGTTTTTTATTCACACTTTGTAAAATGTCCATTATATCGTAATTGATAGACTATTTTAGATTATTTTTGCTAAAATATTCACATTCAGAGATTTCATGTGAATAAAGGAGGAGCTTTTTGTTATCAGATCAAGTTTTAGACCTCTTAAAAAATGAAATCTCCCCTGAAGAGCATAAAAAATTTATTGCTTCGCTTCGCTTTGATGAAAAAAATTCAACATCAGATAACGTCGTATTTCTGGCACAAAATAAATTATTAGTCAAATGGATACAAACAAAATATGCAGACAAAATTGCACATATTTATGAATCACTAACTGGTCAGAAACCTACTGTTACTGTTGTACATAAAACTTTCACAAACAATGTGAAAAACAATACACAACAATCTGCACCTGCAAAAAATAAAACTACTTCTACAATCTTAAATACATCATATACTTTTGAAAATTTTGTTGTTGGTACATCCAACCAACTTGCATTTGGTGCAGCACAATCAACAGCAATTAACCCAGGACAGCAATATAACCCTTTATTTATTTATGGGGGAAGCGGTCTTGGAAAGACACATTTGATTCAAGCAATTGGTAATTATGCTATTAACCAAGGGGCTACAGTAATATATACAACTAGTGAACAATTTTTAAATGATTTTTTATATAATTTAAGAAATCATACCATGGAGCGTTTCCGTCAGAAATACCGCCAATGCGACTTTCTCTTGATCGATGATATTCAGTTTTTGAGTAAAAAAGAGCAAACTCAAGAAGAATTTTTTCATACTTTCAATGAATTACATCGTATGCATAAACAAATTGTTTTGACATCAGATAAACCTCCTAAAAAAATCGCAGGTTTTGAAGAGAGGCTTACAACACGTTTTGAATGGGGCTTAATGGCAGATGTTCAGCCTCCAGGACTTGAGACAAAAATATCAATTATCAAAAAAAAGTGTGAATTAGATAACATTTATCTAGATGATGAAGTAATCAACTATATTGCTGCTCATATGGAAGATAATATCCGTGAAATAGAGAGTGCTATTATCTATCTAAATGCCCATGCAAACCTTCTTTCCAAAAAAATCACTATTGATTTTGCATCAGAAGTTATGAAAGATCTAATCAAAGAACGTACTGTTAACATTACACTTGATGATATTATTAAGATTATTGCCCGTGAATTAAATATAAAACCATCCGATATTAAATCCAAGAAACGTGCTCAACCTATTGTAGAGGCAAGAAGAATAGGTATATATCTTGCTAAGACATTAACACCGGAAAACAAGATGAAAGATCTTGCCGAATTTTTTGGTTTAAAAGATCATACAGCTGTTTCTCACGCAATGCGAAAAATTAACGAACTTTTGCAAACAGATGAAAATTTTAAAGTCAAAGTAGAAGAGTTGAAAAGTAAAATTACATCAACTAAAACAAATAAAGGTGAATCAGTGTGAATAAAAATAAGAAACTTTATTCTCTTCAAATTTCGTTATACCAGACTTTCAGAGAGTTATTCACATATTCACGCACATCTACTACTGTTTCTAAAATAATAAATAATAAAGGGGTGAATCCATGATAATCCAGGTCAATAAAAATGTTCTTGAACATATTCTAATAACAGCACAAAGTTTTTTGGAAAAAAAAGATGCATCTTCAATCACATCACATATGCTTTTAGCAACTATAGAAGAGAAACTTGAAATCAAAGCAACTGATTTTGAAGTTGGTATTACAATGCACTCTCAAAATATTACTATAATCCAACCAGGAAATGCTACTGCAAATGGAAAAAAGCTTTTAGATATTGTGAAAATATTAAAAGATGAAGATGTAACACTAAAAACAGAAGAAAATTTCTTATATATTGAACAGGAAAAATCAAAGTTCAAATTACCAATGTTCAATGCAAATGAATATCCTAACTTTCCAATCATTGAGAATAAAGCAAAATTTGAAATAGAACCTAGAGCATTTTTACACTCAATCAAACGAATTTCTCCGGCAATTGATACAAACAATCCAAAATATGAATTAAATGGTGCATTAATTGACTTATATGAAAATCGTATACGTTTTGTTGCAACTGATACAAGAAGACTTGCTGTAGTTACTATTGAAAAAGAGATTGAAAATGAAACATCTCTTATTATTCCCAAAAAAGCAATTAGTGAAATACAAAAACTTTTTTTTGATGAAATGGAAATCTTTTATGATGAAAATACTCTTTTGATTCGATCTGAAAACTTTATCTTTTTTACCAAACTCATTAATGGAAAATATCCTGATTATCAAAGAATTATTCCAAAAGAGTATAAAGTAGAATTGTCAATTAACAGAGATCAAATGATTGACCATATTAAACAAATTGCAACTATTTCACAAGAAGTAAAATTGACTTTTTATGCTGATAAAATCCTCTTTGAAAGTTTAAATGAAGATAATATTGAGGCAAAAACAGAAATGCCTTTTGAATCTACACTTTCCGAAGAGATAGTTTTAGCGGTAAATAGTCGTTATATTCTAGATTTTCTAACACAGGTTGAGCAAAATAAATTTAAACTTAGCTATAATGATGCAACTTTACCATTTACACTAAAAAGTGAAAATTTTATAACAGTGGTTATGCCCATAATGTTATAACTGAAAGAGGAAAATAATGCAAAAAGATTACGGTGCCAGTAATATTAAAGTTCTTAAAGGACTTGAAGCAGTAAGAAAAAGACCGGGTATGTATATTGGAGATACCAATATTGGCGGATTACATCATATGATTTATGAAGTAGTTGACAACTCCATAGATGAAGCGATGGCAGGATATTGTGACAAAATTACTGTTGAAATTACGCAAGAAGGTTCTGCTATTATTTCTGATAATGGTCGGGGAATTCCTGTTGATATTCACCCTACAGAAAAAATTTCCGCAGCTACTGTTGTTCTGACGGTGCTTCATGCCGGTGGTAAATTTGACAAAGACACCTATAAAGTTTCCGGTGGTCTGCACGGTGTGGGTG
>CAZYZD010000065.1:4383-12381 GCA_964651755.1 uncultured Sulfurospirillum sp. | reverse complement strand
GACCTCCGGCTTATGAGACCAGCGCTCTAAACCAGCTGAGCTACCTTGCCACAAAATTGAGAGTGGATTATAGTCAAAAGTTTCTTACAATACTATTAAACATTTTCAGAAAAATAAAAAACAATATTTTTTTCAGTATTTCTATTTAGTTTTCATGTTTAAAATAAATATATATATTTACAGAAGAGATAGTATTCTTTAGTCAACCAGACTAAGTATTTATGCATTTTTACAGGAAACCTCTTGACATTCATCAATTTTTATAGTAAAATTCCATCGCTTAACAAAAATGAGCTTTTTATATCAGATATATTGCAAATAAAAAACTAAAAAAAGAAGGAGTCAGACATGAACTTTACACCACTAGGTCAAAGAGTTTTAGTCAAAAGAGTGGAGGAGGAAGCAAAAACTGCTTCAGGCATCATCATCCCGGATAATGCAAAAGAGAAACCACTGATGGGAAAAGTCGTAGCGATCAGCAGCGAAGTAGCTGAAGACGGCGATATTGCAGAAAACGATACTGTCGTATTTGCAAAATACTCCGGTACAGATATCACACTTGAAGGTGATGAATACCTTGTACTGAACACAGACGATATCTTAGGAATTTTAAAATAATCAAGGGGGATTAAAAATATGGCAAAAGAGATTAAATTTTCAGACGCAGCAAGAAACGAACTATATGAAGGTGTAAGAAAACTGAGTGACGCAGTCAAAGTGACAATGGGTCCAAGAGGTAGAAATGTACTTATCCAAAAAAGCTTTGGTGCACCTAGCATCACAAAAGATGGTGTTTCAGTAGCACGTGAAATCGAACTGGACAATGCTATCGAAAATATGGGTGCACAACTGGTTAAAGAGGTTGCTTCCAACACAGCTGATGAAGCGGGTGACGGTACAACTACAGCAACTGTTCTGGCTAGCGCAATCTTCAAAGAGGGTCTCAGAAATATCACAGCAGGTGCAAACCCTATCGAAGTAAAACGCGGTATGGACAAAGCGGTTGAAGCGATCATCGCAGAGCTTAAAGGAAGCGCTAAAGAGATCAAAGATAAAAAAGAGATTGCACAAGTTGCCAGTATCTCTGCAAACTCTGATGCAAAAATCGGTGACTTGATTGCAGAAGCGATGGACAAAGTCGGTAAAGACGGTGTTATCACAGTCGAAGAGGCAAAAGGTATCGAAGATGAGCTTGATGTTGTAGAGGGTATGCAGTTTGACAGAGGTTACCTCTCTCCATACTTCGTAAGCGATACAGAGAAAATGGAAGTACACATGGACAACCCGTACATCCTGCTTTATGATAAAAAAGTTTCCAACCTCAAAGACTTGTTACCGGTTTTAGAGCAAGTTCAAAAAAGTGGAAAACCACTGCTTATCATCGCAGAAGATATCGAAGGAGAAGCATTGGCAACACTGGTTGTCAACAAACTCAGAGGTATCCTGAACATCGCAGCAGTTAAAGCACCAGGTTTTGGAGATAGAAGAAAAGCTATGCTTGAAGATATCGCAATCCTGACTGGCGGTCAGGTTATCAGTGAAGAGCTTGGACGTACACTTGAAAGTGTTACACCGGATGACCTTGGACAGGCGGGAAGTGTTGTAATCGACAAAGATAACACCACTATCGTCAACGGTGTAGGTGACAAAGCGGCAATCGAAGCAAGAGTTGCACAAATCAAACGCCAGATCGATGAAACTTCCAGCGAATATGACAAAGAGAAGTTACAGGAGAGATTGGCAAAACTCAGCGGTGGTGTAGCGGTTATCAAAGTCGGTGCTGCAACTGAAACTGAGATGAAAGAGAAAAAAGACAGAGTTGACGATGCACTCTCTGCTACCAAAGCGGCAGTTGAAGAAGGTGTTGTTATCGGTGGTGGTGCGGCACTGCTGAAAGCAAGTGCAAAAATCAGCCTCGGTCTTGAAGGTGACGAAGCCATCGGTGCGGAGATTGTCAACAGAGCGGTAGCTGCTCCTATCAAACAGATCGCTGCAAACGCAGGGTTTGATGCAGGTGTAGTAGCAAACAATGTACTTGAAAACAACGAACCAAACTACGGTTTCAATGCGGCAACAGGTGAATATGTGGATATGTTCGAAGCAGGTATCATCGATCCGCTGAAAGTGGAGAGAGTGGCACTGCAAAATGCAGTATCTGTATCCAGTCTCCTTCTGACAACAGAAGCGACTGTAAGCGATATCAAAGAAGACAAACCGGCACCAATGCCTGACATGGGCGGAATGGGTGGTATGGGCGGAATGCCCGGTATGATGTAATCTTACATCAAAACACACTTTTTTCAGAGGTCATAAGGTCTTCGGACTTTATGACTTTTTTTTATATCCATACTTTAACACACAAACCTATCTTTACTCTAACACTATTTTCGCTAAAATCTCCTCTATTAATAATAGATAATAATACACGCAAGGAATGCGCATGTTTGGAATGAGTTTTGGAGAGATACTTGTTATCGCCATTATTGCCATTTTATTTATCGGTCCGGATAAACTCCCCGATGCAATGGTAAAAATCGCAAAATTTTTCAGAAGCTTTAAAAAGAGCGTTCATGAAGTCAAAGATTCTATCGAGCAGGAGATCCACCTCAAAGAGCTTAAAGATGAAGCAATCAGCTATAAAGAACAGCTGGAAAACTCTGTCAATGAGATCAAACGCGATCACAATGTCAATGTACTTGATGATTTGCAGGATGGTTTTGCCGATATCAAAAGTTCCCTGACCAAGCTGGATGAAGCACCTGCTCCAGAACCGGCTCAGGAGAGCAAGGATGTTGCGAAAGTAACCAAAAAGAAAAAGAAAAAAGGTAGCAAAAAAGATGTTTGAGGATTTAAAACCCCATTTATATGAACTGAGAAAACGCCTGGCGATTTCAGTCATCACGGTTATCGTGATGTTTTTTGTTATGTTTGCCTTCTGGCAGCCAATCCTTGACTGGATGATCGCTCCGCTGGTAAAAGTACTTCCGGAAGGAAGCAGTGTTATCTTTACCAAAGTCCAGGAACCCTTCTTTACCGCACTGAAAGTAGCATTTTTCTCAGGCTTTATCGCTTCACTTCCTATTATATTCTGGCAGTTATGGCTTTTTATCGCACCCGGACTTTATGAAAATGAGAAAAAAATGGTACTCCCTTTCGCAGGCGGCGCCACGGTGATGTTTCTCATCGGTGCCCTCTTCTGTTACTATATCGTCATCCCATTCGGATACGAGTTTCTGATCAACTTCGGTTCACAACTCTTTATGGCACTGCCGAGTATCGGGGAGTATGTCAGTTTCTTTACCAAGCTGATACTGGGATTTGGTCTGGCATTTGAGCTTCCGACGATCACTTTCTTTCTGGCTTCTATCGGACTGGTAACAGACGAGACACTCAAAGGATTTTTCAAATATGCACTGGTAGTAATCTTTATGGTTTCCGCCCTGCTTACCCCACCGGATATCCTGACACAATTCCTGATGGCAGGTCCGATGATTTTACTCTACGGACTCTCCATACTCATAGCAAAATCTATCAACCCGGAAACAAAAGAGGACGATGACTGATCGCGATCCTCTTCTGGTAGATTCCTATGACTATGAACTGCCTGCACATCTCATAGCCTCAAAACCGGCAGACCCCAAAGACAGTGCAAAACTGCTGGTTTATGACCGTCAGAACGACACCGTCACACACGCTGTTTTCCGTGATATTCTGAACTTCATCCCTGAAAACAGTGCAATCGTACTCAACAACACCAAAGTGATCAAAGCACGGATTTTCGGCACAAAAGCCAGCGGCGGAAAAGTGGAACTGCTCATTAACTCTCCACTCGAAAAAAACCGTTTCCTGGTTTATATACGCGGCCGGGTAAAATCAGGTACAGAACTCTTTTTCGATCATTCCCTCAAAGCCATTGTTGAAACACTTCAGGCAGACGGTACCAGAGTCGTTACCTTTTATCAAAACGACAAACAACTTGACTTTCCGACACTTCATGAAGTACTTGAACAGATCGGACACGTTCCCCTTCCTCCATACATCAAACGTGAAGATACCAAAGAGGATGAAAGCGACTACCAGACACTCTTTGCCCAAAAAATAGGCGCCGTCGCTGCACCTACGGCATCACTGCACTTTACAGAAAAACTATTTGCACAAATGAAAGAGAAGTTCGATACACACTATGTCACACTGCATGTGGGTGCCGGTACATTCAAACCTGTTGAAGCATCCAATATCCGCGAACATACCATGCACAGTGAATTTTATGAGATACCCAAAGATACCCAAAGAGTGATCGACTCACAACAAAAAATCCTCGCTGTGGGTACCACTGTAACCAGAACCATAGAGTATTATATCCGTACACAAAAGCAGACCGGACACTCCGACCTTTTTCTGCACCCTCAAAATCCGCCCAAACGCGTGGACTATCTGCTGACAAATTTTCACTTGCCAAAATCTACACTTCTGATGCTCGTCGCAAGTTTTGTCGGTCTTGAAAAAGCCCTCGATATCTACCATGAAGCCATCGCTAAAGAGTATCAATTTTTCTCCTACGGCGATGCTATGCTCATTTTATAAAGGAACTTTTATGTTGTTTGATTATTCAGAAAAAAACATCTCGGACAAATACAACCTCATGGCACAAACCATCATCCCCCGCCCCATTGCCTGGATTGTGACAGAAGATGACAAAGGAGTCGTCAATGCAGCACCGTTCAGCTACTTTACCGGACTCTCCTCCAATCCACCGACAGTGATCGTCTCCATCGGACACAAAAGCGACGGCACCCCGAAAGATACACTTTTAAACATACGAAACACCAAAAAATGCACCCTCTGCCTGGTTGATGAAAACCACCTGAAACCTATGCATCTTAGCTCCAAAATGTTACCTCATGAAGAGAGTGAAACAGCCTATTTTAATATCCCGGTTACAAAAGTGCTAAAAGATTTTCCACCAATGATAGAAAACGTACCATCTGCATTTTTCTGCACACTCCACCAGGAAGTCGATCTTGAGGGAAGTAAAACCATCCCGCTCATTCTGGAGATCAAAAAACAGTTTATAGCGGATAATTGTTTCGAGGAGAAAGAAGGGAGAGTGAATATTTCATTCAAACCTGTAGCAAGAATCGGCAAAAAATATGCCTTTCTGGGAGAAGAGATCGAACCGCCGGAGATACCCTGACAATCCCTCCCAGCCCATACCGGTTATTTGAGTGGTGCTACACTTGTCAATTTCAAATTATCCTTTAAATCTTTATACACAATGATTTCATACATCACACCATTTGCAAGCAAAATCTTCATTTTATAGTTCACTCCCGCTACCACCTGCGTTTGTGCTTCGATTATTTTTTCCAGTTTTCCTTTATCGATCTGATTTGCTGCAAATTCGGCAGCTTCTATCACTTCTGCATCAAGTAGATTTGCTTTGGAATAACCGCCGGGCACCGCTGCTTTTTTATCTTCACTCTTTCCAGTATTGCTGCCACTGCACCCACTCACTGTTAAACCAACAACCAGACCAAACATTAAAAAGAATCGTTTCCATTCATATATAAAAAACATAATATTAAAAAAACTCCGTAATCTTTCACTTTTTTTTTATGAGCAAAATACCCAAGACCCATACCCGATATTACAGCAATAACAAATAACCATCTACTGTCCATTTTTGTCAGCTGATGCTACTGTTTTTGCGATCTTTTTTAGCCTGTCTATATCTACTATTATACCACCTTTCTCTTTTGTGGTATTTTAACCCATTTTTCGCAAGAGTTAAAAAATATCTCATCTAAAAATATAAATTAAGCTGTATACTCACAAAAAAAGAAATAGAAAAATGCATATTTTTATGAGGAGTCTCTAAAACTCCTCCCTCAAAACGCCCCAGTCATGTATGTCAAAATAGAGTTCCCCTTTTTTAAAGTGTGCTTTGCGAATACCTTCAAGTTTCATACCGACTTTTTCCATCACTCTGCCCGATGCAGGGTTGGTGTGAAAATGGTGGGCAGCAATGCGTCTGAGTTTGAGTTCTTCAAAACCATAACACATTACCTCTCTTGCCGCTTCACTCATATATCCCCTGCCCCAGTATGGTTTGCCTATCCAGTAACCAAGTGTTGCGTGGTTATGCTCTGGAGATAATATGAGATCGATATTTCCCATATATGCCCCGTTCTCTTTTGAAGTGATGGCAAAACTTATGAGCGTTTTGTCTGCATACTTTTTTGTTACAGTATCGATCCACCGGAGGGCATCTTTTCTGGTATAGGGATAGGGCATGGAGGAGAGATTTTTGGATATCTCCTCCGTATTAGCCAGTGTTACTATCTGAGGTATATATTTTTCATCCTGACTGCAAAGTATCAGCCTTTGTGTCTGAAGTGTCGGAAATAGATTTGGTAAATCTTTCATTTATTCTCCTTTTTTAGATTTTAAGCCTTCTCCAGGCACCTTTTTGAAACTCTCTCCAGAAAATCACCGCTTTTACCACCGGATCGGCGACCAATCCTATATAGACACCTATAATCGAACCAAATCCATAAACCGAAATAAGCCCCGGTATGATACGAAATATCCACATTGTGATAAAATTGATCCAAAATGTCCGTTTTGTATCACCTGCACCTTTGAGTGCATTGATGAGTACAAAATATACACCAAGCGGTATCTGTACCGCACCCATGATAATCAAATACATACTCGCTTCATAAATAATGCGGATATCATCGGTAAAGAGAGACACCAGCACTCCCGGCAAGGTAATAAACAGCACTGACATAAGAAACATGATCCCTACTGCATAACGCATAGAAAGCATCACATCCCGGTAAGAGCGGTCTGGATCTTTTGCACCCAATCCCTGCCCCATCAAAACCGATGCCGCCATCGCAAATCCAAAACCTGGCATATATGCCAGTCCCTCGATGCGAAGTCCTAGCTGAAACCCTGCATTTACCTCTGTTCCCAGTACTAGTACCATTCCCGCAAACAGGAGCATCGCTGCCGATCCCAGTACTCTGTCTACCATTGCAGGCAAACCGATACGCAGTACTCTTTTAAGAAGCTTTGCCGAAAAACGTCCCATCAATGTAAAACGTGTCCTGCCGCTTCCAAAATAAATAAGATAGATCACTGTCTCAAACACCATACTGCAAAGCGTCGCAATCGCCGCTCCTCTCACACCATACGGTGCAAATCCAAAATGTCCGAAAATAAGCGCATAATCTGCAAAAGCGTTCAAAAAGACGATCATCAGAGTAATGTACATCGTTATTTTGGTATTTCCATCACTGGAAAGTGCACTAAAAAAGATACTGTTCATATAAGCAAACGGCGCTGTCATAAAAAGTACCGTCAAGTATGCTTCAGCAAGACGGACGACACTTTCACTCGCTCCAAAAAGCTCGAATGTATGCACACCGATATATTGCCAGAACAGAATCACCGGCAGGGCAATCACCGCAACAAACCAGAACAACGTGGAGATAACCATAGAAGCTTTTTTATACATACCAGCTCCCACAAAACGACTCATCAGTGCATTTTGTCCTGTATAAATCAGAGCCATCGTTGCATAAAAGATTCCCCATACTTGCATTCCAAGCCCTACTGCAACAATAGCATCTGCACTCAAGCGTGAAACCATGGCAAAGTCCGTATAGACAACAAGTGTATGTAAAAGGTTGTTTAAAACAACCGGTACTGCAATATGCAATACTCTTCTATGTCTGACATTCATGATAAAACCTAAAAAAATTAAAAAAAACGTAAAATTGCTCAGAAAATCAGAGCGGACAGAGGGCTAAAACGAAAAAGTCTTAGAGGGTAATAAAAATGAAGTTATTACACCGGACAGACTGATAGGGATTGAAGTTAAATAATTTGATATACTTCATGATCAGTCTCCTTTATGTAATATTTTTAATTGAATGGCGAAAATATAGCAGAAAAATATTTTTTTGTCAAATTTTGGTTTTAATCGGG
>CAZYZD010000065.1:0-4283 GCA_964651755.1 uncultured Sulfurospirillum sp. | reverse complement strand
TTTACAAAATAAAAGGGATAAAATATTTGCTCTGTTTTCTGTATGCACTGTACCCTTCATGATGATCACTCCAGAGTCTCTCCTCACGGGAAGCTTTGAGATAGAGAACACAAACCAAAACAATCAGCAAAAGCCAGTTTATCCAGTGTGAAAGGTAACAGACAACTCCCAGCATCCAGAAAAAGAGAGAGCTGTACATGGGGTGTCTTATGTAGCGATAGGGACCGGTGGTAATCAGTCTCGCATCCTCTTTGATATCCGGAACGATATTGAAATTTCCCAGGCGGTTATGCATAAAAGTCCATACTGCAACAACTCCGCTTGTCAAAATAAAAACCCACCAGAAGGAGCAGAAGGGAGAGGTCTCTTTGGGAATCAATACAAGCGCGATCAGTAAAAACTGCATACCTACTAAGAATCTGGAATACATGAATCAAGATACCTTTCCAGTATAATCTGCGCTGCAATCGAATCGATCTTACCGTCACGTTTTTGCCGTACAATTCCCTGCATACGCTCTTTGGCTTCCCCGGAACTGCCATACTCATCCTGAAAACAGATATTTCCCGAAAACTCAAGCAAAGAGATAAAATGCTCTATACGCCGCGTCATCTCCTCTTCACTGCTCCCGCCCCGGGGAACACCGACAATCAGCTTCTCTATTTCCCACTCTTTCAAAAAAGCATCTACATCTCTGGCTGCCTGATTACGGTTTTTGCGAAGTATGGCATCCTGTGGAAAAACAACTTTGCCATCCAGGCTCACTGCCACACCTATTCGCTTTAGCCCAATATCTATCGCTGCATACTTCATAAAGGATACACTTTCAAATTTTTAATCTCTACCAAGCCTTCAAGTTCATACTCATAAACCTGATCTCCAAATTGGGCAACTACTTCATGAAGAGAAGGTATCTTCTGACAAAAAGCGATGAGAGGATCCTCTTCCTGCGGTGCAACTGTCCCAAACTGTGCCACAAAATCATCTATATCCAGAATTAACCCTGCATTTCCTTCCCGAAGCAGTTTCTGCGTTCCCCTGCTCTCTCCCAAACGGTGCGGCAGTACATAGATCTTTTTACCCAGTTCCAGCGCTATTTCTGCACTGCGCATTGTACCGCTCTTTTCATCTGCTTCCGTGATAATCAGAAACTCTCCCAAAGCCACAACAATACGGTTACGCACTACAAAACTGTATTTTGTCGCTCTGGTACCGGCATCGTATTCGCTCAGTGCCAAGCCTTCATGAAAGATATCTTCTATCAGACGCTGATTGATTTTGGGATAGATAATATCCAGAGAGTTTGCCATTACGGCAATAGTATTTGGAAAAGCAGCTTTGTGTGCCAGCGCATCTACACCCATCGCCGCACCGCTGACGACTACATAGCCGGCAGAAGCAAATTTTTGTGCCAGTATAGTTGTCATCTCTTTGGTATAGTTGCACGGTTTCCTTGTACCGACAATCGAAACCATCGGACGTTCCAGTAAAGAGAATTCTCCTTTAAAATAGAGTTGTTCAACGCTGTTGTTAGCAGGAAGGATATCCAGCTGTGAGGGAAGAGAAGAGACTTTTTGCATCAGTAAAGTTTCTCGATCGTTACAACATCTACATCTTGAAGGAGAGGCGCTGCCTGCATCAATGCTTCAAATGTAGCAGGTTTGGGATGGCAGATTGCAATCGCCTGCTGATGTACTTTTGCAAATGAGACTGTCTCTTTCAACCGGTTTAAAATCGAAGGTACACTGTCTTCATTGTCCAGAAAAATATTACGTTCCAGAACCTTCCGGTGAAAAAGCTTCCCCATTTCCCGACCTTTGGTTTCTACAGAGGTACGACTGTCCACAAAAGGGATACCATACTTTTGCAAAATACAAAAAAGCCTATCCATTGCCTCTTCATCTGAAGTAAACTTACTACCGGTATGGTTGTTAATCGCTACAAGTGAGGGAAAATCATGTTTGATCTCTGCAATCCTTGCATCAATAGTTTCCAGGGAATCATTTGTATGCAAAGTATTTTCTTCCGGAGCAGAAAAGTGATACGCCTCCATCGGCGTATGAATCATAAAAACAGAAAACATCTCTGCCACACGCTGGGTATCTGGATGATCAGATGTCACCGGAAAAATCGAAGGTGTTATTGCAAAAGGAAGTTGTTTGATCATTTCAGCCTGCTCCAGACTCTGAACATCATCCATGATAATCACCACACGCGGTTTTTTGGGTTGATCAATTTTCTTCTCTACTTTATTGGGAATAATTTGCTGCTCTTTTATAGCTGCTTCAGTAATCTTTTTAAGAGGTTGAGGACATTTTGAAACAAACTCTTTGGTAACTACAGTAGTCTGATTAGTTTCAAATACTTTATGACGCTTTTTGGAATGTACATAATCCATAATCTCAGAAGCCACTGTTTTGTATTTTAACTCCAATGTACGATTCTTATCACTAAAAAGTGCTTTTATATGGGTTACAGAGGTGTTTTTATCAGCAGCTGCTGCTGCAGAAGCAGAGACAGTTTCCGAAATCATCTCCTGGACGGGTACATTTTTATGCGCACCAGACTCATAATATACACGCAACAAGAGCATAAACAGTGACAGCACCAATAGCACTGTCAGTGCTATTCTCAAAAGGAGTAATCTCATTTAGTATCTAATTGTATCTCGATTTCCAACATATCAATGTTTTGATTATTTTCAGTTTTGATACTGATATCTTTGACCTGTGTGTATTTTTTAATCACTTCAAGCAGATCAAGTTTTAAATCATCGAGATAGGGTACCGCACAATCCGCTCTTTCATGTGCAAGCATGATTGTTAAACGATCTTTTGCTTTACTGGCAGATGTATTTTTTTTGGTACCGAAAATTCTCTCAAAAAGTGTCATCCGAAAATCCTTTTGAGGATTCCTTTTTTCTCAGTGATATCCATAAAAGGTACCTCTTCACCTAATACACGTTTCGCAATATTTTTATATGCCTGGGAAGCAGGCGACTTTTCTGCATAAAAAATAGGTTCACCTTCATTTGTAGAAGTGATAATATTCTGATCTTCCGGAACAATACCGATTAACGGAAGAGCAAGAATACTTAAAACATCTTCCACACTCAACATCTGTCCTTTATCAACCATCTCCTGCTTGATTCGATTGATAACTACATGTTTTTGTACTTCATCGCCTGCTTTTGCTTTTTCACTCTTTGCATCGATAATCCCAATAACACGATCCGCATCTCTTACCGCCGAAACATCCGGCGTAGAAACAATCAATGCACGATCAGCCATAAAAATAGAGTGTTCAAAACCACTTTCAATACCTGCAGGAGAATCTAAAATAATAATATCAAACTCCTTTTTCAGATTTTCAAGCAGTTTGGCAACTTTATCCCGATCAAGTATATTTTTATCACTGGTTTGTGAAGCGGGGAGAAAGTAGAGACTTTTGGCTCTTTTATCGTGTATCAGAGCCTGGGAAAGGTTGCATCGACCTTCCATCACATCAACAACATCATAGACAATACGGTTTTCAAGTCCTAAAATCATATCCAAATTCCGCAGACCGATATCAAAATCGACTGCGACAACTTTCTTGCCGGCATGCGCCAGTCCAACTGCAAGATTTGCAGAAAGAGTAGACTTTCCAACCCCTCCTTTCCCGGATGTTACAGTGATAACTTCTCCCATACTTCCTACCTTCTAGTTTTTGTCTTGATCGATGATTTTATTGGCAGTAATCCATGGCATCATCTCTCTGAGTTTATTTCCTGTCTGCTCGATCAACGATGCTTTGGCATTATTTCTTTCTGCATTCATTCTCGGATAGCCAGTCATTCCTTCCAGAACAAAATCTTTAGCAAACTGACCATTCTGAATCTCTTTGAGAATCTCTTTCATCGCTTTTTTACTCTCTTCATTGATCACACGCGGTCCGCTGACATAATCACCGTACTCTGCAGTATTGGAGATAGAATATCTCATATTGGCAATACCGCCTTCATACATTAAATCGACAATTAGCTTCAATTCATGAAGACATTCGAAATATGCCATCTCAGGAGCATAACCTGCTTCTGTCAATGTTTCAAAACCAGCCTGTACCAATGCAGTCGCACCACCGCATAGAACTGCCTGTTCACCGAAGAGATCTGTCTCAGTTTCATCTTTGAAAGTTGTATGAATAATACCCGTTCTACCACCGCCGATTGCACTTGCATAAGATTTTGCAAGTTCAAGCTCATTTCCGCTGGCATCCTGCGCTACAGCCACAAGATCAGGAAT
>CAZYZD010000064.1:0-12397 GCA_964651755.1 uncultured Sulfurospirillum sp. | reverse complement strand
GATCGAAATCTCACTACACATACCTATCATGAGAGTGTCGCGGAGGAGATCTTTATACGCATAGGCGGTTATCTTCCTTTGATGCTGCATATCTATCACATTTTACACCACATACAAAGCAAATCATAGTATAATCTCTCTAAAAAATGAACAGGTATTCACCATGCATGAGTATAGTATTGTCCAGGCACTTTTAAATCAATGCGAAGATATCGCAAAAGAAAATGACGCTTCTAAAATCACTAAAGTGATCACAAAAATTGGAGTGATGAGCGGTGTGGAGACGCATCTTTTGCAGATTGCGTTCGATACTTTCAAAGAGGGAACGATGTGCGACGGGGCGGAGTTTGTCATGAATGTTCAGAAGCTCAAACTCCACTGCAACGACTGCGGGGCGGAGTTTGAGATCGATGAGCATCGCTATCAGTGTAAAGAGTGCGAGAGTTTGGATGTGAAAGTGATCGATGGTGAGGATATGTATCTGATGAGTTTGGAGATGGAGTGATGAGTTTTTATAAACTATTTTTTCGAGGGCAAATCCTCTCTTTGGTCTGAGCCTCTGCAAAATAGTTTATAAAAACTCATTATAAAAGGTGGAAGTTGATGCAAGAGTATTGGGAAATTTACATGAAAAATCTGGAGGGGCATCCTGCTTCCATCCAGTTTAATGCCGGGATTTCGATGGATTTGGAGCAAAATAAGTACATCTATCCGACTGTGGCATTTGTGAAGGTTATGCTCAAAGAACCGAGTGAAAAGGGGCTTTTGAGTGAATCGGAGGAACCGGAGATTTTATATATTGAAGATAAACTGGAAGCCGCGATGCTGAAGTTTCGTATCGGTAAATATGTCGGGCGGGTGATTACACAGGGGAGTGTAACATTTATCTTCTATCTGCAATTTACCTATAACTGGCAGGATTTTCTGGAGTATGCACTTGATGAATTTGAGGGGTATGAAATAGAGAATGGTTTTAGTGAGGACAGTGAGTGGAACTATTACCAGAATCTCCTCTTCCCGACAGCTACAGAGTGGCAGATTATTCAAAATCACAAAGTATGCGATTCACTCAAAGCCAATGGAGATGCGCTGCATCAAAAAAGGGCAATCGAGCATCGGATTTTTTTTACGGATATTGATCTCAAAGATACTTTTTTGGAAGAAGTATCAAAAGAGGGCTTTAAATATATGGAAGATGTTCAACATGAAGAGGGATTTGACGGGGTAAAGATTTATCGTCAGGACAAACCTTTCTATTATGATATCGATGAAGTGACACTCTACCTGATCAATACGGCAGGAAAGTATGGTGCACAGTATGACGGCTGGGAGACGAGTTTGGTCAAGCTTTAGAAGCTTGAGGGGTTTTTGAATTTGGTGATTATTTTATTGAGTGAGATTTCATCTTTTTTTTGGGTATGGATTCCTTTTCGCTGAAGATCTTTTAAAATAATGCGGATATAGTCATCAAACTTTTCTCTCAGCAGAGGAGTTAAATCAAAAGCGAAAGTAATCTCTTGCGGAATGATGGCGATGATGTTGGATTTTGGTCTTGGTCTGCCTTGCAGATCAAGCATATCCAGACATTGCAAAACGCCTATTTCATGTGCGCTTCCACTATTGAGCCCATATCCTCCAAGTTCTTTTGCCGGGATATTGTATATTGAACCGGGTTCATCATCAAGAGCAATTGTATCAAGGATAACTACTTCATGATGCTCTATAAATATATCTAAAAGGTTGATTCCTTCAACGCCACCGTTGATAATTTCTATTTTTGGTGAAAATGTGTAGTTATGTAGCAGGTACTCCGCAGCATATACGCCTATACCGTCATCTTTTTGTAAAACATTGCCTATTCCCAAGAGGGCAAGCTGCTTCTTTTCTTTCAATTTTGTTCCATTTTATTTGATTTTTTTCATTTGGAGTATAAATCAATTTGACTTAAAAAAGAGGAAGAATATTATATAAATATAAAATTATGTATTTAATATATATTATGATATATTAAAACTTTTGCAGTAATTTAAATAAATCAGGGAAGTATATGAAAATAGCGATTGTTGAAGATGATATTAATATGCGTAAATCGCTGGAAATGGCGTTAAAAGAGTATGAAGAGTATGAAGTTACAACTTTTAAGAATGCTATTGATGCTCTAAAAAAGATAGATTCTACCTATGAAGTGATTATCACTGATATTACAATGCCTCGTATGAATGGACTGGAATTTATCAAGGAGATACATTTCCCTTGCAGTATTATTATTATGACGGGTAATGCTACTTTAAATACAGCAATTGAGGCAATCCGATATGAGAATGTCAAAGATTTTCTGACAAAGCCTTTTGATGTGGAAGATTTAATTGGCGTACTTAAACGGGTTGAAAAAGTGAAAGCGAAAAAAGAGGCGTATGAGAAGCGTTACATCACCAAAGATCGCCGTGTGGGAATGCCGGATACCCGAAAGATAAAAATAGAACGGCGTAAACAGGGGAGTGACAGACGCAAAAAGTTTTATGGTAGTAGTGAAAAACTGGAGAAAATAAAAAATACTTTGCAAAAAGCAGCCAAAACCGATGCTTCTATTATGCTTTTGGGTGAGAGTGGTGTGGGTAAAGAGTTGTTTGCAAGATATATTCATGAAGAGTCTCCAAGATATGCGGGTCCATTTATTGCAATCAATATGGCTGCAATTCCTGAAAATCTTTTGGAAAGTGAACTCTTTGGTTATGAAAAAGGGGCGTTTACTGATGCAACGGCTATGAAAAAAGGGCACTTTGAAACAGCAAACAAGGGGACTCTTTTTTTAGATGAGATAGGAGAGATGCCTATGGCATTGCAGGCAAAACTGTTGCGTGTGATTCAGGAACGTGAGATTGTACGTGTAGGTGGTACCAAACCAACCAAGATCGATGTGCGGATTGTGTCGGCGACAAATGCAAATATTTTGGAAAAAATCAAAAATAAAGAGTTTCGCGAGGATTTATATTATAGATTAAATACAATTCCTGTTAAAATAGCGCCGCTGAGAGAACGGAAGGAAGAGGTAATCGATATTGCTACGGAGTATCTGTATCGAACATGCAGACAGTATGATTTACCTTATAAACATTTGAGTGAAGAGGCAAAAAAGCTTCTGCTGGAATATGATTGGCCGGGTAATGTCAGAGAATTGCGTTCTGTTGTAGAGCGTGCCGTTATTTTAAGTGATGGGGATGAGATTTTACCGGATGATCTTGGTCTCGATATCCGTCTCGGTGCAATGTAAATTATTATCGTTATAGTAATAAAAAGAAAAATCGAGAGGTAATAAAATAGATGAGAAAATTCAATGTTGCAGTTGTAGGTGCTACCGGCGCAGTTGGTGAAGAGTTTTACAGACTTTTTGAAGAGCATAATTTTCCTATTGCAAAACTGGTTCCTCTGGCGAGTGCCAGAAGTGTGGGAAAAGAGGTTGAGTATGCGGGCAGAGCGATCAAAGTGCAGGAACTGACACACGATATTTTTGAGAAGGAAGAGATAGATATCGCTTTTTTCTCCGCCGGGGGAAGTATATCTGCAGAATTTGCAGCATCTGCGGTAGAAGCAGGTGCCGTTGTGATAGACAACACCAGTCACTTTCGTATGGATCCGGATATTCCGCTTGTGGTACCGGAAGTAAACCCTGATGATATTGCCTTGTGGAAAAACAAAGGTATTATCGCCAATCCAAACTGTTCGACAATTCAGATGGTACAGGCACTTAAAGCTGTAGATGATTTGTATGGTATTCAACGGGTAGATGTGAGTACTTATCAGGCAACGAGTGGTGCGGGTAAAGCAGGTATGGAAGAGCTTGTCAAGCAGATGCAGGATTTCTTCGCTTTTAAACTTGATGAGAGTCCTCATGAAGCATTTTTGCATCAGATAGCGCTTAATGTTATTCCTCAGGTAGATGTGCCTATGGAGAATGGTTTTACCAAAGAAGAGATGAAAATGGTCAATGAAACCAGAAAAATCCTGCATAAAGATATCGAAGTAGCGGCGACTTGTGTACGTGTGCCGGTACTTCGTTCTCACAGTGAATCGGTGACTGTGACTTTTGGTGAAAATGTTGTGGTAAATCTGGATGAAGTACGTAATGCTTTTGAAAACTTTGAAAATCTTGTAGTTCAGGATGATTTGCCAAACGGTGTATATCCTATGCCTGTGACTGCAACAGATACGGATTTTACCTATGTTGGAAGGATAAGAAAAGATATTTTTAGAGATAATATGCTTCATTTTTGGAACGTAGCAGACCAGGTACGTGTGGGTGCTGCGACAAATTCACTGCGAATAGCGCAAAAGTGGATTGAACTGGAGGATTAAATGTCTCATGAAGAGAAAGAGGAAGTTGTTATAAAAGAGCCAAAAGATCAGTCTCTTTTAGAACGTACATTTGAAGGTGCTTTGTGGCAGACAAGATTTGTTGTTTTGCTGGCAGTGATTTTCAGTATGCTGGGTGGAATTGCTTTGTTTGTAGTTGCCAGTGTGGATATCTGGGAAGTAGTGGTGATGGTTTTTAATACCTATATCAACCATATGCATCCGGAGCACTTTCATGAAAATATTGTCAGTGGATTGATAGGGGCAGTGGATCTCTACCTGATGGCAATAGTAATGTTTATCTTTGGATTTGGTCTGTATGAATTGTTTATATCTGAGATCGATGTTGCCAAAGGTGGTGCTTCAAAAATCCTCGAGATTCATTCATTGGATCAACTTAAAGATAAATTGGCTAAAGTTATCGTTATGGTTCTTGTGGTCAGTTTCTTTAAGCGTGTTCTGCATACACCTTATGAAGGGGCGATAGAGATGCTTTACTTTGCCGGATCGATTTTGGCACTGTCTATAGGACTATATTTCTTACATAAGGGTGGAGAACACTAATGGGTAAAATTTTTGTAGATGCATGTTTCGGAAAAGAGACACCTTATACCCCTGTATGGATGATGCGCCAGGCTGGGCGTTATTTGCCGGAATATATGGCAGTCAGAGAAGAGGCGGGGAACTTTCTCAATCTTTGTCACAATCCTGAACTTGCGGCAGAAGTAACATTGCAGCCGATTGATATTGTCGGTGTAGACGCGGCAATCCTTTTTTCAGATATTTTGGTGATTCCAAACGAGATGGGTATGGAACTTGATTTTGTCAAGGGAGAAGGTCCTGTTTTTGCAAAACCGGTACGTGATGAGGCAGCACTTGACGCACTGCTTGGCGGTGAAGAAGCAGCCGATAAGCTAACCTATGTCTATGATACGATTAAACTTGTACGTGAACGACTGGCAGATGATAAAGCACTTATCGGTTTTACGGGTGCCCCGTGGACGCTGGCAACTTATATGATCGAAGGGCAGGGAACTAAAACTTACAATATTTGTAAAAAATTGATCTATACTGAACCGGAATTTATGCATAAACTGCTGGCAAAAGTAACGGAAGTAGTCAAGTACTATCTTGAAAAGCAGATTGAAGCAGGTGCAGATGTTGTACAGGTTTTTGACTCATGGGCGGCAGCACTTGAAAAATCCAAATATATGGAATTCAGCTGGGCGTACATGAAAGAGATAGCTGCACATATTAAAGCAAAATATCCGCATATTCCGATTATTATGTTTCCAAAAGGGATACCTGCTTATCTGGATGATATTGACGGTGACTTTGATGTTTTTGGTGTAGACTGGTCTACTCCTATGGCTTTGGCAAAAGAGAAACTGGGAGAACGTTATGTACTTCAGGGAAATATGGAGCCTTGCCGTCTGTACAGTAAAGAGGCAACATATGAATGTGTGACTTCCATCGCGGAGACGATGAAAGAGGGAAGACATATATTCAATCTGGGACATGGCATTTTACCGGATGTTCCGGTAGAAAATGCCAAATACTTCGTTAAGCTTTGTCAGGAAGTGAGCAGAAGAGACTAAGAGAAATCACTTAGTCTATCTTCGGCACGGACGGTGGTGTTTTACTGCTGTCCTGTGTCTGTGGTGAAGCAGGTGGATTGCTGTTTTCTTTGCTGCTGCTTCCACATCCTGTTAACCATAAAATAACAGCCAATATCATGAAATATTTCATTTTTTACTCCTCTCTTAAACTATCTAAAGTAGCATAATTGATTTTTCCATTGGAAAAATAAGCGATGTATGTTTGGTTGTTCATATCAAAAATAAGACCTCTTTGAAATATTTTGTAACTCTGGTAACTGTTTTCATTGGCTCCCGGAAGGGCTTTGAAAGTATTGATTTTGTTATTTGCTATTTGAAAAATACCGAGATAATCTTTGTCATAATGATAGTTTTGGTTAAGGTTGTAGGGAAATGCCAGTAACTTGTCGCTATCTCTGTATGCAAGTGCTTTGTGATTGTATTCTATCTCACTTCTGGTGTAATTTCCGGGAAGTGTATAACTGTCTAAAGAGATAGGATTTGCAAAATCACTTACGCTGAAAAGTTCTATTTTAAGTCCCAGAAGCTGACCGTCCGGTGTGGCATCTCTTCCAAATCCCAAAATTAGATCTTCACTGATTGGGTGCAGGTATGATGAAAAGCCGTCGACTTTTAACTCGCCTACTTTTTTGGGATGCAGGGGATCACTCAGATCAAGTGTATAAAATGGATCAGTTTGCCTGAAAGTAACGATATACCCCTTGTCTCCCAGAAATCTTACTGAACGTATACGCTCTCCCTCTTTGCCCAGACCACTTAAAACGCCTTGTATGAGAAGTGTATCTTGAACGGTTTTGAGGGTATAGAGTCTGTTGATAGTATTGTTTTGCCAGGAGTTGCCGGAAGTTGTGGCGATGCGCAGTGTATTGTTGTATTCGCTGAGGCTGAACTGGTTTAAAACAGTGCCTCCGACAAAACCTGCCGCTTTGTAACCCATCTCCTCTCCGAGATTAAATTTGTAGATTATTGAACGTGCATTAAATCTGTCAAATGTGTAAAAAATGGGATATTGGTCAGAGACCATATAGAGTGCATTTTGTGAAGCGTAGAGAGTGTTGTTATATCCCAGTACAGAGCTTGTTTTTTCCAGACGTCCGGTAGCAATATCTATTTTACTTACAGTTGAGATGATTGGTTCCTGATCTTTTTTATCGGAAGCGTAGAATGTTTCCGGGGTGATGAGCATCTCTTCTGAAGAGTGATCTCTCTCATAGTAGGGAATCAGTTTTTCATAAGAGATTTGTGGATGTTCATAGTCTGGTCTGTAAAATTTTCCATTTTCATCGACACGCAGTGTGTAACAGCGGGCATATTTTTGATATGTTGTCTGCTGATTTGGCACAGAGATAACTGCCGCTCTTTTGGTGGATGATCCGCTTTCTTCAGTGGGAGTTGGTGTAGCGTCGTCTGTATCAGTGTTGCTGCTGAAATACTCTTTGCATTCTGGTGCATCTACGTAGAGAGGCGGATAGGTGATTTGTATTTCAGGGCTGAAACGGGTGATGAGGTAGAGTTTGCCATCTATTACACGGCTGCTATTAAGCTGTCCGTTGATTTTAAATATATGTGTTCGCTGGATATCCGTGATATCTTCAACATTGAAAATTTCCACTATCATAGAGGAGACATCACCGCCGTTTTGGATAATGATTTTTTCAGCAGGTGTGGGGTTTACGGGTTTATAGTTATCCATGCCATATTTGGAAAGAACCACAAGTTTGTTACCTGTTAAATAGAGATCAACAGCATTTCCCCCGGTCTCTATGGTGGTAAGGGGTGTCAGTTCATTGTTCGTGATACGTTCAAAAGTAGTGACATTGACTTGCTTACGGTTAAAATCGTTTTCTTTCGAGCTGAGATAAAAGATTCTGGTATTATCATGTTTGATGATATCCGCTTCATCCACACTCTCTTCCTGGAGGTTTGTTTCTGAGGCATTGTCTGCTTGTTGTGCTGTTACGGGAGCTTCGTTTAGTGCATCTGTAAAATCTCCCTGTTTCATTGTCCCACCTGTTTCCATGGCTACCAAAGGGTAATATCCACAGTAAGGACGTCTGTAGGTCAGGAGCATATCTCTGATATAGTTTTTCATCGCTTCTACCGTTGCAAAGTTATGCAGTTTCGCAGAGTCACTGACAGTAGAGATGATTTGTTTTTTATTTGATTTTACCCAGATACCATCACTGTTGGTAATGTGTGAGATTGCAGGAAAATTCTCTTTTGCCTCTGGATCGAAGAGCTGCCACTGATCACCGGGGGCATATTTCCAGACGGTTTTGCCATCGAAAATGTGTGGTGAAACAACAGTATCTACCGGCAGAGAGATGAGGTTCCATCCTTTTTGGAGGGTGATGTTTTCATCTGAGGTTTGATTTTCTGAAGGAAGCATCAATACCCATTCATCTTTACTTTTGATCCAGAAACCGTGCCAGCTTTCAAGCGTGCTGATGGTTTCATATCCTTTTTCCTGAATTTTTTTTGCGATATCGCTTTGGGGTGAATATCCCTTCCACTTTTGCGCAAAAGCATCATAGTGCCAGACTTGCTCTACATGAGTTTTATCAAATATCTGCATATCTGTGATTTTGGAGGTGGAACCGATCAGCTGCCATCCTTTATGTAAAAGCAGAGCAGTATCGGCAAAGGTGTATGAAATCATAAAAAACAGTATGAATAGAATCTTTTTCATGAAAATCTCCTTAAAATTTTTCTATAAGAAGATCATACCATGAAAAAATGTGGAAAAAATGTCGATCACAAAAAATTTGAATACAAAGTTCATTTGTAGTATGCTTTTACTATGTATAAGTATATATTTGGACCGGTATCTTCACGGCGTTTTGGTTTATCGCTGGGAATTGATCTAAGCCCTGAGCGTAAATCATGTAACTTTGACTGTCTTTATTGTGAACTTAAACCTGCGAAGGTAATTGATCACATTGTAAACCCTCCCAAAGTGGAAGATGTTTTAGATGAGGTGAAACAAGCGCTTCTCGAATACCCTGATGTTGATGTCATTACCATTACTGCAAATGGAGAACCTACTCTTTATCCTTCTCTGGATACGCTGGTAGATGGACTTAATCGTATTAAGGCGGATAAAAAGGTATTGATCCTTTCCAATGCTTCAACAATTATTGCCCCTGCTGTACAAGATATTTTAAAAAAGATAGATATTGTCAAGCTCTCTTTGGATTGTGCAACACCAAAATGTTTCAAAAAGATTGACAGACCGCTTAAAAGTGTAGATATAGAGGATATTATCAAAGGATTGATCGCTTTTCGCAAAAAATTTGAGCATGATCTTATTTTAGAGATTCTTGTTGTTGAGGGGATCAATGACAAAGAAGAGGAGATGAAAGCACTTAAAGAGGTTTTGGATGAGGTAAAGCCTGACAGAGTGGATTTGGGTACTATCGACAGACCACCGGCATATGACGTAAAAGGTGTATCGACAGAAAAACTCAAATATTTAAGTCACTATCTGGGCAATCATAATATCTCTATTATGCACAAAGAGAAACCTCAGAAGAGAGTGGATTTCAGCAAAGAAGAGATTTTAGCGACACTTTTAAGACGTCCTCAGAGTGAATCGGATGTAGCATATCTTTTCTCAGAGAAAGCGAAGCAAAATCTTGAACAATTGCTTCATGAAAAGAGTGTAATTAAAAAAAATATTGCAGGTGTGCAGTTTTATGCACTGCCTGAAAATGATAAAAAAAGGGGATAATTATGGCGTATTATAACTGGGTTCTGGCATTTCATGTGATGAGTTTTATTTCCTGGATGGCAATGCTTTTTTATCAGCCCAGACTTTATGTGTATCATAGAGAACATGAGCAAAACGGTGCATGCTTTACAGATGTAATCAAAATACAGGAAGAGAAGCTTTATAGTTTTATTGGCGTACCGGCGCTCTGGGCAACACTTCTGAGCGGGCTGTTGATGATCTATCTCAATCCTGCACTGTTTGAGAGTGGTATTTGGCTTTATATCAAACTTGCAGCGATAGTGTTGTTGATTGCGTATCATTATAGTTTGGGGTATTTCAAGCAGAAATTGAAAGAGGGAAACTGTACCAGAAGTGGAAAATTTTTCAGAGCATACAATGAAGTACCGACACTTTTAATGATTTTAATTGTGATCATGGTTGTGATCAAACCGGTATAAAGGAAGTATATGGAAAAGAGTATTGAAAAAAGAGTGCTGCTGCTTGGTATATATACCAAAGCGGAAGATGAGAGTATTCAGGATGTTCTTTTAAAGCTAGAAGAGACAGGAATGTTTACGCTCAAAGAGGCAAAAAAATTCTTAAAAGAGTTGAAAGAAGAGGGATATCTGGAAGGTTCCAGATTGACGCTTAAAGGAGTAGAGCGGGCGAAGGAGATAGAGCAGGAGTTTAAATTATAAATATATAATAAATAAATTTTATAACTTATTTGTTTTATTTTATTTAAAAAATATTTTGCATTGCTATAATATTTATACTTTGGAAAGCAAGGCAGAAGATTGATTATACGAAAAGTCTTTTTGATAATATTTACATTTTTTGTGATTCTTCCTTTTTCAGGGTGCGGAAGTACAGCTTCCAGTGGTTCCTATAATCATTTGGATGAGATTAAGCATATACGCATTTCTGTTGCAGGCAGTTCCATTACAAGTGGTGACAATACACTGATCGGTGAAGATTCATATGTAGGTCAAGTTGAAAAATATTTAAGAGAAGAGTTAGCTACTACTTTGATGCCTTCACAGCTGCATAGCAATACTTTACCTGATATTTACGAAGATGAGTCGATGTGTTACAGAGGTATTTTAGCTAAATACAAAGGTACAGGTACCACAATTAGCGGTGAACTTGATGGTGATGAATTGTCTCTGGCTTATGCAAAGGAGAGAGGCAATTTAGGAGCGTCAGTAATTGAACTCTATATCGATGATGTATTATATGATACTTTTTCTACTTACGATGAACGTGTTGCAGTAAAAATGTATTCACTAACTTTTGAAAGTGATCATAAAAAGAGATATTTTGATTTAGGACATGCGTTTACATATGATCATAAAGTTTATGTAAATGGCAGACGGCAAAAAGGACATATCAATTATGAATTTAATGGGAAAAGAGGTAAGGATCAAAATGATGGTATAACACCGTCATTTGACGGGGATGATTATATGATCATTCGTAAATTGTCTGAGAAGGGTGAAGTGCATCATTTTTTGCTTTTTAGAAAGCCACCTCGCAGTGGTGAAGTCAAAATCTCTTTTTGGGCAGGGGAGAGTATCAAACCTGGAAAGTCAACTGTCGCTAATTTGAAAATGCAGATAGGTTCTGGGCTGGAATCTCCTTTTGGTGAGGGAAGCAGAGCTTATGATGCTGCAAAGAAGGAGAATATCGCTTCTGGATTGGATTTCAGACAAACGGATGAAAGGGCAGTTAAAACCTGGATATTTAATAAGAAAAAAAAGCGAAATTTTACTTTTAAAATATCTGCACTGGATAGAAGAGCAGAAGGAAGTGAAGCGGAGTTTTTTATAAATTTTGTGACAAATCGTATGCATTATGTGCAAAATGCAGGTATCGGAGGATTTACAGCATCAGATTTTTTGCAAAAAGGAACTTTGACGTCAATTGAACAAATTATAGCTTTCCAACCGAATGTTTTTATTTTGGAATCGGGTACGAATGATGCAAATTATCTGGATAATATTCCTACTACAAATCAGTGGCTGGCAAGGGATAAACGAGATTTTCGGCTGGAGCCTCATAAAGTTGTTTTTAATGATTTTGATCCGGATAATAAGCCACAAAGAGGAGATATTCTTGTGTTTGGAGAATATCAAGATCGTATTGATAATGTGGCAGTTCGTGTAATTGAGAAATGGAGTGATGCAGAAAAAACTGCCTATTTTGATAAAGCAATTGAAAATGTAGGTTTTTATCAAAGTCTTTGTCAGGTAAAGCGTATTGCTCAATGGGAAGAAAATGTTGAAAACATTATTAATAAAGTACAAAATGGGGTTTCTTATCCCATATTACTCGCAATAGCTACCGGAGGTGTACCGAATTTACAGGAGCGGCATATGGCGGGTTATCATGAAAAAGGGATTATGTTCGCAAAGAGATTGGATATTAAATATATTGATTTTTATAAGAAAACATATGCTTTTAACGGAGGTCTTAAAGAGAGAGGCTTACCAGTAGAAGAGCGTTGGTCATATGGTGATAATACACACCCCAATCCTAATGGACGATATCTATTTGCAGAAACTGTTATTGAAACACTTCAATAGCCTTTTTATCTATACATTACATTGCTTTCCAGCTTTTCCAAAAAACATATAAAAATAGTTTTATAATTGAGTTGTTTTTTTATCTCTTTTTAAATGACAGAATGTATCATTATGTAACAAAAAATAATTTG
>CAZYZD010000063.1:0-12617 GCA_964651755.1 uncultured Sulfurospirillum sp. | reverse complement strand
ATATTTTAGTTTATAGTGTAAAATGTATACTATGATTTATATTTTCAAAGAAAAGAGGAGTTTGGATGGTAATGCTTTCACTGGTACTCTTTTTTGTTTCTCTTCTCTTGATTGGATTTGTGATATGGCGATTACCGGAAGATTACTTCATAAATGAAAAACATAGCTGCTGGATTGATCCGGTACGCTATCCCAATTTTTACTGGCTATGGCGCATGTTTCGAAATATAATGGGGGTTTTACTCATTATTGCAGGCATTATGATGCTGGTGTTACCGGGACAGGGTTTTTTGACGATTGTGACAGGCTTGATGCTGGTCGATTTTCCTGTAAAAAAACGTTTTTTGGACAGACTTGTTGCCATACATTCAGTACAGAATAGTTTGAATTATCTGCGTAAGAAACTTGGCAAAGCACCTTTCGTTTATCCCTAAGTATATATTATTTGTATCGCCATTTGGTTCTGATCTGTCAAAATGTTATAATTTAAAAAAAGGAAAAAAACATGAAATATATTTTAATTATGATATTGAGTTTCATGACAGCGGCAGCCGGTAATTTTACTCTTACAAGTAAAGATCTTAAAGGGCAGTTGACCAAGGTGCAGGAGTTCAGCGGCTTTGGTTGTAACGGGAAAAATATCTCTCCCCAGTTGCACTGGAGCAATCCTCCCGAGGGTACCAAAAGTTTTGCTATCACAGTCTTTGATCCCGATGCGCCGACAGGCAGCGGATGGTGGCACTGGATTGTGGTCAATATTCCGGCGGATGTGCGTGAAATCCCAACCAATGCTTCTGCAAAACACCTTTTGCCAAAGGAGGCGGTAGAGACGATGACAGATTTTGGTAAGCCGGGTTTTGGCGGTCCATGCCCTCCAAAAGGAGATAAACCGCATCGTTATGTGTTTACCGTTTATGCACTGGATGTAGAGAAACTTCCTCTTAAAACCACAAGTGACAGTGCATTGGCAGGTTTTATGATAAACCAGCACACCATTCAAAAAGCATCGATTGTATCGTACTACCAACGATAATATTTTATTTCATGCAGCTTGAAGATTTTGTTTCATAGGGAAGAGTATAAGTGATGTTTTTACTGGATCAAAATGATTCGCAAAATCATCAAAACTGCATATGAATTTCAGAAAGGAGAGGATGAGATGCTATGGATAGTGAAAGGTGATTTTTGGCAGAAGCTTAACCCTCGCTTCTATTTTTCCAAAACGTTATGAATATTAAATCAAATATGTTAGAATCGACAAAATTGCATAAAGAAAGGCATAAATGGCAGATTTAGAAGCGCTTAAAGATGAGTATATCGACCATATGATGAACCCCAGAAATTACGGGAAAATCGAAAATCCAGATGCTATGGGAATCGGTAAAAACCCCCATAATAATGAAATGGTTGAGATCTATCTCCGACTCGAAGGTGATACGATCAAAGAGATCAAATTTATGGCGATTGGATGTATGAGTACTATTGTAACAGGTTCTATTTTTACAGATATGCTGGTCGGTGAAACGATTCAGGAGGGAGAGAGTGTTGCAGAAGAGTTTATGGCAAATCTTGTCAATGCACCTGAAGAGCAGCGTGCGTGCGGTGAGATGGTGGCAAAAGCTTTTCTGGCTGCGTTGGTCAATCTTAACCATAGACGAAGTGGTAAAGAGGAAGCATCTTATACTTTAATTATTAGCGGAGATTGTGTTATCGATGAGCAAAAATAAACTATTTCAACAAAAACATGAATTATGGCTGGCGGTGCTGTTTGGTTCTTTCTCAATTTCGAATGAAGAGATCGCAGATATTTTATACGATTTTGCAATGATCGAATATCGTCATTTAAACTGGCTTGGCGGTGCTTTGGCAGATGGAGATGAAGATTTTGATTATGAAAAAGGGGAGATTGATTATAAAGCGGAAGATACCCATACGCTTTTTAGAAAACTGATTTCACAGTTTGAGAAGATCAAAACGCTCTATCCTGATCATGAAGATGAAATGTTCGCACGTTTTATCAGTGATGAAGATTATTTTATACAAAAGCTTGATTTGCTGCTTCGTGAAAGTGAAAATACTGCAATTACCGCTTTTGATAAAAACAGAAAACTAAAGTTCTATCAGTTAGATCAGACGCAGACAGATGCGTTGACCCTCTTCTTGTTTGAAGAGAGTTATAAAGAGTACGAGCTTATTCTGGTTTATACCTATGCCAACTTTTTTACAGATTCGAAACTTCTTTCCAATATCTTTATAGACTTGATTTACGAGTCCCATTTTCATCTTAAAAGTTTTGCGCGTATGATGGCAAATATGGGGATTTTGAGTATTCCTCGAACGATTATGGAACGGGTTTATAAATTTGATGATCTGGAGCAATTTCTTATCGACGGTATCAAAGAGGAAGAGGGGGCGAAAGAGGAGTGTATCAGACTGGCGGAAATGGTCAATCATGAAGCATTGAGCAAGTTCTTCTTTTTTATCAATAATCAGGAAAATTATCATATTGCGCTGATGCAGAAAGCGTTGGCACATCTGAAGGAGCAGAAGTGAATCTTTTTAAAGCCGCCTGGACAAATGCAATTTCACGTGCATTTGGAAAGTTTGCTTCCAAGGAGTTTCCCTCGCCTGTGCAGATGGTAATCAATTACAGTTATGTCAAATTGATGGGTGTGGATCTTACAGCATTTGAAGATATCGACCATTATAAAAGTTTGAATGCACTTTTTACGCGTAAGCTGATTTACAACAGAGATATTACCAGTGACCCTAATGCTTTCATCTCTCCTGCGGATTCATTTGTAACGGCAGAAGGTAATGTCAGGGATGCACAGGCATTGCAGATTAAAGGTTTTTCCTACAGTGTTAAAGAACTTTTGACAGATAATTTTGAGGAGGATGTAGTTGCCCCTGTAGAAAACGGGAAGTTTATCAATTTCTATCTTTCCCCGAAAGATTATCACCGTTATCATGTGCCTATTGATATGAAGGTGCTTCGTGTGGTGCATGTACCGGGGCTTTTATATCCTGTTAATTTCAAATATCTTCGTAAAGTACCCCAGTTGTTTGTCAAAAATGAACGGGTGATTTTAGAGTGTGTCGATAATGCAAACCAGCTTTTTTTCATTGTCCTCGTAGGTGCGCTCAATGTCGGCAAAATGACGCTTAGTTTCGATGACCGCATACAGACAAATGTTGAGAACAGTGAAGTAAAAGTTTATGATTATGACAATGTTACGCTCAAACGCGGGGATGAACTCGGAATGTTCATGATGGGTTCTACAATTGTACTGCTTTTTGAGGAAGGTTTTGTAGATCTTGTAGAAAATCTTGACGGTAAGAAAGTACGTTTTGGGGATGTGGTAGCTTATCGAACAAGTATATAGATAGATAAGAGTCATAATAAGACTAGCATTTAAAATAGTCCAAATATATTTAAATGCTAGTGTTTTTTATCTTCTTTCAGGGGTTAATTATTTAGTTTTCATAACTATCCAGAGGTAAGTCGTTTTCTTTCCATCCATTTGAACCATTTAGACCACCCATTATATGATAAACATTTGTAAAGCCGTTTTCAGATAAAAGTTTTGCTGCTGAATCTTTGGTATGGTTCCCTCTGGCACCTGTTCGAGAGCCGGAAGAACATATTAAAATTATAAGTTGATTTTTATTATTATTGGCAAGTTCCAGGACTTCATCTACAAATTCATCTCTTATATAATTTTGGCTGCTATCTCCTTGGATACGAAATTCATAAACAGCGCCTCCGATAGAGCCTTTTGCAAAATTTCCACTCTCTCTTTCCCATTCATTTCTTATATCAAGAAAGAGTGCATTTTCAGGTAGTTGGTATTGTTTAGTGAGATTTATATCTCCAAATTCGCCTTTTTGAAATGGACCAGGTTGATTTTCCTCTTCCTCTTGTTTATCTTGTTCCAAAGCTTTATCGGTAGGGGATGTCATGTCTTGGGAAGTCAAGTCAGTGTTTGTTGTGTTGGTAGTATCACCGCCTCCACATGCTGTTAAACCAAATGTCAAGATAAGTGTTAGAAAAAAAGTAAAATAGATTCTCATTGCTACTCCTTAAATAAAAATTAATATACAAGAGTAGCAATTTAATCATTATAATTAAATATTATTTTTTGACTAGTTTTTTTGATATATCTGGTTTTACGTTAAAATATTTTCTTTGTACGCAATCTTCTAAGTTTTAGTCGAGAACTGCCTCCTGGAGTTGTATTTCCGCTGCCGGTTCACCCAGGTAGAAACCTTGTGAATAATCTGCACCGATTTCTCTGACTATATCATAGATGGTCTGGTTGTGGACAAATTCAACAACAGTTTGTGCACCCAGTTTTTTTGAAAAGGCGATAATCGCTTCTGTGATAATACGTGCTTCTTCATCCTTATCAATATTTTTGATGAGACTTCCATCTATTTTGATAAAATCTGCATCCATACTGATAATATGTGCAAAGTTAGAGTACCCACTGCCAAAGTCATCGATTGCGATTTTAACACCCATATTTTTGGCTTTTTTGATAAAATTGTTTACTTGTTCATAGTCCTTGATCTCTTCAGACTCCGTGATTTCCAAAATAACATTTTGAGGATATGGAAAATGTTTTAATTTATGAAAAATATAATCTGCAATCTCATTATCTTCTATGTCTTCTACCGTAATATTGATAGAAAAATCATATTCTGGTGATTCTTTGAACATTTCAAATGCTTTGTCAAACATTACTTTTGTAATTTGAGTATAAAGTTTTGCTCTTTTCGCAATTTCCAGAAAAAAGAATGGAGATATGATAGTGCCGTCTTTTTCAACCATTCGTACAAGTGCTTCATATTTATGAATTTCTCCGCTTTTGTTTTCTATGATAGGTTGAAAGAAAGCCACTATACGGTTTTCATGTAAAGCTTCTTTAATTTTGTTTATCCATTTCATATTGTTTTGATAATCTGCATCTTTATGAATATCCTCATTGTAAATCAAATATTTTTTATGCTCTTTTTGTGCAATTTTACGTGCCAGAGAGACATATGAGAGAAGATTTTCAAAATCATCAGATTGATGATAGGTGGTAAGACTTCCTGTAAGTGTGATACTAATACAACTATTTTGATCACAATGATTTGTTTGTGTCTCAATATAATCTATAATATCCTCTAAAAGTTTTTGTGGATTTTGGTGTACTCCTTCCTCAAAAAGAAGTAGAAATTCATCTGACTGTAAACGATAGAGTTTGATTTCCATGGGGATTTTCATTTGTAATAAGTTGGCAACAAATTGCAATACCCTGTTTCCTGCTTCAGCGCCGTAAAAGTCATTGAGTTTGGTAAAGTCATCAATATTTAAATAGAGCAATACCGGTTTTTTAAATTTTTGAAGATCTTCAATAAGTTGTATTCTGTTGGAAAGACCAGTTATAGGGTCAATTTTCTGTTTTTGCATCTCTTTTTCAATAGTAGCTTTACTCTCTTCAAGTTCAGTGATATCATGTCGGATACCTATATATTCAATAATATTATTATCATTATCAAAAATAGGCATAATAGTGGCATCGACAATATATGTTTTACCTGATTTTGTTCTGTTTTTAACTATTCCATGCCAAATATTGCCAGATTTTATAGTTTGCCACATCTCTTTGAAAGCTTCTTTAGGCATATCTTTATGTCGAACGATATTATGAGGTTTTCCAATAAGCTCTTCTAAAGTATACCCGGAAATACTACAAAACTTTTTATTTGCGTAGGTAATAATTCCTTTTAGATCTGTTTTGGAAACAATACTTGTTTCATCAATAGCCGTTTTATAACTATTGAGGAAAGAGATGTTCTCTTCTAGCTTATTACTCATTCTCTGGAAAGCTTTTAGTGCATCACTTACTTCATCTGCAGTATCACTTTTAAGAAGAATTTTAGTATTTCCACGGGCAATCATGTTTGAAGCAGTTTGAAGTTTGCGAATACTTCTGGTAACAGAATAGTAAAATGCTGTTGCAAGGTAGATGACAGTTAAAAGAATAATAATAAATCCAATTATTAATCCCATTGTATAACGAAGATGTTTTTGATGTAATTGATTGAGTAACTCTTCATATTTTTCTGTAAGTTTATGATAAAGTTGGTGTTGTGTTTCAAGTGTTTCTGTAGCCAATTTAAAAAAATGTTTTGCATCAAAGTTTGGTTTATCTGTGATAAATAAATGATAGCGAATAATATAAAGCAAATTTGATAACCGATATTTCATAAGTTTATGTATCTTTTTGATTTCCGGAAATTGAGATAAATATTTACGAGTCTCTTTGCTTGCTGGATCTTTTTGTAAAATATTAATATGTGAATAAAGAGAGAGAAGTCTGTTTTTTTGACTCTTTAGTATAGTCTTTTCTTCAAATGCAGCTATTGCTAAACCTCTTAAAATTCCTGTATTTTCTTGTAAGATAAGAAGTTTATCGGTTAATATTTTTGCCATATGTTTTAAAACTAAATTATCATTGATACCGAGTTTATAGGTATCTGCTATTTTTTGTAAAAGTATTATTAACTGGTTAATTACAACTGTATGTCTGTGAAAAATGCTAGAGGGATAATCTTTTTTATTGATATTTTGAATAAAAAATGATTTTATCTCTTTCTCTAAATTAGAAAATGTTTGAAATATTTTAAATTCTTTTAAAATATTACTATTTTGAGAAGAAAAAGTTTGCAATTTTTGAATGATTTTTGGTTCTATTTTCAGAAGCTCCTCTTTGAAATCATCATTGCCTGAAAGATAAGCATTTGTTAATCCTCTATGCATTTGCAGTTGAGAAATAAGTGTATGAATTTGTGTCATATATGAGAGTGCTGATTTTTGCTGATTAAAAAGTTCATTTTTTTTGGTAAATGAACTTATATAGGTAATTGACGGTAGAATCAATAAGGTTAGCAAAATAGATATAATCATTAATATTTTATATTTAAATGTAAGTTTATTGACAATAGAAATTGCCGGGTATAATAATCTTGCAAAAAACACAGTAAAAAACCTTTTTTATAGAATAATAATTTATTATGAATATGCTATATATCGGATTATAAGTAAAAAATTTAAGAGATTATTATAAATATTTTGTAGAAAGTTTATTTTTAATTAAAAATAGAGGAGAGGGGACAGTATTAGCTGTCCTCTGAAGTTATTTTTTCTTCTTTTCTTTGACTTTTTTAAGAGATTTTTTCACTTTTGTTTTTGCTCTTTTTTCAGCTCTTTTGGTTTTGTCTCCTGCCACTTTTTTTACTTTTTTGGTGGCTTTTGTTTTGGATTTTTTTGCTTTTTGGGCAGTTTTCTCTTTTATCGCTGTTTTCTTTTTGCTTACTTTTTCTTTTACAGCTTTTGTTTTGGCTGCTGTTCTTTTAACAGATTTAGTTGTCTTTTTTGCTTTTGTCACTTTTTTGTCGGCATTTTTGATACCTCTTTTTGCATTATCTGCAATCTCATCTCCGATTCCCGGGACATTTTTCAGATCAGCAGCAGATTTTATCTTATGAGTTTTTCTGTATTTCATAATGGCAGCAGCTCTTTTTTCACCGATGCCTTTGATACTCATCAGCTCTTCTTTGGAAGCAGTTTGAAAATTCATCGCAAAAAGCGAAACAGCGGTAAAAACAAAAAGCAATAATACTTTTTTTATCATCTTGACTCCTTAAATAAAAATTATTCAAAAAAATTATATCTAAAGTTGTGTGAAATTATTGTGTAAAAAAATAAGGTGCAGGGAAAAAGTATCAGATCAGAGTGTTACCCTGATCCGATATACGATTAACATGAATATGTGGAGCTGAATTCAAATGCCGTAGGTCTTGCTTCATCAGGCCATACTTGTCTTTCAAACTGATAGTGCTGGTATGTATCGATAAAGAGGTCTGTAAATACAGGCTTGAGAAAATCATTGTCTCTAATTAGTGCTTCAAGTGCTTCTCTTAGAGTATGAGGCATCTGTGGAATATTTTTCTCTCTAATTTCATCCAGTGTGAGTTCAAAGAGATCCATATTCATTGGACCTACAGGCTCGTATTTGTTTTTGATACCGTCGATACCTGCCATCAGTAGTACAGTAAATGCAAGATATGGACAAGATGAGCTGTCCGGGAATCTTGTTTCTATTCTGGTTGCATGTTCACCTGCACCATATGGAATACGACATGCAGCAGATCTGTTTTGGCTGGAATATGTCAGGATGCTAGGTGCTTCAAATCCTGGAATAAGTCTTTTATAAGAGTTTGTAGAAGGGTTGGTAAATGCTGCGACTGCGTGGGCATGCTTGAAGATACCTCCAAGATAATGAAGTGCTGTTTCACTCAGGTTTGCGTAGTTGCCTTCTTTATAGAAAAGATTTTTACCGTCTTTCCAGATTGATTGATGTACATGCATGCCGTTGCCGTTATCGCCAAAGAGTGGTTTTGGCATAAATGTTGCAGTTTTACCGTTGAGATGGGCAACCATTTTAACAACGTATTTATATTTTTGTACATTGTCCGCTGCTTCGATCAATGTTCCGTATTTAATTCCGATTTCTCCCTGTGCCTGAGCCACTTCATGATGTCCAAGCATCACTTCAAGACCGACCTCTTCAAGTACCTGCATCATTTCTGCTCTGAGATCTACCATCGAATCAGTTGGCATGGTAGGGAAGTAGCCGCCTTTTGTACCTGGTCTGTGACCGATGTTACCGAAGTCACCGTAATTTTTATCGTAACTCCACTCGCCTTCATCGGATTCTACTTTGTAACCGGCTCTATTGATACCCGTCCAAATTTGTACATCATCAAAGATAAAGAACTCATTTTCAGGACCAAAATAAGCAATATCACCGATACCTTGCTCATCAAGATATTTGAGTGCTTTTTTTGCGATACTTCGGGGACATTTTTCATAAAGATCATTTTTATAGATGTCATAAACATCACAGATGACACAGATAGTAGGATCTGCAGTAAACGGATCCATAAATGCTGTCGGTACATCAGGTTTTAAAATCATGTCAGATTCATTGATCGGCTGCCAGTTTTCAATAGATGAACCGTCAAAAGGAACGCCGTTATTAAGCATCTCTTCTGTAACAGCACTCATACGATAACTGATATGATGCCATGCACCTTTGATATCTGTAAATCTAAAATCTACAAATTCTACTTCATTCTCTTCACAAAACTTGTAAAACTCTTCTACATTGTTAACGAATTTTCCCATTTTTTCTCCTAAAATTTTAAAAAGTGGCAATATTATAACGAAACTTTATAAAAACTTAGATAAAAATATTGCTTAAAATTTAAGCAATTCTCTTTCTCTCTCCTGAAAAAGGGCACATTTTTCAAAACCATGTGCTTTTGCGAGGTTGACAATTTCATCTGCATAGAGACTTACCTGATCCGGTTTATGTGCATCGCTGCCAAAAGTGATGGGGATATCAAGCTGACGTATTTCCTCCAGAAGAAGGGGGGAAGGGTACGCTTCGGCTGCTGGTTTTCTGTATCCTGACATATTCATTTCTATGACCATATCCGCTTTTTTGATAGCTTTAAGCGCATTTTTTGCAATGAGACGAAGATCTTTTTTAGGTAAAAAATTAAAAACTTTGATTAAGTCAAGATGTCCGACAATATCAAAATGACCGCTTTTCGCCATCGCTTCAATTGCATCGAAATACTCTTGCCAAATCAAGTCGATATCCCGGTTCTGGTACTCTCCGATAAATTCCGGATTGTCAAATCCCCATTTCCCTATAAAATGTACAGAACCGATCAGATAATCAACATCTGCATTGAGAACACGTTCATCCATATATCCGGGAAGGTAATCTACTTCAAATCCCAGCAAAACGGTGATATCATTTTTATATTTTTCCTTCAGCGTCAGTACGCTTTCCCGGTAAAGATCCATCTCTTCAAACTTCATACGATGTCTTTGGTCAAAATTCATAGGTGCATGTTCACTGAATCCAAAATACTCTGTATTAGAAGCGATGGCTTGTTCTACATATTCGTACATTTCACCTGTGGCGTGGTTACATAAAGTAGTGTGGTTGTGAAGATCTACTAGCAAAATTAACTCCCTGGTTTAAGCTATTTCCAAAAATGCCGATTTTGGATTTAGTATAGCATAATAGTCAAGCGAATACGAAATTTATAATAAATATAGAATTGGGTAGCAGAGATGAAAAAGAGGGAAAACGATGAAATTGTCTGGAAACTTGTTTCTATTGAAAATGATATAGCCAGGCTGGCAGTGATTCTTTCGAAACAGCCTCTTGAAAAAAGGGCGTTGATTGACGATCTTCTTCATGATATAGAAACAACGGCAATAGATTGTAGAAAGCGCCTTATGATGCAGGAGTTTAAAAACTATACTCCCGTAAATAAAATAAAAGAAAGTATTGTAACACAAAAAGAGATTCGGGAACTTCTCGAAGCTTTTGCATAACAGTGAAGGAGAAAAGATGACACAAGAGGAATTAGATGCATTGATGGCAGGGGATCTGGATGAGGAGGTAGCACTCCTGGATGATGCAGAGGAATTGGACGATTTGGAAGCATCAGAAGAGAATACCCAAATGCCTGAAGATGAATCCGAATCAGATGATGATATTGTTGTTATTGATAAAAACAATTTCAAAGTAGATGCAAGTCAGCAATGGCCGCCACCACCACCGACTGATGACCATAAAGTTGTTAATCAGCTGGACAATGTTACCAGAGATTCCGAAAAAAAAGCAACAGAAATTATGGATAAGCTTGAAGAGATCAATAACTATATTATGGATATCGAAGCAGATGGCAATGATACAACAGCTGTTTTGGAAAAAAATATAGAAACATTTCAAAAGTTAAGTGATAAATTTCCGGATATAGCGATTTTTGCCCAGTCTGTAGAAGAAAATCAAAAAGCACTTAAGTGTACTGGTGCAATTATCGAAAAATCTCAGATGAGTGCAGATGATATCATGATGATTATGGATATTATGCAGTATCAGGATATTCACAGGCAAAAGATAGAACGTGTTATTAATGTGATGAGAGCATTGTCAAAATATATGAGTTCACTCTTTGAATCGAGTGTTGATGATAGTGTCAGGGTAAGCTCTGCTGTACATATTGAAGGAGACCGCGATACTGAAAATGTGGTTTCCGAAGATGAGATCGAAGCGTTGCTGGCAAGTTTTGGTCAAAAGTAAGGATAGTATAAACATAACCTGTTATAGTTGCAAAAACGCTAAATAATGCTATAACAGGATAATAAGATTGAAAAAAGCAGAACTCCTCTCCCCCGCCGGGAATTTTGAAAAACTGAAAATCGCACTTGCATACGGGGCAGATGCCGTGTATGGAGGTGTGAGCCACTTCTCTTTGCGTATACGTTCCGGTAAAGAGTTTACCTATGAAAGCTTTCATGAAGCGATAGATTATACACATGAACTGGGTAAAAAAATTTACGTTACTGTGAACGGTTTTCCTTTCAACAACCAGCTTAAAATGCTTGGTGAACATATTCAAAAAATTGCCGCTATGAAACCGGATGCATTGATTGTATCTACTCCCGGTGTAATCAAAATGGCAAAAGATATCGCTCCGGAGATTCCGCTGCATCTCTCTACACAGGCAAATGTTTTAAATTATCTCGATGCTGAAGTATTTTACGAGATGGGTGTAGAGCGGATTATTGCCGCTCGTGAAGTGAGTTTGAAAGATTTAATTCAGATCAAGGAACATCTGCCGAAGCTGGAGATTGAGATCTTTGTACACGGATCGATGTGTTTTGCATACAGCGGGCGTTGTCTGATCAGTTCTTTGCAAAGCGGGCGCGTACCCAACCGCGGCAGCTGTGCCAATGACTGCCGTTTTGACTATACGCTCTATGCAGAAAACCCGGATAACGGTGTGCTGATGAAAATAGAACAGGATGAAGCAGGTACGCATATCATGAATGCCAAAGATATGAATATGGCAGCACACGTAGATGAGATACTCGAAAGCGGTGTGATTGACTCTCTGAAAATAGAAGGACGTACCAAAAGCCCTTACTATGCAGCGGTAACTGCAAGAACTTATCGTAAAGCGATTGATGATTTTTATGCCCGAAAATTTGATGCCAAAAAGTATGAAGAGGAGCTTTTGACAACCAAGCACAGAGGTTTCAGTGATGCTTATCTTTTCCAAAGACCGCATGACAAAGATGATACGCAAAACCTTGAAACTGCAATGAGTGAAGGAACCTATGAAGTAAGCGGACTGGTTCAGGAAGATGGTTTACATTTTATGTGTAAATACAAAACTTACCCAAATATGCCGATAGAGTTGATTTTTCCACCTCATGAAGAGATTGTACCAGTGGATAACGAACTTGGCACTATTTATGAAAAAGAGGGTAAATGGTGGATTGAATTTAAGAAAATTATCACCAATACTGACAAAGAACTCGAAAGTGTACACAGCGGTTATACTTTGCCGATTAAGTTACCGGGACGTTTACCTGCTTTCAGCATTATGCGGCAAAAAATAGTGTAATTGCCGAGTTTACCGGAATTTCAAGCACAAATTTGCTAAAATCTTTTAAATAGTGTTACTGTATG
>CAZYZD010000062.1:0-12933 GCA_964651755.1 uncultured Sulfurospirillum sp. | reverse complement strand
AAACAAGGACATATAGTATAAAATGCAAGATATCATAAAAGCGGAGGGATTTGACTACGGTTTTGATCCCTCCAAATGTGCCGAATGTGAAGGCAAATGCTGTACAGGGGAGAGCGGCTATATCTGGGTAACACCGGCAGAGATGCAAAAGATCGCTGATTATCTGGATATCTCTTTGGAAGATTTCAAAAAAAACTATCTTCAAAAGATAAAATACCGTTACTCTTTAAAAGAGCGTCAGGTGGGAGAGAGTTTTGAGTGTATCTTTTTTGATACCTCTGCCAAAAACTGTTCCATCTATTCCGTACGTCCCCGTCAGTGTATTACATTTCCCTTCTGGGACTATTTTAAAGAACATACAAATGAGGTGGTTGAAGAATGTCCAGGTATAGTTTTACCATCATAATAACCCTTCTGGCACTGCTGGATTTTGTCTCCTGTGCACAAAAAGGAGAGGTTTTAGCATCTGAAAAAATCAAAATTGTCAACAGCGCCGTTGAGTCAAAAGCTGCAAAGATGGATGCCTATGCGCTGATTGCCATGGATGCCTATGAACGCAGAGATTTCAAAACAGCTAGTCTCTTTTTTGAAAAACTCTATGACCTTGATCCGCAGAAAGATTACCTCAAAGATGCAATCAAAGCAGCCAGTATAGAAAAAGATTATGAACGTATCAAACATTTGATTGAAAAAGGCAAGGGAGAGTTTGGCAACGACAAATTTATCAACCGCTACCTTGTAGTCTACTATCTGGAAAAAAATAAAATCAAAGAAGCAAAAGAGATCACCCAAAAACTCCTTAAACAAGATCCACAGGAGAAAGATTACGAACTGGCTGCTGTCATTGCAAGAGTAGAAGGCGATTTGAAAAATGCCAGAATCTACTATGAAAAAGCATATGCCATGGCGAAATCGCCCAAAAATGCACTGGCACTTGCAGAGGTTCTTTTCAACGAAAACAAAAGTGATAAAGCAATACGGCTCCTGGAGACACATATACGCATCTACGGATGTGACAAAACACTCTGCGAAGCACTGGTAAAAATCTATACACAGAAAAAAGATTACAAAGCACTGGAAAATATCTATAAAAAACTCTATCTTACCACACAAGATCCACTCTATGCCAAAGCATTGATGGAACTTTATGCATATGAAAAAAACTATGACGCAGCTATCGCTTTTTTACAAAAACATAATGTCAGTGATGAAACACTTCTTGATCTCTATACCGCAAAAAAACACTATAAAAAAGGTTATAAACTGGCAATGCGACTCTACCAGGAGAGTGGTGATCTGCATTATCTGGCAAAAGCTGCCGTACTGCAATATGAAGGCAGTAAAAAGAAAACAAAAAAACTTCTGAAAAATGTCTTTGAAAAATTTGAAAAATCGGTCTATCAGATAGAAGATCCCCTCTACTACAACTATTATGCCTATCTGCTGATCGATCATGATATAGATATCGAAAAGGGGCTGAAACTGGTAGAAAAAGCGCTCAAAGCTGAACCTGACTCTCTCTTTTATATAGATACGCTCGCATGGGGGTATTATAAACTCGGGAAATGTCAGGACGCATACAAACTGCTTCAGCCCTTTGAAAAAAAGACTTCAGAGCAAGAGATTGTCGAACATATTCAAAAAATCAAACAGTGTATAAAGGAAAAGAGACAGTGATACTGGATAAAATACTCAAAAAAACAAAAGAAGTAGTCAAAGAACGGGAAAAACAGATTCCTCTGGATTGGCTGGGACGATCTCTGGCATACAACCCTTACGCACCAAGAGATGTCAAAGAGTATCTGACTTCAACACCGGAAAATCCCTACCGTATTATTGCAGAAGTCAAAAAAGCGAGTCCCAGCAAAGGGGTGATCAGGGAAGATTTCGATCCTCTGGTTATCGCACAGGCATATGAAGAAGCCGGGGTAGATGCCATAAGTGTTCTGACAGAACCGCACTTCTTTCAGGGTGACATCGAATATCTTACAGGTATACGCCGTTATGTCGGTACACCTCTTTTACGCAAAGACTTTATCTACTGCGAATATCAACTGGTCGAAGCGCTGGTCTACGGTGCCGATTTTGTTCTGCTGATTGCCAAAATGCTCTCCAAAAAAGAGCTCAAAGATCTGTTAAACTATACCTGGCATCTTGGTATGAATGCCCTGGTGGAGATTCATGATAAAGAGGACCTCAAAAAAGCGATTCATGCGGGGGCTGACATTATCGGGATCAACCATCGCAATCTGGAAACTTTTGAGATGGATATGCAACTGAGTGAAAAGCTGATTCCACTCATTCCCAACGGTAAAATTATCGTTGCAGAAAGCGGCATAAATGACAAAGAGACAATCCGCAGACTGCATGATGTCGGTGTCGATGCTTTTCTGATCGGCGAACACTTCATGAGACAGCAGGATATTGTCTCTTCTGTCAAAGCACTCAAGGAGTAGTACTATGGAAAGATTCTCCCGCAGTATTGAAAAAGTTGTCAGGCTTTTTGCCAAACTTTCGGCACTGCTGGTTATCTTTCTGAGTCTTTTGGTTGTCTATGATGCACTCAACCGCTATCTTCTGCACGGCGGTTCTGTCGCACTTCAGGAACTGGAGTGGCACTTGTTTGATATTATCTTTCTACTGGGACTCTCCTATACCCTTCAAATGGACAAACATGTCAGGGTAGATATCTTTTACGCCTCTTTTTCAAAAAAGACAAAAGCCCTCATCGAAATAATATCGCAATTACTGATGATTTTGCCCTTTACTTTTCTGGTACTCTATGTCTCCTGGGATTTTGTGATGCAAAGCTACCTTCAGCATGAAATCTCTGCCGATCCGGGTGGACTGACACACCGTTACCTTATCAAAGGGATGATTATTGCGGGATTTATATTGCTGGGGCTGCAAAGTATCGTGCTACTCTGGAAAAATATCAAAATTTTTAAAGGCGAAGCATGATCGGTATCTATATGTTCATTGTCGCCCTGCTCTTTTTGATGGTCGGTTTTCCCGTAGCTTTTGCATTTGGAACAACTGCCTTGATTACAGCGGCATTGACACCGGATGTAGGTATAGAGATTTTTACGCTGTTACCCTACCGTATCTACGGTATTATGCAAAACTTTACTCTGATTGCTGTACCGCTCTTTATATTTATGGGATTGATTCTGGAAAAGAGTAAAATCGCGGAAAGTCTCCTGATCAATGTCGGAAAACTCTTCGGCAACATTCGCGGAGGTCTGGCAATCAGTACTGTTGCGGTCGGTGCGGTACTTGCAGCCAGTACGGGAATAGTAGGAGCGAGTGTAGTAATGATGAGTATTATCTCGCTGCCAATCATGATAAATCACGGCTATGATAAAGGGTTAAGTGCAGGAACTATTGCGGCAAGCGGTACTCTGGGACAGATTATCCCTCCATCTATTGTACTGATTATTCTCGGTGATGTTATGAGTATCAGTGTCGGAGACCTCTTCAAAGCAGCGGTAGGTCCCTCCCTGCTTCTGGTGGGGCTATATATTGTCTATATTCTGATACTAAGCCGTCTCAAACCGGAAGTTGCCCCGCCTATCAGGAGTGATGAACCGCGCGCACTCGTTGTCAAAAAAGCGCTACGCTCCATCTTTGCTCCCGCATTACTGATTATGCTGGTACTGGGGTCTATATTTATGGGTATTGCCACTCCTACCGAATCTGCGGCTTTCGGTTCTGTCGGAGCAATTATCCTGACCCTGCTTAACGGGGTTTTCAATCTACAGGATTTGCGTGACTCTGCTCTTGAAACAGTCAAACTTACCGCAATGATTTTTATGATTTTGATCGGTGCAACTGCTTTCTCCCTGACCTTTAACGAAGTGGGCGGAAGCGATATGGTACTGGCATTTTTTACAGATGATATTGCCGATGGATGGGTCTTTATAGGGATAGCAATGCTCTCAATTTTTCTGCTTGGATTTTTTGTCGACTTTCTGGAGATCTGTTTTATCGTTATTCCCATACTGGTACCGATTGTCACTGCTTTTGGAATTGATCCGCTCTGGTTTGCAATCCTGGTAGCGATGAACCTGCAAGCCTCTTTTCTGACACCTCCTTTCGGTTTTGCACTCTTTTACCTCAAAGGGTCATCCAACAACCTTGTATCGACAACAGATATCTACAAAGGGGTCATACCTTTTATTATACTACAGGTGGCGGCACTGGTAATCATCATCAACTTTCCGGAAATTGTACGCTGGTTTCTCTAAACTAAACAAGAAGTGCCGCATCCTCCGACACATGCTCCAGCATACATTTCTTTTGATTTCTTGTACCATTTTTTGCATTATAGAGTCTGCATGCTCCCTCTAGTGTAATTTTAAACGCTGCACCATCTTCCACATTTACAACATCGAGCTTACCACCCATATTTTTCTCAATAATTACTTTCGCAATATAAAGACCGATACCTGTCCCCTCGCCCTGTACTTTGGTCGTAAAATAGGGTTCAAAAATACGATCTATCAATTCAGAATCGATGCCTCCCCCATTATCCTTGACGGTAACAGACTCCTTATCCAAAATGATCTCGATCATTCCTCCATCTCTTCTCCTGCGCCGTATTGCATCGGAAGCGTTATTTACCAGATTTAAAATCACTTGCTGAAATTCTCTTTTATACCCCGTAATACAAAAATCTTCTCCCGTAATAGAAAAATTGATTTTATGGTGCTGAAGCTGCGCCTTGTGTATAGAAGTAGTCATCTCAATAGCTTCTTTGACAAAAAAACACTCTTTAACCTTATCGATTCGGTAAAAATTTCGAAAATCATCAATAGTTTTACTCATAAAACGGATAATTTTACTATTTTCTTCGATAAACTCATCTACAAATTTACGATCGATCAAACCATCTTCAAAATCATCATCCAGATTTTGAATATTGATATTGAGGATATTCAGAGGCTGACGCCACTGGTGGGCAATCGCACCTATCATCTCTCCCATAGAAGCCAGTTTACTCTGCTGCAACATTATACGATCTTTCTGGCGCATATCTTCCACCTGTTGGCGCACCTTCTCCTCCAGGTTGCTGTTGAGCATCTCCAGATCATACTGCAGCTGCTTCATTTCAGAAATATCAATTACAGTAGAGACACGTATCTGTTCACCTTTCCAGCGAATATTTTTGCCCCGCAAAAGTCCGTCAAATTCTGTACCATCTTTTCGTAATACTTTCCCTTCATAAGGTGCCTGGTCATCAACTTTCATCTTCTCCCTGACCATCTCTTTGGAATGAGAACTGACAAATTCCGATGCATGCTTGCCCACCATCTCCCCGTGTGTATATCCGAAAAGACGGCTTGCTACTTTATTGGTACGTAAACAGATACCATCCTTATCAAAAATCAATATCCCTTCAATCATCGACTCCATCATCGTCGAAAGCTCTTTGAGTGAAAGCTGCAGGGCTTTGTTTTTTTGAATACTCAAATGGTAATGATAAAGAAAAAGCAGCTGAACGATACCAATAACTACCAGCCATTTCCAGACTCTTTTGAGTATATTTTCTTCAGGCATTTCATTATGCATCCATTCCCGCACTATCTCTTCTCTTGTCTCCAGATCAATAGCATGAATGGCTTTTTGCAAAATAGAATAAAGTTCCGGATACTTTTTTGAAACACCAAATCCAAATCTTACTTCATCATCAATCGAACGATTTATTTTCAGATTGCCGATATACAACTTCTGTATCATATAGTTAACAGAGGGTAAAATATCTATATATCCATAGACCTCTCCCCTGTCAACCATTTCCAGTCCCTTTGCCGCATTCTCTACTTCCACTACATCCGAAACCAGACCATATTTTTCTACTCTTTTCTTAAAACCATACCCTTTTAGTACGGCAATCTTTTGGTGAAGTAAACTTTTCATAGTCGTTATATAGGGTTCATCACGCTGTGTTGCAATCACCAGAGGAAATGAAAAAACATGATCAGTAACGTTTAACGTACTGTTATGCTCCTGAGATAATGAAATTTTGTGCGGTACCATCGAAAGCATATCGCACCCGCCGTTTCGAAGCTTGAAAATTCCCTCTGTAACATCAGGTATCGCTTTTATCTTAAAAGGAGGGATACCCATTTTTTCAATCTCATCCAGGAGATCATCACCCATCCCTATATACTTGCCCTCTTTAACCTCTTCCAGCGGTATCCAGTCCGATTTGACACAAAGTGTAAGCTTTTCATGTTTTTTCAGAAACGATTTTTCCTGCTTATCCAGAGCAATCATATAATCAGAAGAGGGTTGATAAACCATATCCGAATACTCTTTTTGTAAACCTGATTCAATCCCGAGCAATCTGTAGGTATTTGCAATTTCACGAAGGCGTACTGGTTCTATTTTTCCAAAAGGAACCCCCTCTCTGAAGGCAAGTTTTTTCAGAACCTTTCCCTCATATAGCAAAGCTCTTTTGGATTTATGCTGGCTATTGTACTTTCGGTAGATCAGATTTGCTGTCTCAGCAATATGATTAAAAGCATACTTCCATCCCTGTAGTGTTGCCCGGTAAAATTTCTCCACAATATCAGGATGTGCTTTGGCATATGCTTTGGAAGTAAAAAGAATATCTCCGTAAAAATCAAAACCATAATCCCTAGGATCAAAAATAACCGAAGAAATACCCCTCTCACTTAAAATAAAAGGTTCATTAGAAATATACGAACTCATAAAATCAACATTACCGTCTATCAAATCCTGAGGATTGTAACTATGCTTCACTGCCTGAAAATCATACTCTGTTATACCCTCCGACTTCAGCATCGCTGTAATTGAAGCAAGATCTGCCAGAGAACTGGAGACCATTACCTTTTTGTTTTTAATATCCTTCAAAGAGTGGATAGTGCCATTATCAACAGCCTGTAACACAAAAGGGGAAGATTGAAAGATAGCAGCCAGAAGCAGAATATCTTTATCCTGTTCCAGGATCAAAGAAGAGCGTCCTGTAGCAAACGCTGTTTTTCCTGTAGAAACATCTTCAACCGGGTCAATACCGTCACTGTACTCATGTATGGTAACATCAAGACCCGCTTCGCGGTAAAAACCTTTCTCTTTCGCTATATAATATCCTGCAAACTGAAACTGGTGTTTCCATTGCAATTGCAGCGTGACGGGAAAAAGAGCAGCCGCTCCATATGCATAAAACACTACTCCAAAAAACAAAAGCAATAGCTTCATGAAGCCACAACAACCCTGTTTCTGCCAGCAGCTTTCGCTTCATATAGTGCTTCATCTGCACGTTTAAAGACCGATTCCATTGTATCGTCGCTTTTAATTTGGGCAACACCAAAAGAGGCTGTAATTTGTTCAGCTTCTGTACAGGCAATCTCGGAAACTGCTTTTCTGAGAGTCTCACATAATATCGCAGCATCCTGAAGTGGCGTCTCCGGTAGCAACAGTACAAACTCTTCCCCGCCCCATCTGGCAACTATATCCGTAATACGAATACGTTTTTCAATTGTCTCTGCCATCTTTTTCAATACTTTATCACCTACGAGATGACCGTATGTATCGTTGAAGTGTTTAAAATGATCAATATCCAAAATAACAATTGATGTATTATTACCGTATCGCTTGACTCTGTTTAACTCAGTTTCAAAGAGTTCATTGAATTTATTTCGGTTGAAAATCCCTGTCAGATTGTCATAATATGCTTTTTTCTCCGTAGAGAGCTTTTCAATATTCATTTTGGTAATATCGGTCATACTGCACAGATAAGATTCCTGATCTTCATGAAGTATACGGGAGATATTGATCTGATATGCTCTGGGATGTGCATCTGTACCCACAATGGTTACGATACGTTTTGCATCATCACTGCGTGTTACCAGATCATAAAAACTCTCTCCCTCTGAAAGAAGTCCCTGATGCAGATATCTTGGTACAGGCAAAAAGATATTTAAAAAAGAGAGGCACATTTTGTTAAATTCTTCTACACTTTTAACACCAAAGATATCTAAAAAAGATTTATTGGCAAACAGAACCGATTGAAAATCCGTCACAACCAGAAGATTCTGCTCATGATCGAGTACATTTTGTAAAATAACCCTCTGCGCTTCTATCTCTTTTTGCTGTTTGTTCGCCAGCTGTTCCCTGAAAATCAAATTGGAGAGTTGTTCTATCTTGGCTTTAAGCATATTCTTTTCAACAGGCTTTTGCAAATAGGCATCTACATGAAGCTCCAGTGCCTGCAACAGATATTCACTGTCATTGTGTGCGGTTGTAAAGATGACAGAGCAATCCGGATCGATCGCTTTGATCTCCTGTAACATCTCAATACCATCCATTACCGGCATTTTAATATCACTAATAACAATATCGGGCTTATATGTTTTAAAAAGCTCCAGTCCCTCTTTACCATTTTCAGCAAACATCACATGATCTGAAATTCGTTTTAATGCTCTGCCATAGCCCTCCCGAATTGCTTCTTCATCTTCAACATAAAGAATCGATATATCTTTAACCTGGGGTAATTCTGCCTGCATAAATGACCTTTTTCGTGAATCTTTTAATCTATATCGGTCTAAATAAGAATTTTTTTTAACAGGAGAACAATATATTTAAAAATCAGGATAGTACAAAAAGAAAGCCTGCTCCCCTGCAAGGGAGCAGAGAAAAGAAAGAATCAGCAGTAATCTGCAAGTAGTCCTGCTCTTAGCTGTGTATAGGTCTCTTCACCAACCAGTTCCCGGACAATAGCAAGTGCGAAACAGATCGCCGTACCGGGACCTCTGGAAGTAATGACATTACCGCTTTCAACAACTTTGTATTCATCGGTAAAACCACCTGTGGCAATCTGCTCTTCATATGAAGGATAACAGGTATATCCCTCTTTGAGAACACCAGCCGCTTCAAGAGCAATCGGAGCGGCGCAAATCGCCCCTACTCTTTTTCCTTTTGCATCAAACTCTTTCAAAAGTTTCTGTACACGTTCATCGTCTCTGAGATGTTCCGCGCCGGGTATTCCTCCCGGAAGTACCATCATATCATACTCTTCACTGACAACATCATCGATACTCATATTTGCCAAAACAGTAATACCATTGGCACCATTGACCTCTCTGTTAAAAAGATAGGCAGTTGTCACTTCCACACCACCTCGTCTGAGAACATCAATAATACTGACTGCTTCAATCTCCTCAAAACCTTCTGCTAAAGGAACCAGTACACTTGCCATGATAACCTCCTTGATTCAGATATTTGGTTATTTTACTTTTTCGAGATACTCACCTTTGGCAGTATCCACTTTGATAACATCACCTTCAAGTACATGAAACGGCACCTGTACAACAGCACCGCTCTCAAGAGTGGCAGGTTTTTTACCACCCTGTGAATCACCTTTGAAATTCGGCGGTGTTTCGACAATTTTAAGTTCTACGGTTGCCGGCGCTTCAACATCAATTGCATTGCCGTTGTGGAAAAGGATCTCTACATTCATACCGTCAACCAGCCACTTCTGTGTCTCACCAACCTGATCGTGCGTCAAACCGATCTGATCATAGGTCTGCGTATCCATAAACTGTAACATTTCACCATCATCATAAAGATATTGCATCGTCTTTTGTTCCAGGTTCGGCTGTTCGCACTTATCGCCGGCATGAAAAGTTTTTTCGATCACTTTGCCGTTAAGGTAAGACTTGATTTTGCAGCGTACAAAAGCGGCACCTTTCCCAGGTTTGACATGCTGGTACTCCACGATTTTGTACGGTATGCCGTTAAGCTCTATCTTTAAACCTTTTTTCAAGTCTCCCATTGAATAACTTGCCATATTTTCTCCTAAGTAAAATTTAACGAGATTATAACAAAAAATAGTTACAATCGCCTCATGAAAACATTAACGATTATCGACACATTCGGATTTTTCTTCCGAAACTACTATGCACTTCCACAGCTTAAAAGCACAAAAGGATTCCCGACAGGACTCCTGACCGGCTTTGTCAACTTTATTGCAACACTGAACAAAGAGCACGGTACGGATTATCTTCTTTTCGCACTCGATTCCAAAGAGAAAACTATCAGAAAAGAGATCGATCCAAACTACAAAGCCAACCGTCCCGCACCGCCGGAAGATCTTCTCAAACAACTTCCTGTAGCTATCGAGATGATCGAAAAGATGGGCTTCCCGAAGCTGGAAATCAGCGGCTATGAGGCAGACGACATTATCGCCTCACTGGTAGAGTGCGCAAAAGCGCAGGGTATCAAAGTCAGGATTGTCTCTCATGACAAAGACCTTTACCAGTTAATCGATGACGACAAAGTGGTACTTTACGATCCTATGAAAAAGATGGAAATCAATGAAGCCAAATGTATTGAAAAATTTGGTGTACCGCCGTCTCAGATTGTAGATTATCTGGCACTTGTCGGTGATGTCTCAGACAATATTCCCGGTGTCAGGGGAATCGGTCCCAAAGGAGCCACCAAACTTTTAAAAGAGTTCGGTTCCATAGAAAATATCTACGCCAATCTCGATAAAATTACCAATGCCCGCACCAAAAAACTGCTCGAAGAAGGAAGAGAAAATGCCTTTTTGAGTAAAAAACTTGCCACACTCTATCATGATATACTTCCTTCATGCAATATTGACGCTTACCGTTTCCCCGACGAAAATCCTATTCTCAAAGTATCGGACAAACTGCTGGAACTGGATATGAAAAAGATATTGCAAAGAGCCGGCGCCACTTACCAGCATACGGAAGATGAAAAAGCATGTTCGGCAAAGCTTGGTTTTACAGCACGTCTTCTGGATACTAAAACAAAAGTACTTGAGGAGATTGCCAAAATCACAAAAGATACCCCTGTCGCTTTTGATACGGAAACAGACTCGCTCTCTCCTTTCGAAGCCAATATCGTCGGTTTCTCTTTTGCCGTCAATGAAGAAGAAGCTTTTTATGTACCCATCGCACACAACTATCTGGGTGTCGGAAAACAGCTCAGCCATGAAGATGCAAAAATATGTCTGGAAAAACTGATGCACTACCCCATAGTCGGACAGAATCTCAAATATGATTTTGCCGTACTGCGCGGAAATTTTGCTTTTGAAAATCTGAAAGTCTATGCCGATACGATGGTCATCTCATGGTTGCTCAACCCCGGAGAGAGCGCAGGACTGGACAATATGGCAAAACGCCATTTCAATCATGAAATGGTCAAATTCAAAGATACAGTCAAAAAAGGAGAAAACTTCAGCTCTGTAGCGCTTGAAGAGGCTTGTGAGTATGCTGCCGAAGATGCCTGGATGACAATGAAACTCTACAACAAACTCTGGAAAGCACTGGATGAAAAACTTAAAAAAGTAGCAACAGATCTGGAATTTCCCTTTGTCATCACCCTCCTCGATATGGAAGAAGCAGGTATCAAAATTGACCGGAGTTTTTTTGAAAAACTCAAATCGGAAGCAGATGAAACAATCGCAGAGTTGACACATGATATTCATGCGCTTGCAGGCAAAGAGTTCAATATCAACTCTACCCAGCAGCTTGGGCTGGTACTTTTCGAAGATCTGGGACTCAAAGCCGGGAAAAAAACCAAAACTGGCTACAGCACCAACGAACAGGTACTCCAGGAGCTTTATGAATCACATCCTATCATTCCAAAAATTCTGGAATATCGTGAAATCTATAAACTACGTTCCACATACATCGAACCGCTGCTGAAACTGGCAAAAAAGAGTTCCGACAGCCGTATCCACACCTCATTTTTGCAAACCGGTACCGCTACCGGACGACTCAGTTCCAAAAACCCGAATTTACAGAATATTCCAGTCAAAAGCGAGATAGGCAGACGTATTCGTGAAGGTTTTGTCGCAAGAGACGGATATAAACTTGTCGGTATCGACTACTCCCAGATGGAACTGCGACTGCTGGCACACTTCAGCAAAGACCCCGCTCTTGTAGAAGCGTTCAGGGAAGGAAAAGATATCCATGCTGAGACTGCCGCCAAAATCTTTGGAGAAACAGATGCAAAAGAGATGCGCCGCATCGCAAAAAGTATCAACTTCGGACTCCTGTACGGTATGGGAAGCAGAAAACTTGCACAAACTATTCATGTATCGCAAAGCGAAGCCAAAAGTTTTATCGAAAAATATTTCGCCTCTTTCCCAACTGTCAAAAGTTATCTTGAAGGAATCAAAACATTTGCAAAAGAGCATGGTTATGTCGAAACAATTCTGGGAAGAAAGCGTTATTTTGATTATGAAAATGCCAACGCTTTTGCCAGAGCAGGTTTTGAAAGGGAGAGTGTCAATACTGTATTTCAGGGTTCTGCAGCAGATATTATCAAACTGGCGATGCAAAAACTGCACGATACCAAAATAGACAAAAAAGACACTTTCATGCTTTTACAGATACATGATGAACTGATTTTTGAAGTCAGAGAAGAGATAGCAGAAGAGTTTGCACTCGAAGCCAAAGAGATCATGGAAAATATTTACAACCTTGAAGTACCACTGGAGTGCACTGTAGCTACAGGCGATAACTGGGGAGCACTGAAATAATGCAGTTTACTATCCAAAACCAGACTTTTGAAATGGCAAATATCTCCAGACTATACCCCGCAGCGATGGTAAGTACCGGCACAGAAGGCGAAGTGACCCAAATCAGTCTGGAATGGGTAGATACCCTTAAAAATGAAGAGGTGGAAGTAGTCAAATACGCTATCTTTATACATATGACCGACAACAGTGTCAGCTCTTTCTTTTATGAAGACAGAGAGGCGCTTGACATCGCCCTGGAAGACCTGGCACTGCAGATAAATTAATTTTTCTATAAACTGGCTATAGTCTATATTTTCTATCTACTCTTCTATGGACTTTACATACTCTAGTATATCTTAAATATAGAGACTATCATGTGTGAAATCACTTGCCGGTCATTCTAAAGATACAAAAAA
>CAZYZD010000061.1:0-13251 GCA_964651755.1 uncultured Sulfurospirillum sp. | reverse complement strand
TTATAGTCTCGTGCTTTGACCAAACGCCCCTCCACAATCAACTCATGCTGATTACCGTAACAGCTGTAAAATCTGATCATATCCCGGGCGGCAGCAGTCGTGCTGCAAAAGAGCAAAAAAAGCAAAAAGAGATATTTCATCCTCCAACCTCCTGCATCAATCACTCTGTCAGCTCTATCCCCAGCCCCTGCAACAGTCGCACTGCCTCATAGCGGCTGAATTTTGCACCTGTGAGGGTATTGACACGTATGTCGATATCAAAATTTTTCGCCTGGCTGAAGTTTGCATCGGTCAGATTGCTGTTTCTGAAAAGTGCTTTGCTAAAATCTGTACCACACAAATCCGCTTCACTCAAGTCTGCTTCCCTGAAATCGGCTTCGGAAGCATTGCACTCTGTGATCTGCCACTTTGGCATCTTCACTCCCCAGAAAGAGGCACTGTTGAGCGTGGAGTGGACAAATCTGAGCGGTCTTTGTGTCAGTGAACTCCAGTCTGCCCTGCTCCAGTCGATTCCTATGAGTTTGCACTCTTCAAATACTACAGCGGAAAATTTTGTATCGACAAGATCAGCAAGGGTAAAGTCACACCCTTTGAAATGACAGTCGGAAAAGATAGATTGTTTGATGGTAGTATGGCTGAAGTCACACCCGCTGAAGGTACAATCTTCAAACTCTTTTTTGAAAATCTCTCCCCCGGAAAGGGAGAGATCATGAAATGATTCGGCAAAGTTGTCTTCGGCGAACATGAGCAGGAATCAACCCCCGCCCACAAAATGCAGAAACTCTACTTTATCACCCGCCTGGAGTGTATGTGTCTCCCACTGCTCTTTTTTGACTACTTGCATATTGACAGCGCTTGCCATCGTTTTATCTTCGATGCCAAGCTCCTGAAGCAGTGCTTTGATGGTAGTGTTTTCATCTATCGTTTTGTTTTCCCCGTTTACGATGATCTCTATCATGTATTCCCCTTTCTGAAAATCACACCCTTGAAACGCTCTCCCATAAATGTAGGGTCTATAAGCATTTTGGCGCGATTAAGTTCTGACTGGTATGTTTTTTCGTCTGCATTTTTCTGCAACATATCCAGCAGCTCTATGATACCAAAATTTACAAGCGTTGCCAACTGCGTTTTATACTGGTGAAGTACCGCCCCGCTCGCTTTGTAGGCATCTATGAGATGGTTAAAATGCACATCATAGGTGATATCGCTTTGACAGCAGAGCATCTCCAGACTCAGGTTTTCGGGCTTTTCCGCTTCATCTTCGACAAAATCGGTCAGCGCGAAAAAGGGGATTGTCTGATGTTTGTAGTAGATCCGGATCGAAAAGTCGGGACGCGGTTCAAGATCACCGTAGTCAAAGGTGACAAATTCGTAACGCGCAAACGCTTTTGCCATCGCCTGGGCAAAATCTTCATACCCCCGTGCCACTTCCCCCTTCACAAGACCATATTTCTGAACGATACCTGCCGTAAAATCATCCTGCTGTGCAAACAGGAAAGTATGGTCTTCCTTTGCATAGAGCATCTGATCTTCTTTGACCAGTTCGCATGAAAAAGCATCGAAAATTTCGTTGGCAACCACAAAGGCATCTTTTTTAGCCACTTCACTGAGATCAGCATACAACTCCGGTACCACTACATCCCCGAAAGCTTCATGAAAGTATTTTTTCTGCGCCTGGCGGTTTTCTGCCTGCGGTTCAACAATGGCAAACTTCAGTGTTTTGAGAAGTTCCGGTCGGAGGGTATAGACAAACTGTACCATATCCGCAAGCAGATACCCCTGGTGCGCCCCAATCTCCACAACAGTAGTATTTTCAGGCAAAAATCCCTCATCGATTACTTCGATGAGCCGTCTGGCAATCGCCCCGCCGAAAAACATACTTGAACTTACCGCTGTGTAAAAATCTCCCTCTTTACCGATAGTACGAAATTTTGTATAGTAGCCATCCTCCCCGTAAAGCCAGTCGTGCATATAGCTGCTAAAGGGTTTCACGCCGTTACGCCTTTGTCGCTGCAAATGCTTTTTCGAGTTTGGCAAATCCTGCATCGATCTCTTCTGCGGAGATAGTCAGAGGCGGCAGAAAACGCAGGGTATTGCGTCCGGCTTTGAGTACGAGCAACTGCTCTTTGAAACTGTTCTCCACCAGTGCCGTCAATAACTCAGCACTTCTGATACGCAACCCGCGCATCAATCCAAGCCCTACCTCTTTTTCAACGATTTCAGGATATCTCTCTACAAGATTACGCAGTTTCCCCTCAAAATAGAGCATCGCTTCATCCAGACCGCCGCTGTTTTTATACCCTTCCAGAATCTCCAGCACTTCATAGGCGGCACGCGTTACCAGATAGTTTCCGCCGAAAGTACTGCCATGATCTCCCGGAGAGAAGATATCTTTGAGTGTCGTCATAACCACACCGATAGGCACGCCGTTTCCAAGTCCTTTGGCAACGGTAATGATATCCGGCTCTATTTCGTAAAGATTGGCGGCAAAAAGTTCACCCGTCCGGTAAATTCCTGTCTGTACTTCATCGATTGCCAGCAGAATATCTTTGGATTTGAGCAGTTTTGCCAACTCCTGTACTTTGGCTTTATCCTGCGGTTCTACACCGCCCTCACCCTGTACCAGTTCTATCATGACACAAACAGTATGATCATCGATCAGCGATGCAATATGGTCAATGTCGTCCGCATAGACAAACCCATCCGGATAGGGTCCGAAATAGTTATGCATCTTCTCCTGTCCGGTCGCTTTGAGTGTGGAGATTGTTCTTCCATGAAAAGAGTGCTTGAGGGTAATCACTTTGTAACGTTTGGGTTCTCCGTCCACTTCTCCGTATTTACGCGCGATTTTGATCGCTCCTTCGTTCGCCTCCGCACCGCTGTTGGCAAAGAAACAACGCATATCGTAACCCGATTTTTCCACCAGGGATTTCGCCACTTCCGCCTGCGGCTCTATGAGAAAAAGGTTGGAAATATGGATAATCTTTTTTGCCTGGTCACAAATCGCATCTGTGACTCTCTCGTTTGCATGTCCAACACTCACCACACCGATACCGGAAGTGAAATCGATATACTCATTTCCTTCACTGTCCCAGATTTTTGCCCCTTTGGCTTTGGTAAAGTTGACATAGTTACGTCCATATGAATGGAGTATAAAATCTTTATCCATTTGTTCAAACATAATAATTCCTTAAAGTTAACTGCTCTATAATGATTTGTTATGAATTTTATCTTTATGTTGATTAAACTCTGTTAGAATTAAAGTAACAATAATAATTGGAAAAAGATATGCAAATTGCTTTGAATAAATTTATCGGGTTTCTCTTGATTTTTGGTACGCTGGGTGCAGTAGCATGGCAGGCGCTTTTTTATCTTTTAAAGGACTAAAATGGGAAATGCAAAACGTTACGATCCCACAGAGGATGGGAAAAGACCTTTTTTCATTAAAGGTATCCTGCTCTACATACTGACACTGCCGCTGATTTTTGCCCTCTTTTTTGCACTGCTCGGCGGTCATACAGGTGCCATTCTCTCACTGGGTATCGCCACGGCGCTCTACCTGCTGGGTGCTACTGTTGCACGCAAAGGTTTTTTGGCAGAGCGCGAATATAACAAAAGTATCCTCGCAAAAGCCCCGAAACTCAAATACAAAACCGTTTCAGCGATCATACTCGCTTTTGCTACCTTCTACACTTCCTTTTTTACAGCCGGGAACGGTATGATTTTGAGTATCATACTGGCAATCTTTTTCATGATAGGGTTTTATCTCTATTATGGATTTGATCCGGTAGAAGATAAAGTCGGAGAACTTGGTATCGGTGTCACTGCCGAAGAGGTGATCGAAATCACAGGACGGGCAAAAAAGAGTGTTGACCATCTGAAAAAAATCCGCCGGCGTGTCAAAGATACGGATGTAGAGAGCATGATCGATTCAGTGGTACATGAAACAGAAGATGTTATCAAAGCGATTGAAAAAGACCCCAACGATCTCTCCAAAGCACGGAAGTTTTTCAATGTCTACCTCCACCGTACCGAAGAGATCAGCAAGGAGTATCTCAAAAACCTTGAAAATGAAAATATCGATGAAACGCTGCGGGAGAATTTCAAAAAACTGCTCAGAAGCGTTACAGAGACAATTCATGAACAAAAAGCCAGACTTGATGAAGATGATATCACACGTCTTGATATCCAGATAGAAGCATTAACCAAACAACTTAAAAATGAAGGAGTATAAACGATGAGTGACGAGAAAAAAACAGAAGAGTTGCAGGAAACACAACAAAAAACCCAGGAGGCACTTCAGGAGAAAGCACAGGAGGTCAAAGAGGAACTTTCCACTGAAGTTGTAGAAGCCCAGACCGGCGCAATGGCACTAAAAGAGCAGATTATCAAAGATGGTATCATGAAGTATGAAGATGCCGATGAAGTCACACAAACCAAGATGGATGTCATCGCTTCTGAAGTCAATATCGAAGACCCCAATACTGTCATCTTTTACGGCGCTAAAGCACAGGAAAATATCAATCGTGTCAGTGAAAGTATGCTTGAAGGTGTCAAAAACAAAGATCTCGGTCATGCCGCAGATTCATTGAATAATCTGGTTGCAGAGATTCAGGGGTTTGATGTAGATGCACTCAATCCTAACCAGACACAGGGATTTTTCTCCAAACTTTTCGGTATGGCAAGCCCGGTTGTCAAATTTATAGGAAAATATGAAGAAGTCAGAAAACAGATCGATGCTATCACAGACAACCTTGAACAGCAAAAAACCCAGCTTTTGACGGATATCACCTCTCTTGAAAGACTCTATAAAGTCAATTTTGAATTTTTCAAAGAACTTGAACTCTATATCGCAGCGGGTCTGCATAAACTTGAACAACTCGACAATGAAATTATCCCAAAACTTCAGGAAGAAGCAGGTTCAAGCAAAAAGATGCAAAAAGCACTTAAACTTAAAGATATCATGAACACCAGAGACGATCTGGAACGACGGATTCATGATCTTCGTCTGACACGTCAGGTAGCGATGCAGGCACTCCCTACCATCCGTATGGTACAGGATAACGACAAATCTCTCGTTACCAAAATCAGCTCCGTACTTGTCAACACTGTTCCGCTCTGGAAAAATCAGCTTGCCCAGGCAATCACAATCTACCGCAGTTCAGAAGCGGCTAAAGCTGTCAAAGGAGCAACAGATATGACCAATGAGCTTTTAGAGAAAAATGCGGAAGCACTCAAAGAGGCGAACCGCGAAACCAGAGAGCAGATCGAACGCGGGGTTTATGACATCGAATCGATCAAAAAAGCGAATCAGACACTCATCGATACTATTCAGGAATCTCTGGAGATCGCACAAAAAGGAAAAGAGACAAGACGCGCGGCAGAGCAGGAACTCATCGAAGTGGAGAATCAACTTCACGATGCACTCCTTGCAGCTGGCAAAATCAGACACTAAGAGAAAGGATAGGAAATGGGTTTCTGGGATAAGATTTTTGGAGAGTTTATCGATGTTATCGACTGGCTGGATGAGAGTAACGATACCCTCGTCTACCGTTTTGAGCGTTATAACAATGAAATAAAATATGGTGCAAAACTTACTGTGCGGCAGGCACAGGCGGCAGTTTTTGTCAATGAAGGTGAAATCGCCGATGTTCTGGGACCGGGAATCTATGAACTAACCACCAAAAACCTTCCCATTCTGACCACATTACAGCACTGGGATCATGCTTTTAACTCCCCGTTCAAGGCAGAGGTCTACTTTTGTAATCTCCGCCGTTTTACCGATCTGAAATGGGGTACTAAAAATCCTATTATCCTCAGAGACAAAGAGTTCGGCGCGGTAAGACTGCGGGCATTCGGTACCTATGAAATCCGTATCGAAGATCCAAGGAAGTTTATCGAAGAGATTGTCGGAACCAACGGACACTTCAGCGTCGATGATATCAGCAACCAGCTCAGAAATATCATCATCTCCCGTTTTACCGATATTGTCGCATCTGCAAATATCCCTGTGCTTGACCTCGCCGCAAATTATGACCAGCTTGGAGAATATGTCAGTGAAAAAATCGCCAAAGAGTTCAGCGAATATGGTCTGGAACTCTCCCGCGTACTGATTGAAAATATCTCCGTACCGCCGATGGTAGAAGAAGCACTCGACAAACGTACCTCCATGGGTATGATCGGAGATCTGCACAAATATCTCGACTTCCAGACAGCAGAATCTCTCACCAAAGAGGGAGGCGGCGCATCTGATATGATCGGTATGGGACTTGGATTTGCGATGGCAGACAAACTTGCCAGAAATTTTGAAAAACAGCAAACTAGTAAAGAGAAAAGCTATATTCCAGAACCTTTTGAAAAGATGTACTATTATGCCAAAGATCAGGAACCCAAAGGTCCTTTCAATATCGATGAAATCGAAGAGATGATAAAAGAGAGGAAGATCGACTCTTCCACACTGATGTGGAGTACCGGTATGGAGAAGTGGTCAAAAGCCAAAGATATCGAAGAGATTGAAACTCTCTTCAACTATCTTACCCCGCCGCCACTCTAATAGTCAGAGAAAATGGCAGAGTTTAACAAAGTAATCAAGGGTGCAACTTTCACCCAAAAAACCTTTCCTTGTAAACAGTGCGGTGCATCGCTGGTCTTTTGTGCCGACGATACCGCACTCAAATGTGAATACTGCGGTACACTGAACTACCTCTACCCTCCGCAGCTGCCCATCTATGAACACAATCTTGAAAACGCACTGCAAAAGATAGAGAGAGCTCCCCGTTTTGATCTTAAAGCCCCCAAAGAGATCAAATGCCCCGTATGTGCGGCAAACTTTAAACTCGATCCGCATATCCGCAGTACGCGCTGTCCTTACTGCGATGCACCGATTGTTACCAATCTCGATATCTTTATGCCTCTTGCACCGGAATCGCTTCTGCCTTTTAAAATCAACCAGAAAAAGGCAAAAGAGATATTCAGGAAATGGGTCGGCTCTTTATGGTTTGCCCCGTCTCAGCTAAAAAAATTTACCGAATCCGACTCCAGATTTGAAGGTATCTATCTGCCCTACTGGACATATGACTCCGATACTATCACCCATTTTCAGGGATACCGGGGAGATACCTACTACGAAAGAGTCCACAGACGTGTCTACATTGACGGCAGAGAGCAGATCGTCGAAGAGATGGAACCCAGAATCGAATGGACACCCGTGCAGGGAGAGGTACACAGACACTTTGACGATATCCTCATAGGTGCGACAAAAACCCTGCCGCGTAAACTTGCCGATTCCCTGCAGCCGTGGGATCTGGAAAATCTCATTCCCTACGATGACAAATACCTCAGCGGATTTGAGAGTGAAACCTACTCTGTTGCCCTCGATGACGGTTTTGAGTATGCCAAATCCTATATGGAGTATGAGATCAGGGAAGCGGTGCGTGCCAGAATCGGCGGAGATCACCAGAAGATCTCCTATATCCAGATTTACCACAATCAAAACAGTTTCAAATATATCCTGCTGCCTGTATGGACAGCGCATTTCCGTTTTAAAAACAAAGAGTACCGTTTTGCAATCAATGCCAGAACCGGAGTAATCAAAGGAGAGAGACCGTACAGCAGTCTTAAAATCTTCCTTGCAATCTTTTTTGCACTTACGCTGCTTGGCGCACTTTTCTATTTCAGTGAACATGAAGAAGCCGTAACAGACTTCTTCAACAATGTTGCTCCTCAGGTTATTATTATCAGGTAGACTACTGCTCTGTCAAGGCATTCTGGCGAATATCTTTAAGCGGTTTCAACAGATACTGCATAATAGTCTTTTTACCGGTTTTGATATTGATATTTGCCATCATACCCGGTAAAATAGGCTTATCCGGCGCAAATGCATAGTGTTCTGCTTTTACACGCACAAGATAGTAACTGTTACCATTTTGATCTGTAAAACTGTCAGGACTGATAGAGATCAGTTTTCCTTTTAAAAGCCCATATCTGGTATAGCTGTAGGCGGTAACTGCAATAGTTACATTTTGATCGATAGCAATATTTCCCCGGTCATTGGTTTTGATCTGTGCTTCAATGATGAGTGTATCATCCACCGGTGTAATCTCTGCCACCCTGTCTCCGGGACGTACAATCCCCCCTATCGTGTGAAAATAGAGCTTTTGTACAATACCATTTACAGGAGAGGTAATCACTTTGCGCACTTCTCTATCCTTACTCGCCTCTTTTTTCTGGGTAAGCTGTTCGATTTTCAGGGTTACGTCATTGAGCTCTTTCAACCATGCCGAACGTTTTTCGCTTTTAAGTTTTTTGAGTTTTGTCAAAGAGCTTTTGATCTTTTGACTAATAATAGGTATCGCATTTTTTATTTCGTTAAGTTCTGTAATAAGAGACTGATTTTTTGAGACTTCTGCAAGATACTGTTTTCTGGAAGCTGCACCCTTTTCCATCAGATGACGTACGATGAGCACATTCTCCTTTTGCGTTTTCAGCTGAGCCCGCAGGTTTTTCAATTGCTCATTTTTACGCTTTTTCTCCAGTTTGTTTTGATCGATCTCATTTTGAAGGATACTCTTTTGTTCATGATAATTCTGCATTTCACTTTGGAAAATTGCCCTCTCATTTTGAGCCTGGGAGGAGGTATCGTTCATATCAAGCGATTTTGCAAAATCGATCTGTGCTTTAAGCCGAAACTCTTTAAGACGCAGAGACTTTAACATGATCTCTTTTTCCAGAGAATCTGACTTGGTAGAACTGTTTTTCAGTTTATAGATAGGATCCCCTTTTTTAACACGGGCACCCTCCTGTACATAGATCTTTTCAACAATCCCCCCTTCAAGATGCTGTAAAATCTTTTTCTGGGAGGAGGGAATCACCTTTCCGTTTCCATGTACCAGTTCATCCACTTCACTGAAACTCGCCCATACCAGAAAAACGGTTACGACCAAAACAACAGGCCAGACTACCAGATGGTAATTCCACTCTTTTTCGATCGGCAGATGCTCTCTCATGAAACACCTCTGTTTGCTGTGAGCATCGCAAGAATCTTCTCTTTTTCTCCATCTGCAACAATCTTTCCATCATTTACAACAATGACACGATCCACCAGCTCCAAAGCCGCAAAACGGTGTGTAATGACAATCAATGTTTTCTCTTTCAGTGTTGTATCCAGATGCTGTACCAATCTCTTTTCAAGCCCGACATCAAGTCCTGTTGTCGGTTCATCCAGAATCATCACCGGTGCATCGCTCATCAATGCTCTTGCCAGTGCAACAAGGTGACGCTGTCCTACAGAAAGATTCATACCTCTCTCTCCCACATTGAGCATATCTGCCGAACCACTTTTACGCACCAGCTGATCCAACCCTGTCTGCTGCAACACTTCCACCATCTTCTCTTTGGAGATACGCCCTCCAAGTTCAAGATTCTCTTTCAGTGTACCGCTGAAAAGATAAGGTTCCTGCGGCATCAAAGCGATATTTTGACGAAGCTCTACCGGATGGATAGTAGCAATATCACTACCGTCAAGAAAGATTTTTCCACTCTCCGGCATCACCAGCCCGCACAAAAGTTTCTGAATCGTACTCTTTCCTGCACCTGTCTGCCCGATAATCCCTACTTTCTCTCCCGGTTTAACAGAGAAAGAGATATCCTGCACAGAAGGTACACTGCTTCCGGGATAGGTAAATGTAACATTTTCAAAAGTAATCTCTCCCTTTGCCCTGCCGATACCGAGTTCATGATACTTCTGATTCTCCACCGGCAGATGCCAGTAATTGTTCAGAGAATCCAACGCCTCTTTGACTTGCTTATATTTGACCAGTATATTGGAAAGGTTGATAACCGGTACCATAGCACGACTTGCCAGAATCGTCACAGCAATCAAACCCCCGACATTGAGATTCCCGTTATGGATACTGTAGACACCTACAACTACCGTCATCAAAGAGACACTTTGCAATACCGCTGCAGAGACAGAAGCCGTTACACCGCTGAAAAACTGTATCTTACTCTGTACATGATGATAAAAATTGATCATTTTTCGCCAGGTATAGAGCCTTGCAGGCAGAGCATTTGCCAGTTTGATCGCTTCATGTCCCTGCAACTGTTCTACCAGATACCCCTGTTTACTCTGCCCCTCTTCAAAACTCTTTTTATGCCAGGAAGCGATGGGATATTGCATCATGAAGTTAAAAGAGAGTATCAAAAAGGCTGCAACCATCGGTACCACAGTCATCACAGGATCGATAATGTAAATTACGACCATTGCCACAAAAAAGAACGGCAGATCAAGCAGATGAATCAATTTGGTTGCAAAGAAATCTTTAACAACATGAAGTTCACGAAAAAGATTTGTTTTGGTTCCTACAAGATAGGTATCGTACTTTGCCTGCATACTCAATGTCTTTTTAAAAAGTTCCTCTTCAAAATAGTTGGAGAGCTTTTTGACCACCTTTTCCAAAATATGCAGCCGGGCACTTTTCAACAGCACATCAAAGACTAAAATCACCGCCACACCCAATGACAATACCAACAATGTATCGGTCGCAAAATTTGGAATGACACGGTTATAAACACTCATCGTAAAAAGAGGCAAAGCCAAAGCAAAAAGATTGATAAAAAGCGTCAGAACACCAATCTCCACATAGGCACGCCACTCTTTTTTGATAGGATTGAAAAACCAGCTTTTATCTTTTGCATCACCAATCTCTAAAGTATCTGTCAAAAGACGTTTTTTATGAAAAAAGAGAAAAGAGTCAAACCTCTTTTTGATCTCATTTTGCGAAATCCACTCCTGCGTACCGGGGAAACTCCGCTCTATCAGAAAACCTTTCTCACCCATCTCTTTGAGTACAACTGCTTCACCTTTTTTGTTGTATGCAATACATGGAAGCATATAAGGTTCGATTTCATGCAACCGGTGTCCCTCCTGCTGAAACTCCAGAGAGAGTTCTTCGCAAATATGGCGGATATCATTGATATAGAATTTTTCCAGAGAGGAGAGGGAAAGTTTTTCGATTGTCTCAAGAGAGATATCACCAAAATGAAATGCCAGTACAGAGCGGAATGCCTCCAGCAAAGAGGCATTTGCAGAGGATTCTTTTTTATGCATCTTCGTTTCTTGGAATCTCGATGTAGTATTTCTCTTCCAAAGCATTCAAAACAGCTTCGAAAACATCCTGCCACTCACCCTGCTTCTTCTGTCTGAAAAGCCTCGCACTCGGATACCAGCGACTCTTCTCGCTATCCAGTCCCCAGCGCCAGTCCGCTTTCTTTATGAGCAGTATCCACACCTCTTTTCCCATCGCACCCGCAAGATGCGCTACGGAAGTATCGGATGTGATCACTAGATCAAGCTTTTCGATCACACTTGCAGTCGCCTGAAAGTCGACCAGTTGATCACTCAAGTCGACAATCTCTTCATTGGACAATCCCAGTTTATGAATCATATCAGCATCGGGACCAACCTGAAGTGAATAGAGTGCAATATCTTCATGATGCATCAGGGCAGAAAGGTTCTGCAGAGGAAATATCTTCTCATGATACCCCTCTCCTGTAGTACTCGCACCCCATACAACTCCTATGTTGTATTTATAAGGGTGCAGTTCCAAAGAGACTTTTTCTCCTCCATCGACTTTGATATAGGAAGAGTCAGGAATATCGTCATATTGGATATCAAGAAGATAGGGCAGACTCATAATGGCATACTGATAATCGAACGCTCCTACCTCTTCATCTCTGGTGACCACTTCATCAAGGAAGGGAATCGTTTGCAGAAGGGTTTTAAGTTCTTCCCTGCACTGCACTTTCAGACGAAGCTGAGGATAGACTTTTTTCAGCGGTTCTGCAAAGCGGATAAACTGGATGATATCTCCATATCCCTGCTCGGAATAGAGCAGTAACGTCTTTCCTTCGGTAGGCAGGTCAAATTGAAATTTCGGTTTTTCAAAGATATAGCTATGCTGGCGAAGCAATGACTGCATCTCCTCTTTATAAAAACGCCACTCATACTCTCTGAAACCATTTTCATAATCATTGAGCAAAAGATAAGTTGTTGCCAGATCAAAATGGGCATTGACAAACTCAGGTTCAAGATGCAGCGCTTTTTGGAAATTTTCAATCGCATCATCATAACGCTCCAGATGTTTGTAAGTAATCGCAAGATTGGCATAATTGGTAGCACTCCCGGGATCAAGCTCAAGTGCTTTGACATGACACGCCAGAGCATCCATATGCCGGTGGAGTTTATTATAGACATTTCCCAGGTTCACATAGGCACCGGTAAGATTCGGATCGATTTTAAGCGCTCTCTCCAAGACTTTTCTGGCATCTTCATAGCGCTTTGTTTTATTGTAAAATGCTCCGAGATTAGAGAGTGTCTGGGTGTCTTCTCCAACATACTCCAGTGCCAGTTCCAGTACCGCTGCCCCGTCGGCATAGCGTTTTTGTTTATGAAGCAGTACGGCAATATTGTTATAAGCTTTGGCAAAAGAGGAATCCGTCTCCACTGCTTTTTGGTAAAGCAACAAGGCATTTTCGAAATCTCCCATCGCTTCGTAAGTAATAGCAAGATTGTTGTAAAGATTTGGATCATCTTTTCGTAAAGTGATGAGCTTTTGGTAAATAGCGATAGATTTATCGTATAACTTTACATGACGATAGAGAGAAGCAAGGTTATACAATGCAGGCTGAAAATCTGCATCTTCAGCTATTATCGCCTCATATAACGCCTGTGCGGCTTTCAACTCCCCGCTTTGGTGCAGTTTCACTGCTTCTGCGAGTTTCTCCTGAAGATCCGAAATTTGCATAGACATACACATCCCTTGTAAACATTTTAGAAATGTTTAGCAAGAAATGTGCCAAAAGTTGAAATAGTTTGTTAAACGATGTCAATAATCAAGTTTGTATCACTATCAAGTGCGTAAGTAGTATTATCCTCTATCGATGAAGCACCTGTAGCTGTTGTATCATGAACTTGACCATCTTTATCTGTAAATTGTATATCTTCAGCTTGTGCAGAAGTTAACTTTATTTTCAAATCTCCACTGCTATTTCCAACTAGATTTTCAATAATTGAAGTTGTAAACTCAAATTCTATACTATTATCATTATTGAAACCTGAACCACTGTTTAAAGAAGTTAAGTCCAATATCTCTATATTACTAACATTTTGAGCACCGCTAAAATCATCACCATCATTAGCAACAGTTGCTGAACCAGTTAATTTTACAGTATCACTACCACTTCCAGCATCTA
>CAZYZD010000060.1:0-13500 GCA_964651755.1 uncultured Sulfurospirillum sp. | reverse complement strand
TAGAAAATATAGATAAATCTGCTACTCTGCAAGCCGCGGGCTATCTTAAATGTTTTTGGATAAAATACGCCAAAAACAAGGTACTTCATGATCAATTTTCAAGCACTTGCAGACAAATACGACACGCCGTTATATCTGTACGATTTTGATTATCTCACAGAACAATACGGTAAACTAAAAGAGGCATTTCGTGCCAAAAAATCACTCATCTGCTACGCTGTCAAAGCCAACTCCAATCTCTCTGTCATCAAACACTTCTCAAAACTGGGTGCCGGATGTGACTGTGTCTCCATCGGTGAAGTCAACCGTGCACTCTATGCCGGTGTTCCCAACTACAAAATCATCTTCAGCGGTGTGGGAAAAAGAGACGAAGAGATCAAAGAGGCACTCGAAAAAGATATTCTGATGATCAATGTCGAGAGTGAAGCAGAACTCAACCGGGTAGAGATACAGGCGGCAGAGTTGAACAAAAAAGCGAGAATCAGCATCCGTGTCAATCCGAATATCGATCCAAAAACCCATCCATACATCTCAACAGGACTTCATGAAAACAAATTCGGTGTAGATATCGACACGGCAAAAAGGATGTATATCCTTTCCAAAAACTCCGATTTTCTCGATCCTGTGGGTATCCACTTTCACATCGGTTCACAGTTGACAGAGCTTGAACCAATCAAAGAGGCAAGCGCTATCGTAGCAGATCTGGTACGCAGCCTGAAAGTACTCGATATCGACATCAAGTTTTTTGACATAGGAGGCGGTCTTGGTATTCAGTATGACGATGAAAAGCTGATTGAGCCTTACGACTATGCACAGGCGATCTTTTCCACACTGACCGGACTCGATGTTACTATTATGTGTGAACCGGGACGTTTTTTAAGTGCCAACAGCGGTTATTTTCTTACGCGTGTACTTTATGAAAAAACCAACGGGGAGAAACGTTTTGTAATCGTTGACGGCGGCATGAACGATCTGATACGCCCTTCCCTTTACAATGCCTACCACAAAATCGAAATTATCGGCAAAGGGGAAGAGGAAGAGAGCAGTGACTGTGATGTGGTTGGACCCGTTTGTGAAAGCGGAGACTTTTTTGCCAAAAACATCAATCTGCCGCTCACCCGGCATAACGACCTTCTGGTAATTCACAGTGCCGGAGCATACTGTGCAACAATGAGTTCCAACTACAATACCAGAGGACGTGTTGCCGAAGTGGCAATCGAAAATGACAATGACAGACTTATCCGACGACGTGAAACATTTGAAGATATGATTGCACTGGAAAAGGATTATCTAAAGGATTCATGATGACATTGGAAGAATTACGAAAAGGAATAGATCAGATCGATGACGAACTGTTAAAACTGCTCAACAAACGTATGCAGTTTGTCAAAGAGGTGGGAAGACTCAAACAAAATGACGGCTCAAGTATCTACCGTCCCGAACGTGAAAGAGAGATACTCGAACGCCTCAACAGCAAAAATGACGGAGACCTGACACCCGAAGCTATCGAAGCGATCTATATGGAGATTTTTGCCGTCAGCCGTAACCTGGAACTGCCGGAAAAAATTGCCTATCTCGGACCGGAGGGAAGTTATTCTCACCAGGCGGCAGAGAGCCGTTTTGGAGCACTGAGCTACTATCTACCGCTAAACTCCATAGAAGCTGTTTTCAAAGTCCTCCAGAACAAAGAAGCAAAATACGGCGTAGTACCGATTGAAAACAACACTGAAGGTGCCGTGGGAACGACTATCGACTGTCTGAACAAATATGACTCCAAAATCGTTGCAGAACTCTATGTGGATATTCACCACTCTTTTGCCACACTGGCAGAAGATTTAAAAGATATCAAACGTATTTATTCACACCCTCAGGGATACAACCAGTGCAAAAACTTTCTTGAAGAGCACTTTTTGATGGATGTAGAGTTTATCCCGACCTACTCTACTTCCGCCGCGGCACAAAAAGCAAAAGAAGATAAAGAGTCTGCGGCAATCTGTTCGGCTATCGCGGCAAAGCTATATAAACTTCCTATCCATTTTGAAAAGATAGAAGACAATCTTGCCAACCAGACACGCTTTTTGATTTTGAGTGATTTCAAAAACCAGCGCAGCAGCAATGACAAGACATCTATCATTGCCAAAACAGACAACAGTCCGGGAAGCCTGGTAAACTTTTTGAAAAACTTTCAGGATCACGGTATCAACCTGACCAAAATCGAGTCCCGTCCTCTCAAAGAGGAACACTTCAAATCGATGTTTTTTATCGACTTTAAAGGACATATCGATGACCAGAACATACAGGAGGTGATAGAAAAATCACCCGGCGAAATCAAATGGCTCGGCAGCTATGTATCAGGAGAAAAAGATGCGCTTTAACAGACAACTTGAATCTATCAAGGTTTATGAAGGCGGCAAGCCTATAGAACTTGTCATGAGAGAGTACGGCATAGCGCCTGAAGAGATTGTCAAACTGGCATCCAATGAAAATCCTTTCGGTACCAGTAAAAAGGTAGTTGAAGCAATCAGAGAAAATGCACCTTACGTCCATATGTATCCCGATGACAGTATGATAGAACTTAAAACCGCCCTCTCTGAAAAGTTTGGTGTCGATAATTCCAATATTATTTTAGGTGCGGGAAGTGATCAGGTAATCTCCTTTGCCATCAATGCAAAAGCCAACAAACACAAAAAAGTCCTCACTGCCAGAACCACATTTGCGATGTACGATATCTATGCAAAACAGATCGGCGCAAAAGTGATTAAAACACCTTCTCACCAGCATAATCTGGATGAATTTTACCACCTCTACAAAAAAGATACAGATGTGGGTATTATCTTCCTCTGCCTGCCAAACAACCCGCTGGGAGAGTGCCTGGATAAAGAAGAAGTTTTCAAATTTATAGAGAAAATCGACGACAATACAATGGTTGTAGTAGACGGTGCGTATCAGGATTTTGCCGCGGCAAAAGATCCTGCCAAAAAAATCGATCCAAAAGAGTTGATTGAAACTTTTCCAAACACCCTCTATCTCGGTACTTTTTCAAAATCCTACGGACTCGGCGGTATGCGTGTAGGCTACGGTATCGCACAGGAAGAGATCATGCAGGCACTATACAAAATGCGCCCGCCTTTCAATGTCACTTCCCTTTCACTCAAAGCCGCAAACGCAGCGCTGAAAGATGAGGCATTTGTCCAAATGGGCATCGAAAACAACTTCAAAGAGATGAAAAAGTATGAAGCATTTGCGAAGAAAAATAAAATAGATTTTATAGATAGTTATACAAATTTTATTACTTTAATCTTCAAAAAGGATAAAAATTCTAGCGAAATTGCACAACTATTATTAAAAAAAGGTATAATAATAAGAGATTTAAAAAGCTATGGTCTCAACGGTATCCGAGTTACAATAGGTACACCGGAACAAAATGAGAGATTTTTCACAGAAATAGAACCATTACTTTAAAAGGCTTTTAACGATAGATGGATTTTAGAACACTCATCACCCAGATTTCAGGTATCTTTACTAACCTCAGTAACCGCCAGAAAATTATTATTGGGGTTTCAACACTTGCGGTTATTGGTTTTCTGGTATTTCTGGTACTTTATACCAACACACAAAAAAGCAACAATGGGTATCGTGTTTTATTTGACCATATCTCACCTGCTGACTCTGCACTGGTCATAGATCAACTTGAAAAAGATAACGTCCCTTACCGTATCAAAGATGAAGGAACTATCGAAGTACCTCAGGAGTATGTTTACAAAGAGCGTATTACTATCGCTGCTCAGGGTATTCCCAAAAGCAGTAAAATAGGCTTTGAACTCTTCGATAAAACAGATTTTGGAGAGACAGATTTTGCCCAGAAAATCAAATATTTAAGAGCGCTTGAAGGAGAACTTGCGCGAACCATCATGAGTCTCAGACCCATTGAAGATGCCCAGGTACATATTGCCCTTCCAAAAGAGAGTGTTTTTGTCGAAGAGAAGAGTGAACCCACGGCTTCAGTCCTGATCAAACTCAAAGAGGGTGAAAAACTTTTAGGCAAACAAGTAAAAGGTATCAAAAACCTTGTCGCTGCTTCCGTTCCGCAACTTCAAAGTGAAAATGTCGAACTGATCGATCAAAACGGTGAACCGCTCGGAGATACTGTTACAGATAGCTTTGCGCCGGAGATTGTCGCTGCACAGGTAAAATACAGAAAAGAGTTTGAACGTGCTTATGAAAAGAAAATCGAAAAAATACTCGCACCAATTCTCGGAGGCAAAGAGAAGGTTGTAGCAAAGGTTACTGCCGAATTTGATTTTAAACAACAGGATACAGTAAGTGAATATTACGATCCCGAATCCGTAGTACGCAGTGAACAGAGTCTTGAAGAGAAAAAAGAGGGAGCAGTACCAACAGATGTAGGCGGTGTTCCGGGTGCCATCAGCAATATCGGTCCGGTTGAGGGAACCAAAAAGAACAAGCCCGCCGGTGAAAAATACGAAAAAAGTTCTACTACCACAAACTATGAAATCTCCAAAAAAGTAACCAATATCAAAGGAGAATTTGCCACACTTAAAAGAATCACAGCTGCAGTCGTCGTAGATGGAAAATATGAAAACAAAATAGATGAAAAAACAGCTGAAGAGAAACGTATTTATGTTCCACTGGATGAAACAGAAATCAAAGCAATAGAAAATATTGTCAAAAACAGTATCGGCTATGATCCCAAAAGAGGCGATAAAATCACTGTCAGCAATTTTGAATTCAACCCTCTTTCTACAGAAAAACCAAAAGGTATCGCGGGAGAAATGCAATTGATTGCAAGTCAATATATTAATCCCTTCCTACCTCTGTTAAAATATCTCTTTGCTTTTGCACTCCTCTACATTTTCTATAAAAAAGTAATTACACCATTTGGGGAACGTATGCTGGAAGAGTACAAAGAAGAAGAGGAATTAGCAGCAGCAGAAAGTGAACTGGAAGAGGAAGAAGGAGAAGATGAACTTCTCAAAGAGTACAATGAAGCCAAAAAACGTGCTGAAGAGGAGTTGGGAATCGGAAAAGGACTGGACAAAGAAGATATCAAACATGAAGTCATTCTGGAAAAAATCAGACAGGAAATCGATAAAAGTCCGGAAGATACTGCCAAATTGATCAAGTCGATTATAGAAGATGAAAATGAAATGCCATAAGAATAGAACATGAAAACACAACTGACGAAAGAGCAACAGGAAATATTTGATTCACTCACAATGCGGCAAAAAATAGCCATCTTCCTTACCCAGTTGGGAGAAGATACTACTGCAAGAATTTTTGCTAATCTTGAAATTGACATGATTACTTCACTCTCAGCAGAGATCGCCAGACTTAAAAATGTCGACAAACCGATTGCCACTGCGGTACTGGAAGAATTTTTTGCCCTCATGCAATCCAACAACTTTATCGTCAACGGTGGTCTGGAGTATGCAAAAGAGATTTTATTTAAAACCTTCGGACCGGAAACAGCCCAAAAAATTCTGAGCCGTCTTGCGAAAGAACTTGGAGAAGCAAAAAGTTTTAATTTTCTGGCAAAAGTCAAGCCCGATCAGCTTGCAGATTTTATCGTCTCGGAACACCCCCAGACTATCGCACTCATCCTGGCACATATGAGTCCTGTTGCAGCTGCGGAAACACTTTCTTATTTTGACGACAACCTGCGTGCAGATGTGACTATCCGTATGGCAAATCTTGGTGATATTTCACCTGCAATCATCAAAAGGGTCTCTGCCGTACTGGAAAGTAAACTCGAATCTCTCACATCCTACAAAGTGGAAGTCGGCGGACCGAGAGCAGTTGCAGAACTACTCAATAAACTGGGACAAAAAGCAACCAAATCCACTATTGAGCTTATCGAGAAGAGTGACCCAACCCTTGCTACTACCATCAAAGATCTCATGTTTACCTTTGAAGATATTAACAAACTCGATAAAACAGCAATTCGTGAACTTCTTAAAGCACTTGATAAAAATCAACTTATGGTTGCACTCAAAGGGGCCAGTGAAGAACTCAAAGAAAAGTTTCTGGAAAATATGTCTACCAGAGCAGCAGAGGCATTTGTCGAAGAGATGCAGTTTATGGGTCCTACTAAAGTTAAAGATATTGAAGAGGCACAGAGAAAAATTGTCGAAGAGGTACAAAAACTTGCAGATAAAGGTCTCGTACAACTTGGCGAAGCAGATGAAGTGATCGAATAAAGATGGCAAATATCATCAATCCGGACGAAAAACAGAACAAAAGCATCCAAAAATTCAGTTTTGCAAAACTAGATATTGACACAGATGATATTATCGGCTATGAAGAGAACCCTTTTTTACCGCAGAACCATCCTGCAGAAGAAGAAACCGGAGAAGAAAAAGAAACAATACCACCCCATAGTGTACTCGATGCAAAAGAACGTGAAACACTGCTTGAAAAGATAGATCAACTCACTTCCGATGTCGTACGCCTGCAAATGGATCTTGAAAAAATAGAACAAGAACACAATCAGGAACTTGAAAAAGCCAGAGAAGAAGCTTTTGAAGAGGGAAAAAAAGAGGCACTCGAAACCATTCAGTCAGAAATGCATGAAGAGATAGAAAATCTCAAATCACAATATATCCGTTCTATTACCCAGCTAGATGAAAAAAGCCATGTTTTCGACCAAACACTGCAAAAATTGGAAGAAGAGTTGCTTGAAAGTGCATTTATGCTTGCCAAAAAAGTGATCCTCAAAGAAGTGGAAAAACACTCTGCACAAATTGCTGTCGAAATAGCCAGATTCCTGCTTAAAAATGTTCAGGAGAGTAGTGAAGTCACACTTAAAGTAAATCCGGAGGACTTCACCTATATATCAAGTCAATTTAAAGAAACTCTCATTAAAATTGAAGCAGATGAAGCGATACAAAAAGGCGGAGTTGTACTGATGGGCGGGGATGAAAATATAGACGGTACAATTTTGACACGCTACAGACAAGCCCTACAGTTTCTGCAAAAAGAGAGTTAAATGGATATCAAAAATTACACAATAGACGAATTAAATGAATTATGCGCAAAAATAAGAGAGAAAATCCTTCAAACAGTCAGCCGAAACGGTGGACACCTCAGCAGCACACTCGGTTCAGTAGAACTGATTGTCGCAATGCACTATGTTTTTGATGTCAGCAAAGACCCTTTTATCTTCGATGTTTCACACCAGGCATATGCCCATAAACTGCTGACAGATCGCTGGGAAAAATTTGATACATTACGTCAGTTCGGCGGTATCAGCGGTTATACCAAACCCTCTGAATCGCCCTATGATTATTTTATTGCCGGACACAGTTCTACATCTATCTCTCTGGCTGTCGGCGCGGCAAAAGCGATCCAGCTGAAACAGGAAGAGCGCATACCTGTCGCTTTGATCGGCGACGGCTCTATGACAGCAGGTATGGTCTACGAAGCGATGAATGAGCTGGGACACATTAAACTGCCGACAGTGATTGTGTTAAACGACAACGAGATGAGTATCGCAAAACCGATCGGCGCTATCAGCAACTATCTCTCCCAGGTAATGGCAGGAAACTTTTATCAGAAACTCAAACAACAAACCAAACAGATTCTCGAACATCTTCCTGAAGGTGCCACTTATATCGCCAAACGATTTGACGAGAGTATGAAACTCATCACTCCGGGACTCCTTTTTGAAGAACTTGGACTGGAATATATCGGACCAGTCAACGGTCATGATCTTGAAGCACTCATCGAAGCCTATACATTGGCAAAACAGATGAAACGTCCTGTTATCATCCATGCGCAAACTACCAAAGGCAAAGGATATGAGATCGCCGAGGGGTACTATGAACACTGGCATGGTGTCAGCAAATTTGACATAGACAGCGGTGAACCAATCAATAAGAACAGTGCAAAAAATGCCACTAAAATGTTTGCAGAAGCGCTGATGGATCTGGCAAAAAAAGATACAAAAGTCGTAGGTGTCACCGCTGCGATGCCAAGTGGTACGGGTATCAAAGATCTGATGGAAACTTTTCCTGAAAGATTTTGGGATGTAGCCATAGCCGAACAACATGCGGTAACTTCCATGTGTGCCATGGCAAAAGAGGGATTTAAACCCTTCATCGCCATCTACTCTACCTTTTTACAGCGTGCCTACGATCAGGTGATTCATGATGCCTGTATCATGGCACTGCCGGTTGTCTTTGCCATCGACCGTGCAGGGATTGTCGGGGAGGATGGTGAAACCCACCAGGGAGCGTTTGACATCTCCTATCTTCGTGCTATACCAAACCTTACACTCTTCGCACCGAGAGATGAAACAAGTATGCACCATGCCGTAGCATTTGCCCACCAGATGCAAACTCCCTGTGCTTTCAGATATCCGCGAGGTGCATTCACCCCTGTACCGTACAAAAGCAAACCTATGAAACTGGGCAAAGCAGACCTTTTGAAAGAAGCAGACTCTGAGATTCTCCTCATCGGTTACGGTGCAGGAGTGGGTCGTGCATTTGAAACGATGAAACTGCTGGACAAAGAGGTCGCCCTGCTCGATCTTGTTTTTGTCAAACCACTTGATGAAAAACTTTTGACAGAGCTTGCAGAACGGTACAGCCGATGGTATGTATTTAGCGATAGTGCAAAAATGGGCGGTGTCGGCAGCGCAATCTGCGAATTTCTGGCAGAGAACAATCTTCATGAAGAGGTAACTGTTGTCACTTTTGAGTATGAAGATGCATTTATCGCACATGGCAATACCAAACTGGTAGAGGAGTCGCTCGGACTATTACCGCAGCAGCTGGCAAAAAAAATCATCTAAACTCCCCGTACGGAGTTTGGATCTATCAAAAATCCAAAAGGTTTACGATGGACTACTATATTCTTGATACCCATAATCTGCAAACATTTTTATATGAAATCCCCCGGATCAAATCCTATTTTGAAGATGCACCGCTTAGCATTGAAGAGATCGGAGACGGCAATGTCAACTATGTCTTTATCGCCAAAAGCAAAAGAGATCCCCAAAAAGCACTCATCATCAAGCAGGCAGTACCCTACCTGCGCTGTGCCGGCGAAGATTTTGCCCTCTCCAGGGAGCGTATGACTTTTGAAATCCGTGCCCTGCAAAGCTATGCCGGTCACGTTCCCGACTATGCCCCCAAAATATACCATGCCGACGAAAACATGAGTGTACTGGTGATGCAGTATCTGGGTGAGCACATCATCATGAGAAAAGGATTGATCGCACAAAAAGAGTACCCCCTCTTCAGCGAACATATCTCCGACTTTCTGGCAAAAACACTCTTCTATACCTCTTCACTGGCACTTTCAAGTACACAAAAACGTCAACTGATGGATCGTTTTAACGGCAATACAGAACTATGCAAACTAACAGAAGATTTTGTTTTTACCTTTGCCTATATGGAACATGAGACAAATGAAGTCTCCGATACCTGCAAAAGTGAAGCTGAAGCCCTTTTCAGACAGATGGATTTCCGTCAAAATCTGCTGGAACTCAAATACACTTTTATGACCCACTCTGATGCACTCTTGCACGGAGACCTCCATACCGGTTCTATCATGATCAATACCAAAGAGACATATGTTATCGATCCTGAATTCGCCTTTTTCGGACCTTTCGGATTTGATATCGGTGCACTGATCGCCAATCTGATCAATGCCTACATCTCCCATCTGCATCTTCATGACAATCCTCTGTACAGAGCATGGATACTGCAGACCATCAAAGAAGTTTATGAAAAATTCGAAACCAAATTTCTGACACTCTGGGATGCACAGGAAGAGAGTGCGCTAATCACACCAGGTTTTATAGATAACACCCATTTACAAGCCTACAAGAAAAACTTTATGCAAAAAATCTTCCGGGAAAGCGTGGGATTTGCCGGCTGTAAAATAGCCAGACGGGTTTTTGGAATCGCCGGAGTGGAAGAGATACGCGGTATCGATGACCCGCAAAAGAGAAAAGCAGCAACACTCCATGCTCTCCGGCTGGGTATTGACCTCATAAAACACTACAAAGAGTTTGAAAATACAGCGCAGCTTTTGACTGCCATCGAGGAGTCTTCATGAAAGGAACATACAAAGCACTCTGGCTTAACAAGCAGGGAGATCTTGTCGTACTGGATCAAAGGGTATTGCCTTTTATCGAAACCACTGTCACCATCTCCGATACACAAAGCTGTATCGAGGCGATCAAAAACATGACTGTCCGAGGTGCAGGAGTCATAGGAAATACTGCCGCTTTCGGAGTTTATCTCGCAGCACGTGAATCCGGGGGAAATTTTGACAAACTTGCCAAATATGCAGCAGATATCAGAACATCACGCCCTACCGCTGTCAATCTGATGTGGGCGGTTGACAGGATGATGAAAGCAGCAAAAGAGACACCCCCTGCCCAAAGAGTGGAAAGACTCAAAGAGGAAGCGATCACCATCTGCGATGAAGATTGTATCACCAGTCAAAAAATCGGTCAATACGGGGCGGATATATTTGCAAAGATCATGAAAGAGAAAAACAAAACGACACTCAACATCCTCACACACTGCAATGCGGGATGGCTGGCAATCGTCGACGACGGCTCTGCCCTTGCACCCATCTATGAAGCAGCGAAAAGAGGTCTCGATATCCACGTATGGGTCGATGAAACCCGACCAAGAAACCAGGGTGCGAATCTCACCGCCTGGGAACTCTCCAAAGCAGGCATCAAACATACTGTCATAGCTGACAATACAGGTGGTCATCTGATGCAGCACGGTATGGTCGATCTCTGCATCACAGGTGCCGACAGAGTCAGCCGTAATGGTGATACTGCCAATAAAATAGGAACCTACCTCAAAGCACTGGCAGCCAAAGATAACAATATCCCTTTTTATATAGCCCTCCCCTCTTCTACATTTGATTTTGCTATCGTCAACGGTGTCAAAGAGATTCCCATCGAAATACGCAGCGAAGAGGAGGTAAAATTCATCCGGGGAATCAACAAAGAGGGAATCTATGAAAAAATCCAAATCGTTCCGACAAACTCCCCCGCACTGAATTACGGTTTTGACATTACCCCCGCCAGACTTATCAGCGGTCTCATCACCGAAAGAGGCGTCTGCCCGGCTTCTCAGGATGCGATCGAATCCATTTTCAAAGATCTGCTATGACTGACGGTATTATCAAATACAACTTTCATTTTACAAAGAGTGCACCACTTGATGAAAACCTCTGGAGAGAGATAGAAGATGTCAGGGAACGTCTCTATGCACTCAAACTAATCGGAGAAAAAGAAGATATAGGATACGGCAATATCAGCCTCCGTACAAGCATGGAGAGTTTTGTCATCACAGGAACGCAAACAGGACACCTTCCCCATCTCACAGCCCAACACTATTCCCTTGTAAAAAAGTGGGACGATGAGAGATTTACCCTCCACTCCAGCGGTGCCGCAAAACCAAGCAGCGAAGCCCTCACACACGGAACAATCTATAACTTAAGTCCTGACATTCAAGCCGTCATACACATCCACTCCCTGAAGTTATGGGATTTTATGCTGGCAAACAGTTATACGAAAACAGCAAACGTTCCCTACGGCTCCCGCGAAATGATTCAGGCAGTCCAGTCAATCTACGAAAACAGCGATCCTCTGACAAAACCTGCATTTGTCATGCATGGACACAGGGAGGGAATCATCACATTCGGTAAAAATCTCATTGAAGCAGAAAAAAGACTTTACGAGATCATCGGAACTTTTTTAGAACATTGAAAGCAGATATATAAGATGTTGGGATATAACGAGATCATAGATTATCAAGAGCCTCTTGACAGGGTGTACGCAACCTTCAAAACCACACACGGGAACATCACTGTTGTCCTGTTTGCCAAAGAGTGCCCGCAAACTGTCTGGAACTTCATCAATCTTGCGGAAGGAAGACAACCAACCAACAGAAAAGGTCCTTTTTACAATGGAACTCTTTTTAGCAGAATCACCAAAGATGTTCTCATCATGGGCGGCGAATACAGTCCCGAAGGTCGGCTGGATGTCGGATATAAATTTGGCGATGAACTTTATTTCACTCATGACAGAGCGGGAATACTCTCCATGGCAAACGAAGGTCCCGGCACCAACGGTTCTGCCTTTTTTATCACACTTAACCCTGCACATCACCTTGATGGACGGCACTCGGTATTTGGCAAAGTAGTCAAAGGGATGGATGTCGTACAAAAAATTGCCGCATTAGAGACTAAAACCTACGACCAACCTGTAGAAGATGTAATAATTCATGAAATCCTCATAGACCGAAAAAGCGGGAAAAACCCTTTTCTGAGATGGTTACGGGGATACTGATTTGCTGTACAGATATCTCATGCTAACTACTACCCTGTTCCTCTTTAGCGGCTGTATTCCCAAAATGCAAACCATCATACCCACCGTCGAAGGGCAAATCATCGACGCAAAAACAAACCAACCGGTTACTTATGTAAACATCGAAAACCCCAAACACAAAGTCAAAAGTGATCAAAAGGGTTATTTCATACTAAGAGGTGAAAAAGAACTCGGCATTGCTACTGTTATGGGAGGTTTATGGAGAATCAAACACTCCTTTTTCATCTCTAAAAAGGGATACTACCCTCTCTCATGTGAATGTGATGTCTTAAACACCCGCAGCGGCTGTTACGACCTGACTATCCCCCTGACAAAAATTGGAAACAACACAGTAAAAAGCTATCATGAAGACGGTCTCACCTGCTTCACAACTCCAGTAGCAAAGTAAAAAAAATAGCATCAACTATACAAAAGTCGCCCTTAGAAAATTGGACTATTTAAATAGTGCTGTATGTTTGGATGATTTAAAAGAGTACTATTCTATCCCTATAAGTAAACAGTTAACCTGTCCCCAAAAACAGTACCAGAGCATATGGAAAGTTTACTAAATTATCAATTTGTTCAAAAAGTTCCTTTTTAAAATGTTTTGAAGCAGATAGTTTATCTCTAGCTATATACTCAAATATAACTTGAAAATTTCTTTTAAATTTACCATCAAGTTTAATTCGCATATTTTTTTTCAAGTTCTTTTTCTAAAACATCCATTTCGATTTTAAAATCTTCAAAATTAGTCGTTTTAGATTTGCCACTTTTAATATCATCTCTAATCTTTTGTAACTCTTTTTGTCTCTCATAAAAATGTGGATCGTATTCTAAATTTTCATCTTTTTGAATCACAATATTATCTTTTGCAGTTTCGATAAATTTTATAACTTCATCCATGAAGTCATCTTTTACTTGTATTGTCAATGTTTGCATAGTAATCTCCTAAGCTTTTATCTTTAGAGATTATAGCAAAAAATGTAGTGGATGTGTTTTTTGTATCTAGGATTTTTTAAAAAAGTTTGACCTGTTCCAAAAACAGTACCAAAGCAAAAGTTAGGCTATAATAACAGAATCTAACCGGAGGAAGAGATGAAAAAGCGATTCAGTGAAGAGCAGATAGTCAAGATATTGCA
>CAZYZD010000059.1:0-13619 GCA_964651755.1 uncultured Sulfurospirillum sp. | reverse complement strand
AGATCACAGAAAATCTCAAAACTCAGGAAAGTTCCGCAACACAAGTTCGTCAGGAACGTTCGGTTTCTGTAAAGGATACTTCAAAAGAGAAGCATTTTGAAAAAGTGAAAAAAACTGAAAAAGCAAAAAAAGCAGAAAAGAAGCCACAACCTGAAATTCCGGAGGAGATAGCGCAATCTGTCCACACACCTCTGACACTACCTCAGACTCCGAAAATGGCAAACCCTGATATTAACCAATACAATTATATTTCTGATCATGAAATCAAAGCAGGGGTAAAGTTAGAGACTCCAAGTTTTCAAACGCTTCCGCTGAAAAAAATGGATCAACAGCAGTATGCACAAAGAGAACTGGAGCGTACAAACAGAGTTGCACCACCTTCTATGCCTGCTGGTGCCAATCCGATTGCACCTGCTATTGCAGACAAAAACATTCAAGTACACTCTTCCGTTTCTCCTCTATTAAGAAGTGAGACGCTTTCAAAAACAGCAGCAAAATTGTCAAAATCTGACAATTTGAGTCCTTCCTACACGAAACCGGTTTATCAAAAACCGACAGGTTTGCCGATAGAAAGACGCCTAACCGGTGTGCAGCCAAATCGTCCTCAGCTTAAAGTATCGGAACCTGCTATTGCCGGACATACTATTTCTGCCGGGACGCAGAAAAACAAGCCGGTATTTTCCAAAACTGCATCCATGCCTGCTGCGCGAATGGAGAGTTTACCTGTTTCTGCACCTCAGTTTGCATCCGGTCAGAGAGGTATCGCTTCTGAGACAACTGCAGGACCGGAAGGATTGCAGGAAATCGTACGTGAACCACAGTTGCAACAGGCACCGTCACCTGTTGCAGAAGTCAAAAGAGAGAGTTTGCAAAATCTGCCTAAGATGCAGGAACCTCAGGCAGTGACTCCGCCTCCGGTTATAGCGCAAAGTACAGTTCCGGAAGAGAGAACCAAAGCGGGCGATAAAATAGTTATTACAAAGATTATTGAAAAAAAGAAAAAAGCGGTTGTTGAGGAACCAATCGAGCGTATGAGTGACAGACTTTTGGGCGGCGGATACAGCAGCCAAAATGCGATGGGACAGGTAAGTGTCAAAGCCTATAGCAACCGAAAGCCTATTTCAGCGTGGGTTGAGGTCTATAAAGGGAAACGACGTGTCAAGACCTTTTATACCAGCGGCGGTAAAGCAGTCAAACTTCCTGCCGGAACCTATATCATGAAAGCGACTTATCGTACAGGGACTTCCAAGCAGAAAAAAAGTCTTGGTAAAGTGAAGCTTCAGGAGGGAGAAACTATTCGTAAAAAGGTCTATTTCAATGTTGGAAAACTGAAAATCATTGCCAACAGAAGAGAAAAACCTCTCTATGTCAAAGTGGAAATTTATAAGAAAGGCTCCAGTCAGCGCTATGCCTATACATTCTCTTCGAGAGCAACCGGACAGGCACATTTGCAACTGGCAGAAGGGCGTTACAAAATTGTCGTACTTGAACACAGAAACAAAAAAGTGTTTGACAATGTCTATATCAAAGGGAATGCTTCCAAAACAATTCGTGTGGAGTTTTAACAAAAAACGCTATAATTCCTCCTAATACAATATAGGTGGGAATATGGCACGTATGACAAACCAGGAGGCACTGGACCTCATTCAAAATGCAGATCTCAATACACTTGGGCGTATGGCACTGGAGAAAAAGAGAGAACTTCATCCAAAACGTATTACCTCTTTTGTGGTAGATCGTAATATTAACTATACCAATGTCTGCTGGGTGGATTGTAAATTTTGTGCATTTTACCGTCACGGAAAAGATGACGATGCCTATGTACTCAGTTTTGAAGAGATTGGGCAAAAGATAGAGGAGCTTATCGCCATAGGCGGTACGCAGATTCTTTTTCAGGGTGGGGTACATCCCAAACTCAAGATCGAGTGGTATGAAGAGTTGGTAGAGTGGATTCATACCAACTATCCGACCATTACCATCCACGGCTTTTCAGCAATTGAGATTGATTATATCGCCAAGATTTCCAAAATTTCCTATAAAGAGGTTCTGGAAAGATTGCATGCCAAAGGACTCTTTTCGATTCCGGGTGCAGGAGCGGAGATTTTGAGTGACCGTGTCAGGGATATTATCGCACCCAAAAAACTTGATGTCAAAAATTGGCTGGAGGTACATCGACAGGCACACAAAGTGGGAATCAAATCTACAGCAACGATGATGTTCGGTACAGTTGAGACAGATGAAGAGATCATCGAACACTGGGAGCATATCCGCAATTTACAGGATGAGACAGGCGGTTTTCGCGCGTTTATCATGTGGAGTTTTCAGCCAACCCATACCAAACTGGCGGAAGAGATTCCGGAGATTACAAAACAATCTTCCAACCGTTACCTGCGCCTTTTGGCAGTAAGTCGCCTCTATCTGGATAATTTTAAAAATATCCAGAGTTCCTGGGTGACACAGGGGAGTTATATCGGTCAGCTGGCGCTTCTTTTCGGTGCAAATGATCTGGGTTCTACGATGATGGAAGAGAATGTTGTTGCGGCGGCGGGTGCAGTCAACCGTATGAATCAGCAGGAGATGATCCGTTTGATCGAAGATATCGGAGAGATTCCCGCCAAACGTGATACAGCGTATAATATCTTAGAGGTATATGAGAGAGAAAATGTTTAAATTTATATTGATTGCAGTAATGATGCTGGAAGGAGTTTTATTGGGTGCAAATGTAGAGAAAATCGAGGTAAACGGGGTTGAAGTCCCTGTTATATTTGAAAAGGATAGTACACTGCCGATTGCTTCGATGCAGTTGATTTTTCAAAACAGCGGTTCTATTGCCGATGGCAATCTTTCGGGTATCGCCTCTTTCAGTGCGTCACTGCTCAGTGAGGGAACCAAAGCGCTTGGTGCTGTCGGTTTTGCACAGAAACTGGAAGAGAATGCCATCCACTTTTCGGTGCATAGCGGTACGGAGACATTTGTATTGGAGCTGGAGTCTTTAAAAGAGCAGTTTGGCAAAGGGGTCGGTTTGATACAGATGTTGCTTGAAGACCCCAATTTTACCCAGAGTGCTTTTGACAAAGTCAAGCTTTTGAAGATGAGCCGTATCAAGCAGAAAGAGAATGATTTTGACTATATTGCCAGTCTCAACCTGAAACTGCTGGTCTATAAAGATACACCGCTTGGACATCCGAGTATCGGTACCAAAGAGAGTTTGAACAGACTGACACTTGATGCTGTCAGGGATTATATTCATGAACATCTCTCACTCGAACGTGCGATTGTTGTGATTGGCGGTGATATGGATCTGAAAGAGGCAAAAGCATTTGCAAAAGAGGCACTCGAAAAGCTCTCATCCGGGAAGAGTGAACCGCTCCCTTTTGTAAAACATTTGGAAAAGAGTGCGGAAACTATTACCAAAAAAGATACAAAACAGGCATATGTCTATTTCAGCGCGCCGCTGCATGTCAAAGCAGACGATAAAGAACGATATAAAGCAAAAGTGGCTGCGTTTATTCTGGGTGCCGGCGGTTTTGGCAGCCGTATGATGGAAGAGATCAGGGTAAAACGCGGACTTGCCTACTCTGCCTACTGCCGGGCCAATATCAATAAATCCCATACCTCTTTAAAAGGTTATCTCCAGACAAAACTTGAGTCTCAGGATGAAGCGATCAAACTTGTAAAAAAAGTAGTTGCTGATTTTGTCAAAGAGGGTATTACAGAAGCGGAGCTGGCACAGGCGAAAAAGTTTATTGCCGGAAGTGAACCGCTCAGGAATGAAGTCCTTTCACAAAGGCTGAACCGTACTTTTATGGAGTACTATCAGGGACTGGGAATTGGGTATCATCAAAAAGAGCTTGCATTGATCGAAAAGCTGACACGCAAAGAGTTGAACGATTTTATACAATCTCATGATGAAATAAAACAACTCAGTTTCTCTATTGTTACAAAGTAGTGAAAGCAGAGGATAAAGAACGGCTTCAAAAACTGGGGGTGCAAAATAGCATCGATCTGGCGCTGATTGCACCCCGCAGTTATGAGATTCTCTATCTGCAAAAGAACCCCCTGGAGGGGATAACCAATGTCACCGATGCAGAAGTGGTGACATCATCCTACCATCCGAAATATCTCAAACTGACACTCTTTGCCCATAACTTCAACCGGAAAATCAATGCTATTATTTTTCATCCGACGCCTTACCACCGCGGTAAGTTTCAAAGCGGTAAGCGTTATTATCTCAAAGGGCGGATGGAGTATAAGTTCAATGCCTGGCAGATGGTGCAGCCGATCATCATCGATGAAATCAATACAATAGAGATCAAATATAAAACACCTCTGCAAAACAAAACACTCAAGCGTCTGATTTCTGAACTTCTCTCTGTTGAAAAGCTGAAAGAGGAGGGTATACCGCCGCACTATGCAGAGCTTTTGTTCCGTATGCACCATCCTGACACAGCGTATGCAGAGCAGTTTTTGAGAGATGAAGGATTTGACAAAGAGACACTTCGGGCACTTAAATATGCCGAGATTTACAACTATCTTAAAAAACTCTCTTCAAAAAAACTCGATTTTCCGGCTATTGCCACACTTGAGGGGGATATTACATCTTTTGTCAACTCTCTTCCTTTTACCCTGACAGGTGATCAGCAGAAAGTGATTTCCGAGATTGCACAGGATTTACGTTCCCCGACTGCTGCCAAACGGCTAATCATGGGAGATGTGGGATGCGGGAAAACAATGGTGATTCTTGCTTCTGTTATGCTTGCCTGTCCGCACAGGTCGATACTGATGGTACCGACGACGGTTCTGGCATCGCAGATTTATGAAGAGGCTAAAAAATTCCTTCCTTCTGATCTCAATGTGGCGCTGGTAACTCATGAAAACAGGAAAGAGGATTTAAGCAGCTACGATTTTCTTATCGGTACACATGCGCTTTTGTACCGGGATGTGCCCGATGCAGCATTGGTTATGGTCGATGAACAACACCGTTTCGGTACCAAACAGAGAGCGCAGATCAAGGCTATGGTTTCCAAAGGGGAGAAGCATCCTCACTTTTTACAGTTTTCCGCCACACCTATTCCGAGGACACTCAGTATGATTCAGTCGCATATTATAGATGTAAGTCAGATCAGAGAGCTGCCGTTTGAAAAGGATATCGATACAGAGATCGTCACACCCCGGGATTTTGGCAGACTCGCAGAACATATCCGCAAAGAGTCGGAAGCAGGAAGACAGGTGATTGTGGTCTATCCGCTTGTTACAGAGAGTGATACGATCGATTATCAGTCGATTGATGAAGCCAGAAGTTACTGGGAGAAAAACTTTGAAGGTGTCTTTGTGACACACGGTAAAGATAAAGAGAAAGAGGATATTCTCGAAACATTTGCCAAAGAGGGAAAAATTTTGCTTGCCACCACACTGATCGAAGTGGGTATCTCTCTTCCCCGTCTCTCTACGATCGTCATTGTCGCACCGGAACGGCTGGGACTGGCGACACTGCATCAACTCAGGGGAAGGGTATCGCGAAACGGATTGAAAGGGTACTGCTACCTCTTCACCAAAACAAAACCTGCCCAAAGACTCAGAGAATTTTGCAAAACACTCGACGGCTTCAAAATCGCCGAACTCGATCTGAAATACAGACAGGGAGGAGACCTGCTCAAAGGAGATGCCCAAAGCGGTAAAAGTTTTGTCTGGTTTGATCCTCTGGAAGATGAAGAGATATTGCAGGAAGTGCAGGGTAACGAAAGAGTGTACTGACGGAGACCGTACTTCAGTGCGGTATGTTGTCCTGTGCAAAGCTGAAGCATTGCCTCCGTATTTGTAATATTATTTTATCTTTCTGATACAATATTAAAAAATAAAATTATTTATAAAATAAAACTGTCAAATATAAGTTAGTTTTATTATTTTGCTTACTTTTTTGCTATTCTCACGCTATTTTTCTTTAGTATAATCCAAAGGTAACGAAATTTTTTCCATAAGGAGAGTACATGAAGAGAACTATTTTAGGTATGGCAGTTGTTGCTGCATTGAGTATTCCTGCGTTTGCTACGCAGTATATTACGATTGGTACAGGTGGTGTAACGGGTACCTACTATCCGACAGGTGGTGCGATTTGTCGTATGATGAATAAAGATCGCAAAAAAACAGGTATCAGATGTTCTGTGGAGTCAACGGGCGGTTCGGTATATAATGTAAATACTATCAATGCCAATGAGCTTGATTTTGGAATCTCTCAGAGTGATACAGCATATCAGGCTTATCATGGAGAAGGAAAATTTAAAGATAAGCCGATTAAAGGTTTACGCTCTGTTCTGGCGATTTATCCTGAGTTGCTGGCATTTGTAGTCAGTAAAAAGTCAGGTATCAAAAGTATTACTGATATCAAAGGGAAAAAGATTAATATTGATATCCCCGGATCTGGTACAAGGATGACAACAGATATCGTTTTAGATGCATTCGGTATCAAACACTCTGATTTGGCACTTGCAAATGAACTGAAATCTTCAGAAGGTCCTACAATGCTAAAAGATAACAAGATTGATGGTTATTTCGGTGTTTTCGGACATCCTACTGCAAATATCAAAGATGCAGCAAATTCAGTAGATATCGATTTGATTCCGATTGAAGGAAAGCCTATTGATGATTTGGTCAATAAATACTCTTACTATGCAAAAGGAGTGATTTCAGGCTCTTTTTACAAAGGTGTCGAGCATGATACTCCAAGTATCGGTGTCAAAGCAGTTTTGGTCACAAAAGATACTATAGATGACAAGATTGTCTATACTGTAGCAAAAACAATTCTTGATCATTTTGATGAATTTAAAAAACTGCATCCCGCCTATAAAACGATTACCAAAGAGTCACTTCTGGATGGTTTAGCTGTTCCTCAACATCCTGGTGCTATCAAAGCATTTAAGGAAGCTGGTCTTATCAAATAAGGCTGAAAAATGGAAAAAGCCAAACATAAAAAGGAAGCTGAGTTTCCTGATGAAAGCTTTATAGAAAATGAAGAGAAGCTGATTGACAAACTCGAAGGGCAGAGAAATCTGCCTGAAGGGTCATGGCAGCACTGGTTGATAGTAATTGTTGCTTTTGCCTGGTCAGCATATCAGATTTATGTGGTAGTTGTACCGACAAACAGTGTCTTTATACGTGCATTCCATCTCGCTTTTGCGCTGGCTCTGGCATTTGCAATGTATCCTATGTTCCGCACTAGATGGACGATGACAACAATTCCATGGTATAACTTTCTCATAGGTCCGGCAGCTGTTATCGGCGCGCTTTATATCTACTATAATTATGATGCGCTCAATGCCCGAAGCGGAGCGTGGTCACCGCTTGATGTAGGTATGGGTATCATGACTATTATTCTGCTTTTAAAAGCGGCGAGAAGAACGCTTGGTATGGCACTTCCTGTTATTGCCGTACTTTTCATATTGTATGATTATCTGGGGCAGTATATGCCTGATCTTATTGCCCATAAAGGTGCAAGTATCAACAAAATTGTGGGACAGATGTATCTGACGACAGAGGGAATTTTCGGTGTACCTCTGGGAGTGAGTGCAAGTTATGTCTTTTTATTTGTACTTTTTGGCGCTCTGCTGGAGCGTGCAGGAGCTGGTAAATACTTTATCGATCTGGCGTATGCACTGCTTGGAAAGTATGATGGAGGACCTGCAAAAGCTTCTGTTGCGGCTTCAGGTATGATGGGAATTATCTCCGGTAGTTCTATTGCCAATACCGTTACGACAGGTACTTTCACGATTCCACTGATGAAAAAACTCGGTTTTCCCGGACACAAAGCAGCTTCTGTAGAAGTGGCTGCCTCGACCAATGGACAGCTTATGCCGCCTATCATGGGAGCAGCGGCTTTTATTATTGCCGAGTTTCTGGGACTTGCTTATACAGATGTGATTATGGCGGCGGTGATTCCTGCATTTGTCAGTTATTTTGCCCTTTTTTACATTGTACATCTTGAAGCAAAGAAACTTGGTATCAAAGGAGAAGATCCTTCCAAACTGCAAAAGGCGTTTGATATTTTTAAAAGCGGTATTCACTATATCATCCCTATCTTTTTTCTGATGTATACATTAATCGTATTGAGACAATCTCCTCAAATGGCAGCATTCAATGCGATACTGTTCATGATGCTTATTATGGTGATTCAGCGTCCTGCATATGCATTTTTGGAAGGTAAGAAAATTGATTTGGGAGTGATTGTCAGCGGGTTTGCCGACATTGGGCACGGCATGGTCAACGGTGCGAAAAATATGGTACCTATCGCGATTGCTACAGCAGTTGCTGGAATCGTTGTAGGTTCTGTCACGCTGACTGGTGTGGGACTTATATTGTCTGAAGTGATCGAAGAGATTTCCGGCGGTTATATTGTTGCGGTACTTTTCTTTACAGCAATTGTATCTTTGATACTGGGTATGGGACTTCCGACAACGGCAAACTATATTGTCATGGCGGCATTGACTGCACCTGTGATTATGGATCTCTCCTCGAGTCTGGGGTATCTTATCCCTGCGATTGCCGCCCATCTGTTTGTATTCTATTTTGGTATTTTGGCGGATGATACGCCGCCTGTGGGTATGGCCGCGTATGCGGCAGCCGGGATTGCAAAGAGTGATCCCATTAAAACAGGTCTTCAGGGGTTTGCGTATGATATAAGAACAGCAATTTTACCATTTGCTTTCTTTTTCAATAATAAGCTTCTGCTTATCAGCGGAGTGGATGCTGCTGATCCGGATAATCCGGCAGGCTGGCAGTGGATTACCAATCCTCTGGAAATTACCCTTATTTTCATTACTGCGGCAGCGGGAATGTTTGCTTTCTCCTCTGCGACACAGGGGTGGATGATTACCAAAACAACTGGTTTTGAAAGATTGCTGCTGCTTTTGGTAGTACCTTTTATGCTGGTACCAAATATTATGGCGGCAAAACTTTCAATAGGATCAGAGTATATCTCTTATCTTATAGGTGCTCTTCTCTATCTGTCTGTATATTTCATGCAGAAAAGAAGAGTTATTCAATAAAAACAAAATTTAATCAATCAAAAGGAGAAAAGATGAAGAAAATTTTATTATCCGCAGTAGCGGTTATGGCAATGGTGTCGGCAGCAGCTGCAGCAGATACGATAGAGGGCGCATTAAAAGAGGGTACTTACTCAACCAATATGAGAGTATTTTACTTTAACAGAGGTTTTGACGGTGTTAAGCCAAGAGCCAGAGCATTGACAGCCGGTGGTATCATGAAGTATGTTTCCGGAGATTACAATGGTGCGAAAGTTGGATTTGCATACTATGGAAGTCACAGACTTTTCGGTATCTACACCAGAGAAGAGGGTAGAGGAACCAGTATCTTAGGCAGAAATGGTGAAGATCTGAGCTTTTTAGGGGAAGCATATATAGAGTATAACAATGCCAATAGCATGTTTAAAATCGGTCGTCAGCAATTGGCTACACCGCTTATGCAAAATCATGATCTGAGAATCCTCCCATCTGTATATGAAGCAGCGATTTTCAGAAATAAAGATATACAAAATACCATGGTAGAAGTGGGTTATGTACAACGATATACGGGTTTTACTTCCAAAGATAACAGATTTAACGACTACAACACAAAATGGGGTAAAGATGGTCTTGGGTATATCTATGTTAAAAATACTTCTGTAGCAGATTTAACCATTCGTGCGCAGTATATCAAAGCTCTTAGTGATGAAGACAATGCCGGCAATACAATCAAATATGATGATTACAAATATTTTGATCTGAAATATAAGCTTGCAAATGTAGGTAAAAACAGTTATATCAAAGCGCAGTACGGTGGAAATGCTTACAATGTAGGGGATGATTCAACTATGTATGGTGTGAAAGCCGGTACTTCTTTTGGTATGTTCGATGTGGCACTTCTCTACAACAAAATCAGTGACAATGAGTTTAAAGCGGTTGAGTCAGGACCAATGTACTCTGACTGGCAGCAGGGATACGGCAACTATGAACCGAGTGAAGCTATCGGCGGACAAATTATAGCGCATCCTCTTGCCGGATTGAGTGTAAAAGTCGGATATGTAGATGTGGCAGCAGATAGTGGTTATGTCAGAGATGACTTTTCCGAAACAAATGTTGATATCAAATATAAACTCACAAGCAATTCAAAAGTACGTGTCAGATACTCCATTAAAGATCAGACAGATGAATCTGACAGAGAAGATAGAGATGATTTCAGAATTATCTATTATTTGAACTTCTAAAAAAGGTTAGGGAGGTGACTCCCTTCTGCTGAGAAATAAGATAAAGGAGATTTGTATGGCAGAGCAAAAGAAAATGACGCTGACTACCAAAGTGTTGATTGGTATGGGGCTTGGTATATTGGTTGGACTTGCGATCAACTTCGCAGGTATGAATGCAGAGGGTACGTTTACAGGTGACTATATTGTTAACGGGCTTTTTCATATTATCGGTAAAATGTTTGTTACCGCACTTAAGATGCTTGTTGTTCCGCTGGTCTTTTTCTCCCTCATAACGGGTGTTATCGGTATAGGAGATATAAAAGATCTTGGAAAAGTCGGTGCAAAATCATTTGCACTTTATATGCTTACTACGGCTATTGCTATTGCAGTGGCAATTACTATCGCTGCCTCTTTAGGGATAGGTGATGGTGTCAATATGACTTCAACTGCTGTATTTACAGGGAAAGAAGCACCTCCGCTCAGTTCAGTACTGATAGATATTATTCCCAGCAATGTTGTCAATGCAATGGCACTTGGTAAAATGCTTCAGTTGATTTTCTTCTCTATTTTACTTGGAATTTCCATTTTGATGGTTGGAAAAAAAGCGGAACCGGTTGTAAAACTGATTGAAATCGGCAATGAAATCATGATGGCGATGGTAAATATCATCATGGCAGTTGCTCCGTATGCAGTTTTTGCTTTGATTGCCAAAGCGATTGCAAATCTTGGACTGGATCTTCTGGTAGATTTGGCAGGTTATGTGATTGTGCTTATCGGTGCACTGATGATACATCTTTTTATCACCCTGATGTCTATTCTCAAAATCTTCTCCGGTATGAGTCCCAAAATATTTTTACAGAAGATGAAAGATACTCAGGTTTTTGCATTTTCAACTTCCAGTTCAAATGCCACTATTCCTGTAACATTGCGTACAGTGACGGAGCGGTTGGGTGTTGATAACTCGGTAGCATCTTTTACCGTACCTTTTGGTGCGACAATCAACATGGATGGTACTGCCATTATGCAGGGTGTTGCAACGGTTTTTATTGCCAATGCCTATGGTGTTGAACTTGGATTTACAGGATATTTGACTGTTATTTTGATGAGTGTACTAGCTTCCATCGGTACAGCAGGTGTTCCCGGTGTCGGTTTGATTATGCTCTCTATGGTATTTACCCAGGTGGGGCTTCCTGTTGAGGGTATAGGTTTGATTCTTGGTGTGGATAGATTGCTGGATATGATCCGAACTGCAGTCAATGTTTCGGGGGATGCTGCTGTTTCTGTCATTGTGGCAAAAAGTGAAGGCAAACTTGATGTTGCAACCTATAATGACCCGGCTGCGGGTATCTTAACTGAGGATGATATTCATATCGATCCAAAAATAGAAAAAGAACTTGCAGAAGTTGTTGAAGAGCTTCATGAAAAAAAATAATATAAAAACAGGGGCATATGCTCCTGTTTTTTCTATACTATGCCAAGTAGCGTTTATTTATATTTATACAAATATACAAAAAAGTTTAATACTGGCTATTATTAGAAAATAGTATCTCTGATATGTCGCTATAGAGTTTGGATTTTTTGGTCAGAGTTATTTTGGTAAAGCTTTCAAAAGAGTATATACTTTAACTTCCTGAGAATTTCAGAAAAATAGATAAAATAGATTTTAAAATAGCATACAACTTAATAAAAGGTTTTTTTATGAAAAGTATTAGATATATGGAAAAAGAGGTTATACCAAGCAAGGTGATTTGTGTCGGTAGAAACTATGTGGAGCATATTCATGAACTGAACAATGAAATACCTGCTTCTATGGTGCTGTTCAACAAGCCCAATTCTGCCATCACAGACAAACTTTATTATATTCAGAAAGATTGTCGTTTTGAGGCTGAGATATGTTTTTTGATTTTTGACAATAAAATAGAAGGTATCGGTTTTGGACTGGATCTGACAAAAGCAGATTTGCAAAATTATCTTAAATCCAAAGGACTTCCCTGGGAAAGAGCCAAAGCATTTGACAAAAGTGCTGTATTTGGAAAGTTTATAAAATTGGAGGGAGATATAAAGAGTCTGGAGATGAAACTTTTTGTCAATGATACTCTGATTCAGCATGCTACCTATGATTTGATGATTTATAAACCTGATAAAATTGTGGATGAAATACAGAGTTTTATGAGTTTTGAAGATGGTGATATTATTATGAGCGGTACCCCTAAAGGTGTATCTACTTACAAAGTTTCAGATAGCTTTAGAGGGGAGATATATATAGATAACAACATGATTATAGAAGAAAAGTTTGTGGTAGAAGGGGTATAAAAGTAAATAAAAGGCTCCTCAATCCCGAAAAAAGCATACATTAAGTTTGGTTTAAAAAGAAATTTGCAAAAAAACTATTAGAAACCTTGACAAAGATACACTCAATGTTGTATAATTACATCAAATTTTGAATGACCACCTGAAAAAGTGGGAGAAAAAGGAGCAAAAATGCAAAATATATTTGAAAAACTAACCCATGCGATGCGTGAATCGATCGAGAGTGCGATTTCGCTTGCACTGCATGCAAAAAACCCTGAAGCGACACCCCTTCATGTAATCTGGGGTATGCTGACAGATACCAGTTCTATTTTAAATCAGGCACTGAATAAGATGAGTGCCCAGAAGGAAGCAATAGCACTGGAGATAAAAAGTAAAGTAGAAAAACTTCCTTCTGTCTCTTCTGTAACCAAAGAGAGCATCAAACTTTCCCGTGATCTGGCGGAGAGTTTGCAAAAAGCGGAAGCACAAATGGTTCAGAACGGAGATCAGTATATCGCTGTTGATACCTGGCTGATGGCGAATCTGGACAATCCTTCCATCAAGGAAGCACTTGGAAAGTTTCTTGATATCAGCGAGTTGAAAAAGACACTTGAGGCGATCAGAGGCGGGCGCAAGATTGACTCTGAGACAGCCGAAGAGAAGCTGGAGTCTTTGGAGAAATATGCAATCGATCTGACACAGAGAGCCAGAGACGGTGAACTGGATCCTGTTATCGGACGTGATGAAGAGATCCAGCGTATGATGCAGATTTTGATTCGTAAAACCAAAAACAATCCGATCCTTTTGGGAGAGCCGGGTGTTGGTAAAACAGCACTGGTAGAGGGTCTTGCGCAAAAGATTGTGAACAAAGAGGTACCTTTAAGCCTGCAAAACAAAAAGGTGATGAGTCTGGATATGAGTACCCTTATCGCAGGTGCGAAGTACCGCGGTGAGTTTGAGGATCGTCTCAAAGCGATTATCGAAGAGGTAAAAAAAGATGGCAATATTATCCTCTTTATAGATGAGATTCATACGATTGTCGGTGCGGGTGCAAGTGAAGGAAGTATGGATGCGGCAAATATCCTCAAGCCGG